>JAPLFE010000010.1 GCA_026390855.1 Chlorobiales bacterium | reverse complement strand
GCCTTGGATCGCCTCAAGTGCG
Organism: Chlorobiales bacterium; assembly: GCA_026390855.1. Lineage (GTDB taxonomy): Bacteria > Bacteroidota > Chlorobiia > Chlorobiales > Chlorobiaceae > Chlorobium. Next base: position 15,525 of record JAPLFE010000010.1, on the reverse strand, counting down.
ACCTTGGCTTTGAATTCACTACTGAAACTTTTCCGTTTCTTTTCACTCATAACCTGCTCCGGTTTTGGGCAAGTTACCAACTTAATCCAGTGTCTAAAAATCCGGGTCCACTATACTGTTCCTCCGTTTTCCATGACGGCATCGGCAATGCAGCCCATAAGACCTACCCGACCCCCACCATAGACCAGACTTATATTCAGCTTCGCCAATTCACATCCAAGACTGGCAGCAGCAATAAAATACTCTTGTGGTGCAAGATTATTTGAACTGCAGTAAACGGTTACAGATGAAATCATGGAGGGCTAATAATTAAGAGTGATGCTGTCCTCTGCACGCTGGTATACATAGGTTTTCGGGTTTTCTATTTTTTTTACTGAAAAGCGGTTTACAGCTCGTTCCCATAGGTCGGCATCTTCAGCATATTCGAGGTCGTTGAATCCTTCAAGCGAAAAAAAAAGCTCTCTTTTTCCGAAAAAAGTTCCTCCAAGGACGCATTCCTGTATGTGAATAAGCCGGTCAGGATTATTGCGATCTTTGACCATCATGTTTTCATCACAGATAAATCCTCCGGAAAGCAGTGAAACATTCTGATGTTCCTTAATGATTGCCATTCTTGTTTCGAGATGATTGCTTAAATAATGATCATCACTGTCGAGAAAGGTGATATAACTGCCGAAAGATGCCTGAATGCCCGCATTGCGTGAAAGTGCGGCTTTCCGGTTCCTATGTTTCATGTAGCGGATATTGGGATGTTGCTCAATATAAGGGTCAAGCATCTCTATGGTATGGTCTGAGCTACCGTCATCGACAATAATAAGCTCCCAGTTTTCGAACGATTGCGAAATTACACTTTGTACAGCGTTTTTAATATACCGGGCCCGGTTAAATGTGGGCATAATTACAGAGATTTCCGGCCGATAGGTGAATTTCATGGCCTTGCAGCTTTTATGGCAAATGCACAGAGCAACATGCCGGCAACAAGAAAGTTTTGCGCTATAGCATTATAACGAACATCCATTGTTCCGGGTGAGCGGACAAGGGAAAATTGCAGAAAAAACTGAGGAATGATCAGCAATCCGACAATGAATCCATAAAGAGTCTCGCCGATTATGAACATATAGAATGCGGCTAAAAGCTGACCAGTATTGATGAGTACAGCAGCGATTATTGCAGCATTACTTTCTCCGAAAACGACTGGAAGTGTTCTGATACCGATCTGTCGGTCGCCTTCAATTGATTTGAAATCATTGATGGTCATAGTGCCAGTACTTGAAAGAGTAAAAAGTCCTGCAACTATAAGTGATGGCTGAAGTGATGAGAGGGTGAAGTTTGGACTAAAAGCTATTTCCCCGGCTATCCAAGGTATAATAAGGTATGAAACAGCAACAATGATATTACCAGCCCAGAGTCGTTTTTTCAGCTTGATGGGATTTGCGCTGTAAAGGTGTGCATTAATAATACCGATGACAACATAAAGTCCGATGAGTGGATGAATCATATATCCCGTTATAACTGAAAGAACTGACCAGACAGCAATCAATATCGTGGCATTTTTGAGTGACATTGCTCCGCCGGGTATTGGACGATTTGGCTCGTTGATTTCATCGAGATCACGGTCAAAGTAATCATTCAGCATCTGGCAGGTACCGCTTGCCAGGGGCCCTGTAAGCAACATTCCGAGCAGGAATTTATAACTGAATATCTCTTTCCAACCTAAAGCACCACTTGCAACTGCGCCGCAAAGGAAGCTCCACATGACCGGAATCCAGGTAACCGGTTTGAGGAAGCGGAGAATGAGAGCAAGTTTGGAGAGATTTTCGGCAGGCATTGATCTTGCATGAACCAGTTTTCGAACATTCAATGGAGTTTTGAACTCTCCGTTCTCCAACGGAGTATGAGGTTCAGAATTTTTAATAGAACGAAAATCACTCACCCTTACTGACTTAGGTTGGAGAAATGCTGTCGCTTTGAAAATAACATGTAAAACTAAAGAAATGAACCTCGGTATCGTTAAAAGAGCTAAGTTTATGTTTAATATTCTGAAATATTATCAGGTTTTTTTTAAACTCAATAAAACAGGATGAATTGACGTGTTTAATCCTTAGTGGGATGTATTTTTTTTCAAAATCAAAAAGGAGATATATCGTATGCCTGGTCCAAGTTTGCTTAAGGATATGAAAAAGACTTTTTTGTTTCATGCTATAGCAGCTCATTTCAGTAACGGACTGATTCCAGTTGCAGTACTTTATCTCTTGTTGACCCTTTCAACAGGGAACACCTATTTTGAACATACTGTCGAGCATTTGATTGTTATTGTGATGATGGCTATTCCGTTCTCATTCTTTTCAGGCATACACGACTGGAAAGCGAAATTTCGAGGAGCAAAGGCTCCAATTTTTATAAAAAAAATACGACTTTCATTTCTACTCTTTTTTCTTTGTGCCTCTGCTGTTGGCATGAGGCTCAGCATTCCTGATGTGATGAACCGTCAGAATTTTGAGCATTGGGTGTATGTAGCCCTGCTTTTTTGTATGTTGCCGGTTGTGACACTTCTCGGGCACTATGGCGGGAAGCTTTCTGCTCAATCAAGACAAGCAGGTAAACCAGCGTGATATTGCCATAGCTGGATTTTTGATGCGCTCCCCGTGTTTTGGTGAGCGTTATCAGCAACTGGTAACATTAGAATCTTCTGTACATATCCTGATGAAATACAGTATTCGCTGTAATAAAATCGTCTTTATTTTTTGAATTCTTAAAAAACGCTTAAAAAGCATTTTTTCATAAGAATTACTTGTATTAACTTGAAATATTAGATGCATAATTGATCGTTACCTATTACTTACTACTTCTTTTTTTCGAAAGTTAATGATGAGTGTCACTGGCACTGAGATTTTCATTTTTCAACTATCCACTCATCCCTTGCTTAGGGTTATATGTGCTTGAAACGTAATCTTTAAGCGATTGAGCATGTGACACACATGTTTACTATACGTGTATCGCGTTTCTCTGGCGCAGTCGTATGCTTTCAATAACTTTTCAGCTTTTTTTGCCGCTCACGGCAGTTTTTTTCTTGTGTCGATAGCTTTTCAAGAGGTTGGCTTTTACCCAATAAGATCAATCAAATAAAAGGAGTGACTATGACAAATAAAGCTGGAGACAAGTTTATTTTTCTCATGAGCTGTATGATGGTATCGCTTATTCTTTTGTCGGCTAAAGAGAGTTTTGCTTTACCGGTATTTGCGCGAAAATATCATACGGCATGTTCGACCTGCCATATAGCGTTTCCTGCACGAAACGGTTTTGGAGAGGCATTCCGCAACAACGGGTATCGTTTCCCGAATGATACTGACGAAGAGATGGTTAAGGAAGAACCTATTAAGCTTGGTCAGGAAGCTTATAAAGATGTTTTCCCGAATGCTATCTGGCCTTCGGATCTGCCTAATATGCCTTCACTTGGATTCCTTGCTAAGTCCGGGGCTACTTTGCAGAAAAACCCGATGAATGGAAAGTATAGGGATGTGAAATACAATGCCGAAGTTGACATGTTTTTTGCCGGTACGATCACAAAGCAGTTGAGCTATATTGGTGACTTAGCTTTCGATGGCGGAACTAATGGTGGAGATGCTGTCGCTACAACCTTGGGACGGTTGCAGTTAGTTTGGACGTTCAGGCCAGGGTTAAGTATGGCATGGGGGGATGTAGGTTTCCCGGAACAGTTTGACTTAATTTCAGCTCGTGCAGGAACTGACTTGGATGGTTACGCAGCAAGCCTGCCGAATCCTAACAGGGGAGTTGAGTTGAGAATTGCTGGAAATACAGGAGCATGTGGAGGATATTCGCTTCTGGCAGGAATTGGCAGGAATTCCGAGGTGGGTGCTACTGATCCTAATGGAAACGATCTTGAAGTACATGGTAATATCACCGATACAAGATTTGTCAGGGCAACTTTTAAGGTCGGTGGAAACGGATTGCTGAGCGGGGTTGGTGGATCTTATGGTATTCAGTCAATAGGGATGGACAACTCGATTACTTTTGGTGTCAATTATGTTAACTCTGGTCAGGGTGCAAATACTGGATCTGAAGACCGCATTGCCGGTTTGACCAAGAACGCTTACTCTGGTGATGTGCGGATAAATTATGGTCCGGTGCGTGCTGTAGCCCAGTACGCGCACTTTAATGAGGTGCTTAACAGTATCGAATTAACGGATTCTTATGGGAATGATATTCCTAGAGGTGCCTTTAATTATGGCAAAAGAAATGCTCTTTCTTTCGAGGCCGATTACTGGCTTTATCCATGGCTTTTCGGACTTGTTCGGTATGAGCATTTACATGATGATTTAAATGGCAGGATCAACAAAATTATTCCAGGTATAGGCGCATTGGTCAGACCGAATTTCAAGGTTGGGGTCGAGTATGTTTCTGTCACGAAAGATGCTGTTGCTGATGAATTTGATGCGAATCATGAAACTGGTAATTCAATCAATCTCTATACCCAGGTTGGTTTTTAATCATTTTTTGTTGTTGATGTTCTTTGTTTAGTTGTTGTTTGGAAGAAGCGTGCTTTCAATTCCGGGTGATAAAATTTTCCGGTATGGGAGTACGCTTTTTTTTGTTGTCTTAAACAAGATGATCAAGTAACTTTTATACGGGTTATAATGTTGAGGTTGTTGTAATTGCAGGGTAATATTGTGAGCATTTATAGCCATTGGTGTTTTTTTATATTTTTTTAGAAATGATTCGAATGGTTCCTGGCCATTAATAAAAAAACTGTCTTGTCTTCATGATCGACTATAACGTACTCCTGGCTTTTTTTGTAACATCAGTCATTCTTGCGCTCTCTCCCGGTCCTGATAACCTTTTCGTGATAGCACAGTCTGCCCAGAAAGGTCGTATGGCTGGTCTGTTTGTAACGCTTGGCCTAGCTACTGGACTTATAGGGCATACGACAGCGGTTGCTTTTGGTCTTGCTGCTATCGTGCGCGCTTCGACGCTTGCGTTCAGCATTCTAAAGTTTATGGGTGCGGCATATCTTCTTTATCTTGCTTGGCAGGCGTTCAAAACAGGTGTTTCAACAGTGAGTAAGGCTGATGTGGAAATCCTTTCCAGAGGAAATCTCTATAGGAGGGGGATTATCATGAATCTGACCAATCCTAAGGTCTCCCTTTTTTTTATGGCTTTTTTGCCTCAGTTTGTTGATCCGCGACATGGGTCTATGATGTTGCAGTTCTTTCAGCTTGGGGGAGTTTTCATCATGGCGACTCTTTTTGTTTTCAGTATCATCAGTATCCTTGCCGGTGGAATTGGTGAAAAGTTCAGTAATTCTCCTCTTTCACAGAAAATTGTTAACAGATTCGCAGCAATGGTATTTATTGGACTTGCCGTAAAACTTGCACTATCTGAACGTTAAAAAAGCAATTATTATGCAATACATTCCTCTTATTCCTGTTTTTGAGCTCCCAGAAAACACACATAAATCTGTAAAGACCAGCAATAAAACTATTGCACTGTTTCATTACGATGGAATTATTACAGCTCTTGATCACGCATGTATTCATAAAGGGGGTGATCTCGGACAGGGTTTTATACAGGTGCTTGAAGATAAAGAGCGTTACGTAGCCTGTCCCTGGCACGGATGGCAGTATAACCTGAAGACTGGTCAAGCGCCTTATGGCTATAAGGATCGTCAGGCTGTTTATGATGTTCTTGTACAGAATGGCATGATCTGTGTTTCGGAACAACCTGTAACTGGGGCATTCAAGGCTGAACATGAATTTGATCCGATAGCAGACTTGAGAAACCTTAACTATCAAACCACACCATCATCTCTCAATGTACTTGGGATTTCAACAACAAATATGAATCGCGATCTCCCCAGGCCCTCCACCTCAGAAACTGCATTGCAGAATGCTCTTGAGGTTGCAGCTTCAAAATTTGGTGCTGCTACTAAAATTATCAAACTCCGTGATCTTAATTTTCGGCATTGTGAAGGGTACTACAGTCGTCATCAGGAAGCCTGTACGTGGCCGTGCTCCATTTCTGATATGGACGCGGAGGATGGGATGAATGAAATTTATCGTTCCGTGGTATTGTGGGCTGATGCCGTCATTCTGGCAACGCCGATAAGATGGGGGAACGCATCATCGCTCTATTACAAAATGGCTGAACGGTTAAATACTGTCCAGAATCAGATCACAATTCATGACAAAGTGCTTATAAAGAACAAGGTAGTATCGTTTATTATAACCGGTGGACAGGACAACGTTCAAGGGGTTGCCGGACAACTTAACTCTTTTTTTGCCGATCTTGGTTTTACGTTTCCGCCTTTCAACTATCTTGGCTGGAGCAGAGGATGGATCGCAGAGGATATGGAAAACAATTATACTCGTTTTTTCAGAAACCGTTATGTTAAACGTTCAGTTAATGATTTGGTGACCAACACTGTCAAACTGGTCAAGCAGATCAAAAATATGGATGTTTCAGATCTTCAAGCCCCAAAACCCAAAATATCTGAAGCCGGAAGTCTTACTGAATAGAGTGGTGGTAAGTGCTTGTTTGAAAGTTTTGTGTTTGTTTTGTAATACAGAATTATGTACAATTAAATGTACGTGAAATAGTGCAATTTTATCTTTATATGGGTAGTATCAATTTCGAAGAAGATATAAGGCCACTGTCAGAATTTCGTGCTAACACTGCTTCAATGGTCAAGCAGATTAAAAAGACCGGGAGGCCACTTGTTTTGACACAGCATGGGAAAAGCACGGTAGTGCTTCTTGATGTGGGACACTACCAATCATTGGTATCATGTATTGAACGTTTTGATGGTGTTACTTGTAGCTGTGATCATAATCTTCCAAGTGGAAGTTAATGCTCTCAATATGAATGTTTTCCATGGAACAATTAGTAGTTGTGGTCGCAATTTGTGCGTTCGGATTGCCCGATGAGTTTCAGATAAGTTGTTTTTTAGATTGAAATCATTAGAACCCTATTACTGAAAATGCCACATCAAATTCTGATATCCGCGATTTTCCGTTCACGGAAACAGTCAGTCTATACTCAAAGAAAATACCATTCTTTTTATCTGCACCTCTCCTTAGCTGTTACTGTCGCACTTTTTGTTTCCTCGGTCGTAATGTGGCCCTTGTCTTTGTATTCCCAAACAAGGGGGGATTCGTTGCACTCTCCAGCTCCAATAAACTCCTATATCGTCAAGGAGATTGGTTCGCCTACTATTTTGATGGCAAAGGATGTTGATAGACCGGTTTCTCCTGCAAGCCTGACAAAAATATTGACCTGTACCATGGCGATTGAAAGCGGTAAGCTTGAATGTGATGTGCTGATTACGAAAGAGTCGACGATTGTTGAGCCGTCAATAGCAGGGTTCAAACCAGGCGAAAAAATCAAGCTTATTGATCTGGTAAAGGCGGCTATGGTTAATTCAAGCAATGATGCTGCATTTGCGATAGCGATATATCTTTCCGGTAATGTTGATTCATTTGTTGCTGCGATGAACTCAAAGGCAAAAATGATCGGGATGAAAAACTCCAGGTTTACTAATCCGGCGGGTTTTGATAAAGGTATTTATGCTGGCAACACATCCACTGCCGGGGATCTTTTGCGTCTTACAGAATATGCTGTAAAGAATCCTGTTTTTAACGAAATAGCCCGTCTTGAAAAAGCTGTTTTCACAGAGGAGACCACTCACAAGGTATACTGTCTGAAAACTCATAACAAGCTTCTCGATAAATACCCTTATGCAGTTGGCATAAAAACAGGTTACACCACTAAGGCTGGAGGTTGTCTTATAGCTAGAGCTATCAAGAATAATAAGGATATTCTTCTTGTGATGTTGAATGCTAAAACAGACCGCTGGAGTGTAGCAGCCAATATGTTTGATACGGCTTTTTTAGCCAATAAGCCAGATCCTGCGTGGATTGTTCAGACTTCGCGCGATGATTCAGGCAGTACTGTTTCATCATTTATCAAAGAGAAGGGAAGGGCGGAAATTGTTTCTCCGCTAAAAGTTGGCAGAAGGCACTCTCGATTGTCGAAGGCAGCTTATAGATTGAAAAGAAATGAACTCGCTGTTTCGAAGTCCGGTAGAAAATCGAAGAAGAATGAAGTTGCGCTTTCGACTTCGGGCCGAAGGTCAAGGATGCATGCAGTTGTTCAGTTGAAGTCTGGACATAGGGTAAGGCACCATGTGCTTGCTTTGGCAAAGTCTGACAGGAAACTGAAAAAACATGAACTTTCGTCCTCGAAACAAGTCAGGAGAACTAAAAAGAGAGGTACTTTTTCTTAAGCAAAGAACAATAAACTCAACAATTGGGAAAAGCTTATTTGTTTTTTTATGATCTGCTTCGCTTAGGAGTGTGGTTTTAGTTTGTCTCGTTTTAATTTTTTGTTGCAAGTTCATCGCGTCTGTCCCTTATGGGTATATCAGTTACCGCGGTTTAGTATTTTTATATTACAGTAATTTGTGGCTTAAAAGCATTTTTTTTAACGTAGTCAATTAAAAAATGATCAAGCATATTGTAATGTGGTGGCTTAAGGACAGTGCACATGGTAATGACCTGCAAACTAATGCCTATCTTATACAGAAAAAACTACAGGATCTAAAAGGAAAAATTCCAGTGATAATCGCTATTGAGGTTGGAATTGATTGCAGTAGGAGTGAGAATTCAGGCGATGTCGTACTGTATAGTGAATTTTCGGATCGAGAAGCACTTGCAGCTTATCAGGTACATCCCGAGCATCAGGCATTGATTCCTTTTATTGTTGAAGCGAGTTTTGAACGCAGGGTAGTTGATTACGAAGTGTAGCGATGAGTCTATCGAAGTAGAGTCGGTAAAAAAAACGGATGTTTTTCAGGCATCCGTTTTTTTTATGTTTTAATCCACTGTTTGGTTTATCCCTGAACGATGCACTCTGCTGGGCAGACTGCAGAGCAGGCTGGGGTGTCAGAGTATCCGACGCATTCTGTGCAGGTTGCTGCATCAATGATATAAACATCATCACCAGCAGAAATTGCATTTACTGGACAATCTGGTTCACAGGCTCCGCAGTAGGTACATTCTTCAGTAATGTAGAGTGCCATATTAACTTCCTTGCTTAATAGTTGTAAAAAAAGAAAGAACGATTCGGGTGAATTTCGATCAATATAAGATATTTTTTATAGCTCAAAAAAAAACGTCTTGTCACTTGGAATTTATTTTATCCGACAGATCATTCTTAAAGAATCTGTTAAGGTTAAGTGCTGTAAAAATAACGATAAATCATACTATGAGAACAATATGAATCAATATATGCAACCATTACATGAATTTTACTTGATGGACTTAAGTAGGGCAATAATAAACATGACTCTTCTTTAGCGGGTTGACCTTCCAAAGAAATTATCCCCATCAGTTACGCCAAATGTTCTGTCTATTTTTCAGTCAGCAATCAAACTTTGATGATACAGTCGACCGGGCAGACAGCAACACATGCTGCTTCATCATGAAAACCGATGCAGTCAATACATATAGTTTCATCGATGACATAAAGATCTTCGCCTGGTGTAATAGCACTTACGGGGCATTCAGGTTCGCAGGCTCCGCAATAGGTACAGGTATCGGTTATTCGGTGTGCCATTTTTTCTCCTTTGTTTGGATTAAAAAAACGATGTTTTTTGATTATTGAGAACCGATATTAACCTCAATAACGAGGATATTAACCTTGTGCCATAACACAAAGTTCCTCTGGCTTGTAGCGAGTTCTATTTTTGTTCATGGATTTCGTAAGCATTGATGATATCCCGAACAAGTTTGTGGCGGACAACATCCGATTTGTCAAGATAGACAAAGCTGATACCCTTAATGTCTTTTAGGATTTTCGGAGAATTAGTAAGTCCGGAATCTACTTCTTTTGGAAGATCAATCTGGGTAACATCGCCGGTAATGATTGCTTTTGAATTGACACCTAATCTTGTAAGGCACATTTTCATTTGCTTGTTGGACGCATTTTGGGCTTCATCGAGAATAATAAACGAATTGTTCATTGTTCTGCCTCTCATGTAAGCAAGAGGTACAATTTCTATAACTCGTTGTTCTGTAAGGGTTTTTAGCTTTTCAGCGGTCAGCATATCCTGTAGTGCATCATACAGTGGGCGGAGGTAAGGATCTATTTTTTGAGCCAGATCACCCGGCAAAAAGCCAAGACTTTCACCAGCTTCTACAGCTGGTCGGGCCAGAACAATGCGTTTGACCCTTTTTGCTTTCCATGCGGCTACAGCTATTGCAACGGCGGTATAAGTTTTACCGGTACCAGCCGGGCCGATGGCAAACATAATATCGTTACTTGCGGCTTCAGCTACCATTCGTCGTTGGCCGTCTGTTTTAGCCCTGACGGTATAATCAGAAGTTGCAACTATGATGTCCTCATCGCCATGATGCACCGCTTGCTGTCTTGGAGCAGGGGAGAGGGCAAGGTTGATTAGCGCATTCAGGTCATTGTCAAGCACTTCACCGTGCTTGTTGGCGAGAAATATCATCTCACCGAAGATCTGTTCAAGCAGTGCGACCTCTTCCAGGCTTCCCCTGAGAATAATCTGTGTTCCCCGTGCAGTAATTTGTATATCGGAAAACTCATTTCTGATTTTTTTCAGGAGAGAATCGTAAGGGCCGAAAAGAATCACAGGTTCAATTCCCTGAATGTCGATTGTTTTTTCTGTGGTCAAAATTATAGCAGTTTATGCATTTAAGATGCCTGTAAGCTATCGAAATATGGGCTGTCAGACGCGAGGTATTGTTGTACATACTCTTGTATGCCATCTTCAATTGAGGTGAATGCTTCGCTGAATCCTGCCGAACGAAGTTTTGTTACATCTGCACAAGTGTAGTACTGATATTTATCGCGTAAGGTTTCCGGCATAGGCATGTAGTTGATAGCAGGCTGACGGCCTAAAGCAGAAAATGTTGCTTTGGCAAGGTCATTAAAGCTTCTTGCTGTGCCCGTTCCAACATTGAACAGTCCCGTAACTGACGGTTTTTCAAGCATCCAGACCATTATTCGTGTACAGTCTCTGACATAAATAAAATCCCTCAACTGCTCGCCTTCAAGGTAGTCAGGTCGATGTGACAGAAACAGACTCAAAGATCCTTTTTCGCGTATTTGGTGAAATGCCTTATAAACCACACTACTCATATCCCCTTTGTGATATTCATTTGGGCCGTAGACGTTGAAAAATTTCAGACCAGCGGCATGGTCGAGAATATGTTGCTTTACTGCCCAGCGATCAAAAAGATGTTTGGAATATCCATACATATTCAGAGGGCGGAGTGCGTTAAGTCCTTCAATCCGGTCGTTGTATGCGTTAGAACCGTCACCGTAGGTTGCAGCGCTTGATGCATAAATAAATCTTACATCATGAGCCATGCAGTACGAGGCAATTTTTTTTGAATAGCCGAAATTATTGGTCATCAGGTGATCAGCGTCGGTTTCAGTTGTGGAGCTGTTAGCACCCATATGGATAATGGCTGAAATCTCTTTAAGCGCATTCCGCTCAAGCAGTTCGGGGAAAAGATCTTTGGGTATAAAATCTGAAAAATTAAGGCTGGAAAGATTACGCCATTTTTCTGTTGTTGTCGATCCCAGATCGTCAACGACGATGATATTTTCTTCACCGTTACGGTTAAGTTCCCAAAGCATGGCACTGCCAATAAATCCTGCGCCGCCGGTGATAATGATCATGTGGAAAAAAGTATAGTATGAATAATGCAGGTTAAGCGAATATAAAGAGGTGGGTATAAAAACAAAAGGCCGCTCATCATTTAAGCGACCTTTCTTAAAAGAGACCTTAGGCTGAGGCTTTAAGTTGACCGTCGTTAGCAAGAAGTTTTCTACCCCAGTACAGCCATAAGCGTATAGTATCAACGGGTTTGTCGAGAATTGCTGATATCTGCCGGTGTTTCAGGCCAGATATTTCGCTCAAAAGAACCGATAGCTTTACATCAGCAGCCCATTGTTTTAGTGATTCTATAAGATTAAGCTGACTGTTGCATGGTTTGCCACTGATACAGAAATCAGTGTATTGCCCAAACTGGTCAACATAGCATTTCCTGAAAGTTTTAAGCAAATCGGTCTCTCTTGTCTTTGTGTTTGCATAGAGATATGTTTTTTTGACAAGATCCTGAGACAAATTCTCGCTTCCGGTCATCCAGTAGGCAAGGCTGTATATATCATCAAGAAGATCAAGAGGTGTTTTTTTAATCTGTGTCATAATTTCTCCTTTAAATTGGATATTTTAAGTCCTGTTTTAATTTATAAAAAAAATGAGGATTGTCCAGTTTTTTTTCATGAATTGTGTTAAAAAGATGTTTTTTTAAACAATGTCAGTTCCATTATTGGTTTATCCTCCCTTATTGTAAGATTTACAGAAAAAATACAGGTTATAACATGCAAAAAGATATAAAGCGTCTTCTTAATCCCGCGTTACAGAATATTGCAACATACAGGGTTGAAGGTGGGCAACAAGCTGAGATTAAGCTGAATCAGAACGAAAGTCCCTTTGATGTGCCAATGTGGCTCAAAGAAGAAATTATCAGCGAGTTTATCAAAGAGTCCTGGAACCGTTATCCGGATATTCTGCCATACAGAGGCATGAAGGCTTATGCTGATTTTCTTGGTATCTCACCTGATTCAGTAATGATGAGTAACGGATCAAATGAGATGCTCTATACAATATTTCTTGCATGCCTTGGCCCTGGCCGCAAGGTGCTGATTCCTGAACCATCGTTTTCGCTTTACGAAAAAATAGCACTCCTTCTTCAGTCGGAGATTGTAAGTGTACCAATGCTTCCGGGTCTTGATTTCGATACGGATGCGATTCTTCGAGTTGCTCGTGATGAGCATGTTGATTTTATCGTACTTTCAACACCGAACAACCCGACAAGTAAATCGCTTTCTTTTGATGACGTTCGTCTGATTGCGGAATCTTGCGATGCAATTGTTCTTGTTGACGAAGCTTATATTGAGTTTTCCCGGCAGCGTTCTGTTTTGGAACTGATCGATAGACTACCGAATCTGGTAGTGCTCCGTACTATGTCCAAAGCGCTTGCCCTTGCAGGGATTCGGATTGGGTTTGCAATCGCAAACCCTGCTCTGATGGCTGAACTTGCCAAACCTAAAATTCCTTTTGCCTCAAGCAGGCTTGCCGAGATAACATTGATGCATGTGCTGGCGAATTACTCTCTTGTTAATGATGCAGTATCGTATATTCTGCATGAGCGGGATAAGCTCTATAACGAACTGCTATCTCTTGAAGGTGTTGAGCCCTTTTTGAGTGATACTAATTTTTTGATTATCAGGATCAGTGATGCTAGGGCAGTTTTCCAAAGCCTTCAGAGTGAGGGTATCCTCGTTAGAAATGTTTCTGGTTATCGGCTTATGGACAACTGTCTGAGATTTAATGTCGGCCTTGTTGAGGAAAATCAGCGTCTTATTGAAAAACTCCGTTCTCTTTAGTATGCAGGAGTTCAGAAAGTTACATGGCTCAGAAATGAATCGGTTGAGTGTGGATCAGTATATCGCTGCACCGAAGCACCCTCTTTTTCTGATGCTGCATAATATCCGCAGCATGTGGAATGTTGGATCAATGTTTCGTACAGCCGATGCTGCAGGTATTGAGAAAATGATTCTTTCTGGCTATACAGCAACACCTCCTCGGAAAGAAATTGATAAAACCGCACTCGGAGCTCAGGACACTGTTCAGTGGGAGTATCGTGCTGATCCGCTTGAGGCACTTTCTTGCATGAAGAAATCGGGTGTAAGAATCTATGGTCTGGAGATTACAGAAGGGAGCCGTCCTTATACGGCCTTAGACCCGGGTGCATTTCCACTCTGTCTTGTAGTTGGTAATGAAGTTGGTGGCCTTGAACCCGAAGTGCTTGCGCTTTGTGATGAGGTGCTTGAAATACCCCAATATGGAACCAAACATTCGCTGAATGTCGCTGTCGCTGCTGGTATCGCCTTGTTTGAGATGGTGAGAGTTATTAGAAGTAGTGTGTAACTTTTTGTTTTTTATTGTTGTTTTTGTTTACTTAAGTATTAAATGTTTATAACTCTGCCCGTCAATGCTTCATTACAAGACATACGAGTTGGATGACTCCGAAGCGCCATGGGTCGTGTTTGTTCACGGTGCCGGTGGTAGTTCTTCGATATGGTTTCTTCAGATCAAAGAGTTTATCAGGCATTTCAATGTACTGCTTGTTGATCTGAGAGGTCATGGCAAGTCAAAAAGTATCGTAGCCCACAAGGAAGATCGAAATTACGATTTCGAGGATATTACTCGTGATATAATCGAAGTGCTTGACTCATTACAGATCAAGAAGGCTCATTTCATAGGCATATCTCTAGGAACTATTCTGATTCGCAACCTTAGCGAAATTGCGCCCGACAGGGTCAGTTCAATGGTTATGGGTGGCGCTATCATAAGGTTAAATATCAGAGCCAAGGTGCTTGTTACCTTGGGAAACATGTTCAAGCGGTTTGTGCCCTACATGTGGCTTTACAGTTTTTTTGCCTGGATTATTATGCCCAGTGAGCGACATAAAAATTCGAGACTTCTTTTCGTCAACGAGGCCAAAAAGGTCGCGCAGAAAGAATTCATGCGCTGGTTCCGCTTGACCTATGAGATTACACCGCTATTAAAATATTTCGAAGAAAAAGATACTGCCATTCCTACGCTCTATCTTATGGGTGATGAGGATCACATGTTTCTCCCTGCTGTGCGATATATCATTACAAGGCATACCAATTCGTGGTTGGAGGTTATTGTGAATTCCGGCCATGTCTGTAATGTTGATCAACCAAGAGAGTTCAATGCTCGCGCCATTGCTTTTTTGAAAAAGATGTCCGCGTCTAGTTCGTGTGATGGATCGGTCGTAAAGCTTGCAGCCTGTTAAATAACAGGTTTGTTGTAGTTATTCATGGCGTGCTCGATGCCATTGATTGCAAAATCAAGAGCAGCGTCCATGCAAACAGGGAGCATCTTACTGATTATCACTTTCTCAGCCTCACTGAATTTTCCGAGCACGAACGATGAAAAAGAGCTCAAAGACTTTTCCTCAAGTCTTATACCGATTCGCATTCGTGCGAATTCCTCACTTCCGAGACTTTCGATAATGTGTTTTAATCCATTCTGTCCACCTGCCGATCCTTTTGCACGAATGCGAATTGATCCAGAGGGGAGATTGAGATCATCGCAAATCACAAAAATATCGTTACGCTCGATTTTATAAAAATTCATGGCACCGATAACTGCATGACCTGAGAGATTCATATAGGTCATGGGCTTAAGAAGAATGATAGATTCTTTTCTATAGGTTAGTTTTGTACTAAGGTATTTTCCTTTCCCTTTGCTGAATCCCACTCCGAAAGACGCTGCAATTGTTTCAACGACATCAAAGCCAATGTTGTGCCGTGTTCCTGCATACTGGGAGTCAGGATTTCCAAGACCTACAATAAGTTTCATAAAAAGAGAGATAAATC
>JAPLFE010000028.1 GCA_026390855.1 Chlorobiales bacterium | reverse complement strand
AATGCCTTGGATCGCCTCAAGTGCGACCTTGGCTTTGAATTCACTACTGAAACTTTTCCGTTTCTTTTCACTCATAACCTGCTCCGGTTTTGGGCAAGTTACCAACTTAATCCAGTGTCTAAAAATCCGGGTCCACTATAGGATGACTACTGGATTCTAGGGTGGTTTATTTTTGTGGGGGCATTATATTTTTTATTGTCCTTTATAAAAAAATCCAAAAAATGATTTTACATAAATGTATGTTTTCTCGGTTATATCCTTGTATGCATCCTAATGTTTTTCAGGGCTCCGACTCACGATCGGAGCCTTTGTTTTTAGATCGTTTGCGATAAAGTTGTAACCCTAACTTGTTCCTTGGCTATTCTGCAATTAATCATTACAATCAAAGTGACCATTGATGATTTCCAGATAATTCAAAAAGGAGACACAGTCATTGGAAAGTACTATACAAAAAGCAATAGGTGTGGAATTCATGCCAGTAGCTATCATTCCGACAAAGAGCATTCCAGAGGGAGCTCTTCAGTTCAAGGAAGGGGCTTTCGGGTGTGTTGTAGCACTTCTAAAAAGTGCATCTAAAGGGAAAACAGCAGTGTTTACCCGCAAAACCTTCGGTTGCCCTGGAGGGGGAGTTGGTCTTGGATTCGGCAACTGTTATGAAAAATTTCCCGGAGGGATCGCACATTTCCTTTCCACCGGCAATAGTGAGTTCTGCCAAACTGAATTTGGAAAAGCTGTCTCATCAAAAATGCCGGACCTCGAAGAGGGTGAACGATATTTCAAAACCCCGGCAATCGCAACCAGCTTCATAGAATCCTTGCCTATTACAGACATTCCTGAAGAATATGTTGTTTTTAAGCCTCTGCAGGATGTCATGGGAAACGAGACCCCTAAAGTGATTGTTTTTTTTGTAAACCCAGATCAGCTTTCCGCACTGATTATTTTAGCAAACTATGCTCGCAACACGAGCGATAACGTTATTGTACCCTTTGCAGCAGCCTGCCATACTATAGGTATTATTCCCTTCAGGGAAGCAGAATCCCCAACATCACGGGCCGTTATCGGGCTTACTGACGTTACTGTACGCAACAAGTTTCCAAAAGACCTCCTGTCGTTTACCATCCCTTATCAAATGTTTCTTGAAATGGAATCCAACGTTGATGGTAGTTTTCTTGAAAAACACAATTGGCTTAATTTGCTCAAACGCCATACACCCTAATCAACCGCAACCCTCAGCAAAAGCTCAATTAAAATCAGCCCAAGAGAAATAAACAATGATCGAACTATTACGCAAGCGCCGCAGCATAAGGAAATTCACCCCTGAAAAAATCTCATCCGAATCAATAGAAACCATTATCGAAGCGGCACTAAGGTCACCATCATCAAAGGGTAGTAATCCGTGGGAGTTCATTTTGGTTGATAATCCCGATCTGCTTACCAGGCTTTCTGAATCAAAACCTAATGCATCTCTATTTCTGAAAAATGCACCTTTTGCAATAGTTGTTTGTGCCGATAGCTCAAAATCAGATGTATGGGTTGAGGATTGTTCCATTGCAGCAATCATCATACAGCTCACAGCAGAATCATTGGGTCTAGGCAGTTGCTGGATCCAAATCCGAAACCGTCAACATAATGAAGCAAGCACCGCTGAAACTTATATTCAGCAACTGCTTAACCTTCCTGAACATTTAAAGGTTGCCTCAATATTGGCTATCGGTCATCCGCTTGAAGCTAAACCACCAGTACCCGTTGAAAACCTCATGAACGAAAAAATAAAATACAACAGCTGGGCTTAAGCCCCTGAGTCCTTAAAAGGAAATAACATGAAAAAATCAATTGGAGCAAAAACGCTGCTTTTCCCAACCCCGGTTTTGATGGTGGGAACGTACGACGAGGCAGGAAAACCTAACCTTATGAGCGTTGCATGGGGCGGTATTTGTTGTTCACAACCACCATGCGTTGCAGTGTCACTCCGTAAGGCGACCTACTCTCATGCATGTATTGTTGAACGCAAAGCATTTACAGTAGGTATTGCCAACCAGGAAAAAATGGTAGAAGCCGATTACGTTGGAATCGCTTCAGGTCGTGATGTCGACAAGTTTGCCGTTGCAGGACTCACTCATGTCAAAAGTGATTTGGTTGATGCTCCTTATGCTGCCGAATTTCCTGTGGTACTTGAGTGTCGACTTCTTCACACTCTTGAAATTGGTCTGCATACACAGTTCATTGGTGAAATAATCGATGTAAAGGGCGATACTGATGTCTGTGGCGACGATGGCTTCCTCGATATTATGAAAATCAATCCACTCATCTACGATACCTCTCATCGAGGATATCACAGTGTCGGGCCACTTCTTGCAAAAGCGTTTTCCGCTGGTAAAAGGCTTCAATCATGAACAAGCCGGAGTCTCTCTTTTTCTGTTGGGAATTGTTCAATAACAACTGTCATTAAAAAAGGTGAACCATGTCAAAACTTGTTGTAGTCGCAAAAGTTGTAGCAAAAAAAGAGTTTCTGGAGAGCGTCAAGAGTGCACTGCTGAAACTGATCGCTCCAACCCGACAAGAAGATGGTTGTATTGATTATACTCTGCATCAGGATAATGAAGATCCTCTTGTGTTCATTTTTTACGAAACATGGGAAAATCTTGCCTGCCTCGATAATCATTTACAGTCTGACCATTACAGAGCCCACGCCAAAGCTGTACATGGTATGATTGATGATAAAGATGTCCATAAAATGACCCGGATTGAATAAACATTCAAATACTCAAAAGCAATAGCAACCTGAAATCAATGTTAGTTCTGTTTGTATGAAAACTGGGTTATGGATTGCGCAACGGTTTAGCTTTGCCCGAAAACGCTTCAGGGTTATCAATGTCATTTCGGCAATTAGTCTTGCCGGAATCGTTATAGGAGTCAGCACACTCCTTGTGGTCATGAGCGTTTTGAACGGATTTCAAAAACTTGCCCGCGATCTTTTTATCACCATCGACAGCCCGGCTCAGTTCGTACCCATTAACGGCAGGACAATAGCTGTATCCGACACGCTTCTTCAGGCTATAAGGGCGCTCGAAGGTGTCGGAGCGGCTGAGCCATATGCTGAAGGGGAAGCTATTATGGGAAGCGGCGATAAAAGCGAACTTATCATCATTAAAGGGCTCAGCGAAGCGGCTCACCGTCGCCTGATGCAACAGACCCATGCAACGCACCCATATTTTACAGCCGAAACCATTGCAGCAGGGGAACTCTTAGCCTACAGAACCAACCTCTACCCATTTAAACAGGTAAAAATTTTCAGTCCGGAACTGATCTCTCTGGGCCTTGAATCCTTGTCACAGCCCTATTTAATTCCGATGCTGGGTATCCCCGAAACAACAATATCATCTATATTTTCTCTGCAGAAAGTTTTTGACGATCGTTATGTGCTCACCTCCGAACGGTTTGCCCAAAAAATCCTGCTGCTCAGTAAACGAGAGTATTCAGGGATAGACATCCGCCAGAAAGAAGGGTATTCCAGAGACCTCTTCACCAGCAACCTTCGGCAATGGCTGGCAAAAAGCCCTATGAAAGCAAGCTGGAAAGTCCGGACAAGCCCCCTTCGCACCAGCACATCGGTCCTGTCACCCGCGCATTCCGCTCCGTTGAGAAGCACGCTGCCTTTGTCAGGGGCATAGAGCCCTG
>JAPLFE010000057.1 GCA_026390855.1 Chlorobiales bacterium | reverse complement strand
ATACGGTCGTGTGGGTCAACTAATGGAATGGGCTTGCGGTTGGGAGGCAGACAGGTGCCATAATATATATCGTGCATCCCTTCCAGACGTGAGTCCTGCATGGAGTTTACTTCGAGGATGATTTTATCGGCCTGGTCGAGCCATGTTTTGTTGTTGCCTATAGAAGTTGATGGTATCAGACGACCGTCTTCGAGAATGCCTGCTACTTCAACGACGGCGATGTTCAATTTACCGAGGAAACCGAACCAGACGAACTGGGCTACATGGGAGAGGTGAATATCGAGATATTCCATTTCGCCGGCGTTGATGCGTTTGCGGCAAATTGGGTCGGATTGGTAAGGAAGACGCATTTCAACGCCATCGACTTTGGCTAAGGCTCCGTCGAGTTCAGGTGCAGTAGAAGCACCTGTCCATACGCCAATCCTGAATTTCTCTCCCTCCCGGTTGGCATCTTCAATGCGTTTAGCGAGTGCTATGGGCACTGCTTTGGGGTAGCCTGAGCCGGTAAATCCGCTCATACCAACGTTGTCGCCAGAAGAAATAAGCGCGGCGGCTTGTTCTGCTGACATGATTTTGCCTTGTAAGGCCTTGCAAAGTACGCGGGATTCTTTGTTCATTTTCTGCAAAACTCCATTCAATAATTACGAAGGACAATGCTGCAACTCTTCCCTGAAATTAGACGAGGGGGGTGTGTTGTTGGCGCATCTCAAATCGAACGGAAGTCAAAAAGACAAAAAAAATTCACAAACTCCTCTCGTGATTTCAGATTGTCTTTCCGGGAAAAAGCGCCAAGAAAACAGACAAGGCTTGTGGTGAACATACATATTATTTCTTTGCAAAAGAAAAGAAAGAAAGAAAGTGAAGAAGTACTGAGTACGGAGTGCGGAGGAAGAAAGGGAAGGAAGAAAGAGGAGGAGAGGATGGGGGTGGGGTGAAAGAATTCTTTTGAATAGCTATATTGTGCAATTGTATTTAAATCATTGTACTGACAGGGACCTTTATGGAGCGAAGTCCAGGAAAGAAACCGGATTGGCTGAAAATCAGATTGACTTCTGGAGCGTCGTTTGCATCTACGAAACAGTTGCTTAACCGCCAGAGCCTGCATACTGTTTGCCGGTCGGCTTTGTGCCCGAACCTGCATGAGTGCTGGTCGAGGGGGACGGCTACTTTTTTGCTGCTTGGAAACGTCTGCACGCGGACCTGCAGGTTCTGTGCTGTGGGGAAGGCTGCTCAACCCCCTGCCCCGGATCCGTTTGAGCCTAACAATATTGCCCTTGCTGTTCAATCGATGCAATTGAAGCATGTGGTACTGACCAGTGTCACCCGTGATGACCTCGATAATGGGGGCGCAGAACATTGGGTGGAGACTCTGCGGTCAATTCGAAAACTCAACCCATCGGTAAGCATCGAATGCCTTATACCGGATTTTCAAGGAAATGAGGTTGCAATGGACATGGTTATGGCGGAAGCACCTGAGGTGTTGAACCATAATATTGAAACTGTTCCTTCCCTTTACCTGAAGGTGCGCCCCCAGGCTGACTACATGGCGTCGTTGGAGCTTTTGCAAAGGGCAAAACAAAAACATGGACTCAGTACAAAGTCAGGGCTCATGGTTGGTATGGGTGAAACCTCAATTGAGGTTACAGCCTCACTTGGCGACCTTACCCGGCATGGATGCGATATGGTGACCATTGGTCAGTACTTGCAGCCTTCGGCAGAACACCTGCCTGTTGAACGCTATATAACACCGGATGAATTTGAGCAGTACCGTATGATTGCTGAAGCTGCGGGGTTCCGACATGTGCAATCGGCTCCTTTTGTAAGAAGTTCCTATCATGCAGAGGCTTTTACTTGTGACGCGGAAACAATTTCTTAACCCATAACCACACCCTTAGATACAATGGAATTATCGGTACCAATGATGATTTATGCCTACTGGGCTTTTGCTTTTTTGGTCGGCATTGTTTTTTTCAAGAAGGACATTTTAACTTTCAACCGCGATTTTGATTCAAGGAGAATCACTCTGCTGGTTGCGTCTCTGGTGATTGTTGGGGTTAATGCCTGGGTGTATTCGCATTCAACATCTGACGGTGGACGTAAGCTTGACCTGTTGACTGTTCTGGTTTTCAGCATTGGTAACGGCATTGCTGAAACCTTTATGTTTTATGCTGTTTTTCGGATCGGGACTGCACTTGCAGGAAAGTTTACACAAAATTCCTGGGCACTGTTTCTTACTGGCTTTGTCTTTTTTATGGTTTACAGTGGTCTTATCCACGGTCTTTTCTGGATAAATATCCTTCCTACACATGTTGTACAGACCAGCCCTTACAAGCCACTTTTCATGCCGGTTCAGATGTTGATTGCCTGCAGCTGGGCATTGAGCTTTTTTTGGTATCGCGATATCAGAAGCGTCATCTTTCTGCATGCTCTGGTTGATTTGACCATGGTGTGTAATGTCAGGTTTTCGATGTTTAACTGATTGGCATGACCTAAAATATCCCTCACTTTGTGATCCCTCGTTGAAGTAAAAAACAACGCAGGGAATGAATAGGTGTTTCCCTGCGTTTCGAAGAGAGATGTGTGGTATTTCTCTAGTGATTTCAGGCGAAACGAAGGGAGTGGGTAATGCGGAAAACTTTTGTGGAGTGATGATGTCGTTTAAAGGAAGTGTGCTTGTTGTGGGAGCTACCGGGAGGACTGGTGCCTGGATTCTTAAGCGTTTACAATGTTATAAGATAGATTTTCATCTGTTTGTTCGATCGGGTGAGAAAGCGCTTGAGCTTTTTGGGCCGGAAGTTATTGATAAGCTTACCATTGGCTCTATTGAACATCCAGAAGAGATCAAGGCTGCTTTTGGTCATGTTGATGCTGTTATTTGTGCTCTTGGCGGTGATGTAACTGATCCTCATGCTCTTCCACCTTCTGCCATTGACCGTGACGGGGTAAAGAGACTTGCGATGATAGCTAAAGAGAGCGGGGCGAAACGTTTTATTCTTATAAGCTCTCTGGGAGTGACCAAACCGGACCATCCGTTGAATAAATATGGTAAGGTGCTGACTATGAAGCTTGAGGGAGAAAACGAGGTTCGCAGACTTTTTTCGGAACCGGGATATTCATATACCATTCTTCGTCCCGGGGGTTTGATTGATGGTGAACCTCTTAGACATGCCTTGCATTTTGATACTGGTGACAGAATCGCTACTGGAGTTATCGACCGGAGCGATGTGGCTGAAGTTGCCGTGATTTCACTTTTCACTCCTGAAGCGCATAATCTGACATTTGAGCTTATACAAATTGAAGAGGCTCCGCAGACTTCGCTCGCCCACTATTTTACTCCAAAACAAAACTAAGTTTCCTGGTAAGTTTTCAGAGTAATAAACACACCACACTCCTTAATAGTTAAGAGTTGAAATCCTGTATGAAATTTTATTTCTGAAAGGATTTAAGCTAAAACAATATCACCATAATGTGTTATGCAAAAAAGAGATAGTATCGTTTTGTTTTTCAATAAAAAACGATACTCTTTAGAGTTAATTCAATTAAATATTCTTAAAAATAAGAAGTATATGCTTATTTATATGGTTATCTTTTAAGCTATACCATGATTTTATTGCTCCTTAATTTTTGAGTTATCAAGAGCTTAAACGAGGCACTGCGCCTCTTAGATATTTTTTATGTAAAAAATACTATATTATTTCATTACAAGTATTTAATGTTTTTATAAGAACAAATAATGTGAGCATCGGTCAGTGCGGTTTTTTGTGCTTAAAATTGAAACAATATCCTTTGTATAATACATTTATAATAAAAGAACCGAGAGTTGTAGATATAAAGCAAAGTCTTTTCAGCGGGCAAACATTTTTATGGAATATCCATAAATTTGATTTTGATTATTATTCGACTCTTATCGATACTATTCCCTTATTTATAAGGCAGATATCGGGAAATGAATTTAAGGTAAATGCTCCTGTTAAAGAGATTAAAGGAGTTGCATTGCCTCAGTTTATTCGCCACTACTTTTCACTTGAAATTGACATAGAAAACGTTTTTCCGGAAAGTTTTTCGCGTCTCTATCCAGAGCTCTGGGTGCTTCTGTCGGAATACTTTCCTTTGCGGATACTGAGGCAGGATCCTTTTGAAACCATGATTTCTTTTATGTGCGCCCAAGGTATTGGAATGCATTTGATTAGAAAACAGGTTTCATTGCTTGCTCAAACCTATGGAGAAAAAACAACTGTCACTTTTAAGGGGAGAGAGGTCGTGTTCCATAACTTCCCCACTGCTGAACGACTTGCTGCGGCGGATCCTTTTGTTCTCAGTCGTTGCACGAACAATAACCGTCTACGGGCTGCAAACATTATTATGGCGGCCCAAGGCGTTGCTGAAGGCAGGGTTGACCTTAAGAGCCTCGGTAACCATCAAATTTCTCTTTCGGAGGTTCGCAGAAGGCTTGCTCAAAACAGTGGAATAGGGTTTAAAATTGCCGATTGCATTGCGCTGTTCGGGTTGGGGCGTTTTGACGCATTCCCTATTGATACGCATGTTAAACAATACCTGGGGAAATGGTTTAACAGTACAACTGCCCTTCGATCTTTAAGCCCTGCGACTTATCTTATTCTGGATGAGGAGGCTCGTGCTTTTTTAAACCCTGAGCTTGCTGGTTATGCCGGGCATATTCTTTTTCATTGCTGGCGTAAGGAGGTAAAAAAATTGCAGTCATTTTAGGTGAATCCTTAGAACCCCAAAGGAGCGTTAAAATATTATGGTGGAGACAAAAAAAGTACTCGTTGCTGGTGCTTCGGGATATCTTGGCAGATACGCGGTTAAGGAGTTTAAGGCGCGAGGATATTTTGTTCGTGCGCTTGTAAGGAACCCTGAGAAGTTCAAAACCGCAGGGCCGCATGGTGAGCCTGCGGTTTATGCTATTGCTGATGAGATAGTTACTGGTGATGTGACCTCTCCTGAAAGCATTCATGGCGTATGCAAGGGGATTGATATTGTTTTTTCGGCTTTGGGCCTTACCTCGCCTGATGAACACCACAGCAGCATGGAGGTCGATTACAGAGGGAACAAACAGATACTGGATCAGGCGCTTGCAGAAAAAGTTTCAAAATTTATTTATGTCTCTGTTTTCAATGAAGACAAGATGCCTGAAGTCCCTTCGATTCAGGCGCATGAACTTTTTGTGGCGGATCTGAAAAAATCGGGACTGTCATGGGCTGTTGTACGCCCGAACGGTTATTTTTCGGATATGGGACGATTTTTTTCGATGGCACAAAGTGGTCATATGTTCATGGTTGGGGAGGGAGAAAAAAAGATTAATCCCATTCATGGGGGTGATCTTGCAAAGGTCTGTGTAGATGCGGTGGATGGTGAATCGCGAGAAATTCCTGCTGGCGGACCTGATATATATACATTCAAAGAGACTATGGAAATGGCCTTTGCAGCGTGCGGAAAAACGCCATGGATTACTCCCCTGCCGATGTGGCTTGCCGAAGGAGCGCTCATGGTGACGGGGATTTTTAACCGCAATCTGGCTGGGTTACTCTCTTTTGCCGTTGAAGCGCTTAAATTCGACCATATTGCGCCTGCTTATGGCACCAGACATTTGAAGGATTTTTTCGGGGAACTTGCCTCTAAAAAATAATCAGTTGGGGGATAACGGGACGCGGTACTGCCAGAAGGAGTTCAACGGTATCGCGGCCACAGTGCGATGGAGAAGTTTGATAATACTGCCTGATTACCTTTGATGGGGTTTGGGCGGTGGAGGGGAAACTTCCCTTTCCTCCTTTTTTTTCAAGGCTTCCCGCTTTTTTCTCAAGGTGTAATTCAATACCTTAAGGCTCGATTGAATATAACGTAGAATGGGGGGAAAGAGCCTTACTTTATCACTTTACCTCTCACTTTCTGAAACTTTAGAGAGCACAAATATCTGTACATGCTGAAAATTATAGAAAAGATCTTCGGTTCCAAACACGACAAGGACATAAAAAAAATCCAGCCAATTATTGTCAGCATCAATGAGATGCAGGCTGCCATGACATCGCTCAGTGACGAGCAACTCAGACAGAAAGGGCTGGAACTCAAAAAGAAGGTACGTAACGTTCTGGAACCTTTAGAGCAGGAGAAAAAAGACCTCTCTATGAAGCTTGACAATGCGGATATCAATCTGGAAGAGGCGGAAACTATAAATGAACGGCTTGACAGACTCGCTGAAGAGTATGAAAAGTCGACGACTGCAATACTGGATGAGATTCTGCCTGAAACGTTTGCTCTTGTAAAAGAGACCTGCCGGCGCCTGAAAGGCCATACCTATGAGGTCATGGGAAGAGAGATGGTATGGGATATGGTGCCTTACGATGTGCAGCTTATTGGTGGCGTGGTGCTCCACATGGGAAAAATTTCGGAAATGGCTACTGGTGAGGGTAAAACGCTTGTTTCGACTCTGCCGGTTTTTCTCAATGCACTGACTGGAAGAGGGGTGCATGTTGTTACGGTGAACGATTACCTTGCTCAGAGAGATAAGGAGTGGATGAACCCGGTTTTTGATTTCCACAATTTTTCGGTAGGTGTTATTCTGAATAACATGATACCTGAAGAACGAAGGGAGCAGTATGGGTGTGATATTACGTACGGTACGAATAACGAACTTGGCTTTGACTATTTGCGTGATAATATGGCCGGAACACCGGAAGAGATGGTACAGCGCAACTTCTATTATGCCATTGTTGATGAAGTGGACAGCGTCTTGATTGATGAGGCCAGAACTCCTCTTATTATTTCGGGGCCGGTACCGAATGCTGACAACAGCAAGTTTCAGGAAATTAAACCGTGGATTGAACAGCTGGTTCGTGCTCAGCAGCACCTTGTAGCGTCGTATCTCACCGAAGCTGAAAAAGTGCTTAAAACTAAACCCGGTGATTTGGATGCGGGACTGGCCCTCCTCAGGGTTAAACGCGGACAGCCGAAAAACACCCGTTATATAAAAATGCTTTCACAGCAGGGTGTGGCGAAACTCGTACAGAGTACGGAAAACGAGTACCTTAAAGACAATTCGAGCCGAATGCAGGAAGTTGATGATGCGCTTTATTACGCTGTTGACGAAAAGGGCGGCACAATTGATTTGACGGATAAAGGTCGCGAGTTTTTGAGTAAACTCAGCCATCAGGACAGTGATATTTTTATGCTGCCTGATGTTGGTTCGGAGGTCGCTGCGATTGAAAGTAATGCGTCGGTTGCTACTGCAGAAAAAATTCAGAAGAAGGATGAGGTGTACCGGCTTTTTGCGGACCGTTCGGAACGACTGCACAATATAAGCCAGCTCTTGAAAGCGTACTCGCTTTTTGAGCGTGATGATGAGTACGTGGTGCAGAATGGGCAGGTCATGATTGTTGATGAGTTTACTGGACGAATTCTTTCGGGTCGCCGGTACAGCGATGGCCTGCACCAGGCTATTGAGGCTAAGGAAAATGTGAAGATTGAGGGTGAAACGCAGACTATGGCGACAATCACCATCCAGAACTTTTTTAGACTTTATAAAAAACTTGCCGGTATGACCGGTACGGCGGAAACTGAGGCATCGGAATTTTTTGAAATCTATAAGCTTGATGTTGTTGTTATTCCGACAAACAGTAAGATTGTCCGTAAGGATATGGATGATCTTGTGTATAAAACCAGGCGTGAAAAGTACAATGCTGTTGTGCTGAAGGTTGAGGAGTTGCAGAAAAAGGGGCAGCCGGTGCTTGTGGGTACAACAAGTGTTGAGGTTTCGGAAACCCTTTCGAGGATGCTTAGGGCGAAAAAAATAGCCCATAATGTCCTTAATGCAAAACAAAACGATCGTGAAGCTGAGATTGTTGCTGAGGCTGGCCAGAAAAATGCTGTGACCATTGCGACTAACATGGCTGGACGAGGAACTGATATTAAACTTGGTGTGGGTGTGCGTGAACTTGGGGGGCTTTTTATTCTTGGTTCGGAACGTCACGAGTCGCGCAGGATTGACCGCCAGCTTCGTGGACGTGCGGGACGACAGGGTGATCCGGGTGAATCGGTCTTTTTTGTTTCACTTGAGGACGAATTGATGCGCCTGTTTGGTTCTGACCGGGTTATTTCGATTATGGATCGTCTGGGCCATGAGGAAGGCGACGTTATTGAGCACTCGATGATTACGAAGTCGATTGAACGTGCACAGAAGAAAGTGGAGGATCAAAACTTTTCAATCCGTAAGCGGCTTCTGGAATATGACGATGTATTAAACCAGCAGCGTGAGGTGATTTATTCGCGCCGTAGAAATGGATTGCTGAAGGAGCGGCTGACGAGCGACATCCTTGACCTTTTGAAAGATTACAGCGAGGTTGTGATTAAAAAATATCACAAAGAACATGATGTTGATGGTATTGAGGAACAGATGATGCGCGAGCTTTCGATTGAGTTCAAACCTGATCGTGATACTTTTGAGCGTGAAGGGGTTGAGGCTACAGCTGAAAAACTTTATGAAACCGCCCTTGCTTTTTACCGTAGAAAAGCAGCATCAGGCCGCTGAAAGCGTGTATACCGCTTCGTTTGGTGTGGATATGCCGGGGGGAGAAGGAGAAAGCGAATCGGAAAATTCACCAATCCCGCAGCAGCCAGTTATTGTTGATAAGAAACCTGGCAGAAATGATTTATGCTCCTGCGGAAGCGGAAAGAAATATAAAAACTGTCATGGCCAGCAGCCTTGAACTCTTGAAAACGTATAGCGGGTACCTATGAAACATACTGAAGTTGAAGTCACCATTGCCCTTGCAGCAGAACACGGTTTGAATGCGGAAGAATATGGGAAAATCTGTGCTATTCTCGGAAGAACACCTTCTTTTACTGAGCTTGGAATTTTTTCGGTGATGTGGAGTGAACACTGCAGTTACAAGAATTCTATTGCAGTGCTCAAAACTCTTCCTCGTGAAGGTAAGGCCTTACTGACTTCTGCGGGTGAAGAAAATGCGGGTCTGGTTGATATTGGCGATAATCTTGCTGTAGCTTTCAAGATTGAATCACATAACCATCCTTCGGCAGTTGAACCCTACCAGGGAGCTGCTACAGGGGTGGGTGGCATTCATCGCGATATTTTTACTATGGGTGCACGGCCGGTGGCATCGCTTGATTCGCTCAGGTTCGGGTCGCCGAAAGACCTTCATGTACGGTATCTGGTGGATGGTGTCGTGCGCGGAATCGGGGATTACGGGAACTCTTTTGGCGTTCCAACGGTGGGTGGTGAAATATATTTTGAAGAGGGGTATACTGGTAATCCGCTAGTGAATGCCATGTCGGTCGGTATTGTTGAACATCATAAAACCGTCAGCGCGACGGCTTTTGGTGAAGGGAACCCTGTGTTGATTGTTGGGTCGTCGACGGGAAGAGATGGAATACATGGTGCCACATTTGCTTCTGAAGATCTCAGTGAGGCGTCGGAGGATAAACGTCCGAGTGTTCAGGTTGGTGATCCTTTTGCTGAAAAGCTGCTGCTTGAAGCGACCCTTGAAGCCATTGCAACCGGCTATGTTGTGGGACTGCAGGATATGGGTGCGGCTGGAATAACCAGTTCGACCTCTGAAATGAGCGCAAGGGGAATAGAAAAAACCGGTAATGGTGGTATTGAGATTGATCTTGACCTTGTGCCTATTCGTGAAGTTGGTATGAGCGCTTATGAGATTATGCTGTCGGAATCGCAGGAGCGGATGCTTATTGTTGCTGAAAAAGGATTTGAAGAAAAGATTATTGAGGTTTACCGGAAGTGGGATGTTCTGGCTGTGGTGATTGGGCGTGTGACGAGCGATAACCACTTGAGGGTTTTTCAGCACGGTGAAGTTGTAGCTGAGATTCCGGCTGAAACCCTGGTACTGGGTGGAGGGGCGCCTGTTTATATCCGTGATGCTGTTGAAAAAAAGCCTGAAACACCGGTTGCCAAGCTGGTTGACGATAAAAACCTTGAGTTTCATGCTGTGAGCCTTGAACTGCTTGCGCGCCCGAATATTGCAAGCAAGCAATGGGTCTATCGCCAGTATGATTCCATGGTGCAGACCAACACGGTGACGCCTGTAGGCCAGACTGATGCTGCGGTTATCCGTATCAAAGGCTCAAAGAAAGGGCTTGCGATGAAAACTGATTGTAACGCTCGGTACGTTTATTTGAATCCATTGGCTGGTGGTAAAATAGCTGTTGCTGAATGTGCGAGAAACATTGCCTGTTCAGGTGCAAAACCACTGGCTATAACGAACTGCCTGAATTTTGGCAACCCTTATAAGCCTGAGGTTTATTTCCAGTTCAAGACTGCGGTACAGGGAATGGGTGAAGCTTGCCGGGCGTTTAATACACCGGTTACTGGTGGTAATGTAAGTTTCTATAATGAAACATTTATTGGTGGCGTACGCACCGCAATATACCCTACCCCTACTATTGGGATGATCGGGCTTCTTGATGATATTGATAATCTTGTGGGGTCGACATTCACGCATTCGGGGGATGCAATTCTGCTGCTTGGTGAAGGTGAGCTTACGCTTGATGCTTCGGAATACCTTGTGATGCAGTATGAGACGCCTGGTCAGGACTCCCCTTCCATTGACCTTGTGCATGAGAAAAACCTGCAGGAACTGCTTGTGGCGCTTGCTGCTGGCAGGCTTGTGCATTCTGCCCACGACATTTCTGATGGTGGACTTTTTGTCGCACTTGCTGAAAAAGCCATTATGAACGCTGCAGAACCGCTTGGTTTCAGTGTTAATCTTGAAAATGCCGATGGCGGGCCTTACCGTATCCAGCAACAGCTCTTTTCGGAAGCACAGGGACGGGTGATCCTTTCCATATCGCCTGATAAGGCAAAAGAGGTGATTGAGGAAGCCAACAAGCATCATGTGCCTGTAAGGGTTATTGGTAAAGTTGTTGAAAAGGATGCTGTTATTGCCATAAACGGTGAGGAAGTTGTTCACTTTTCGATCGAAGAGCTCACTGGAGTATACTATCACTCACTTGAGCAGTCGCTGCACCTTGACGAACTTTAACCTTGCAGGACAAGGAAAACGAAGGAGCTGACTTATGCTGCCTGTTGTCACCAGACTGGAAATGCAACGAGCCGATAAGGCGGCTATAGAGGAGCTCCATATCGGTGAAGCCCGACTTATGGAGCTTGCCGGTTGGGAATGTGTACGCATTATAAGGGAAACACTGAACCTGGACTCCCCTTCCCTTGGTGGTACTTCTTTTCTTGTGGTTGCTGGTAAAGGAAATAACGGTGGCGATGGGTTTGTGATTGCACGCCATCTGCTTAATCTTGAAGCTTCGGTGGATCTTGTTCTGCTCTATCCTGAAGCTCTGCTGAAAGGTGTAAATCGTGAGGGGCTTGCTATTCTTGAAGCCTACAGGAAATACACTCCTGACCTGCGTATTTTTACAAGCCTTGACGAAGCACTGCCCTATGTTGGTGAAGCGTCGTACGATATACTCGTTGATGCCATTACAGGGACGGGGCTTCGATTAACTGAACAGGAGATGGTGCTTCGCTCACCGCTTTGTGAAGGTATTGAACTCATAAACAGTATTCGTGAGCGTACGAGTGCCCTTACGGTTGCTGTTGATGTGCCTTCTGGACTTGATGCAACTACGGGATTTGCTGCTTCTCCCTCTATAAGAGCCGATGTAACGGTTACCATGGCATTTTTGAAAACCGGGTTTTACTTGAACGAGGGCCCTGAATGCTGTGGTGAGGTTGAGGTGGCGGAAATATCCATTCCGGGATTTCTTGCTGAACCTTCATCCTGTTCTTTAACTGATAAAGAGTTTGGTGCTGAGCAATTCAACTTGAGAGAAGCTGCAAGTGCTAAACATACCAATGGAAAAGTACTGATTATTGCCGGCTCGCAAACAGAGAGTTCTTCAATGCTGGGAGCTGCTATCCTTGCCGTTAAAGCCGCAATAAAAAGTGGTGCGGGGTATGTTTGCGTGTCCGTACCGATTTCGCTTGCGGGTATAGTGCACATGGCTGTACCTGAAGCTGTTGTTATAGGAAGAGATATGGATTCCATTGTTGCAAAAGCGCAATGGGCTGATGCTCTTGTGATCGGGTGCGGTCTTGGACGCGATACTGGCACGATCCACTTTATAATGGAGCTTCTTGGGCGTTCGGAAATTGCTTCAAAAAAGCTCATCCTTGATGCAGATGCCCTTTATGCCCTTGCAAGCAATGGTGCGAATGGTGTCTATGAAAAATGCGGTGAGGTGGTTCTTACGCCGCATTATGGAGAGTTCAGCCGGTTGTGTGGTGCGTCAGTTGAAGAAATTGCTGCCGATCCGATTGAAGCGGCCAGAAGTTATGCTCATCAGCATGGGGTTACTGTTCTTTTGAAAGGGAGTCCGACAGTTATTGCTGGAGTGGATGGGCCGGTTCTTTTAAACACGAGTGGAACGGAAGCACTTGCTGCTGCGGGATCGGGGGATGTGCTTTCGGGCATAATTGCTGCTTTGGCTGCAAAAGGAGCGGATATCTTTAATGCTGCGGCGGCGGCTTCATGGTTTCACGGACGAGCCGGAGACCTGGCAAGCGATGTTGCAAGCCTGGTCTCGTCGGGGATGGTTGTTGATGCATTGCATCAGGCGTTTCAGGAGGTTTTTGAAGTTGAATGACATTCTCCTGGTCTGAAACGCTGCATGTTTACTGGTTAAGTTTCTTTTTCAGGTTCAGGATTCGTGATCGCGAAGAAACTTTTTGATGTTGCGGGCTGCCTGACGGATGCGTTCCTCATTTTCGATCATGGCAACACGTACATAGTCGTCACCATAGGCTCCAAATCCTATCCCTGGGCTGACGGCTACCTTCCCTTCGGTCAGCAATTTTTTGCTGAACTCAAGACTGCCCATTGCTCTGAAAGGTTCTGGAATTTTTGCCCAGACAAACATGCTTGCGCGTGGGGATGTAAGTTCCCAGCCTGCGTTTGAAAAGCTTTTGACCATGACGTCACGGCGCTTACGGTAGACTTCACAGATTTCCTGAACGCAGCTTTGATCTTCCGTGAGAGCGATGGTGGATGCTACCTGAATAGGCGTGAAGGTGCCATAGTCGAGCCAGCTTTTGATTTTTTCGAGTGCGCCGATCAGTTTTGCATTGCCAACCATAAAACCGACTCGCCATCCGGCCATATTGTAGGTTTTGGACAGGGTGTAGCTTTCGACTGCCACATCCTTTGCGCCGGGAACCTGCAGGATTGAGGGTGTAATGTAGCCATCAAAGGTTATTTCGGCATAGGCAATATCGCTGATAATGTAAAAGCGCTCCTGACGGGCAATATCGACCAGCTTTTCATAAAAAGAGAGGTCAACGGTTGCTGTGGTGGGATTGTTCGGAAAATTTACCACCAGATATTTGGGCTTTGGCGAGGATTCGCGCAGTGCTTTTTCGATATTCCGGAAAAATCCTGCTTCATCAAGGGTAAAGTCGTCGTTCATTTCAAGTTTAAGCTTGTGGACGTTGCCACCTGCGAGAATGAACGCCTGGGAATGGATTGGATAACAGGGGTCAGGAACCATGGCAAGGTCGCCGGGGTTTGTGATTGCCTGAACAAGATGGACATACCCTTCTTTTGAGCCCATAGTTGCTACAACCTCGCGGTCGAGGTCGAGATCGACATTGTATTTGCGCTTGTACCAGGTGCCTACCGCTCCGCGGAGCTTGTATATCCCTTTTGAAACTGAGTACCCATGGGTTCGGGGTTTATTGATGCTTTCTATAAGTTTATCGACAATGTGCTGTGGAGTGGGGCCATCGGGGTTGCCCATTGAAAAATCAATGACATCTTCTCCGGCACGTCGTTCAGCCATTTTAAGCTCATTGACAGCTGCAAAGACATACTTGGGAAGACGCTTGATCTTGTCAAATTCTATTTCATCAAACATGGTCTTTTATCAAAAGAGTAATGCATTACAAAAATTGAAAAGTCTTGATATCATAAGCAAAAAGCTCATTATATCAATGAGGTTGGGTGTTTTTTTCCCGCGACTCATCACTTTCTTTCTCCCATTCATTCTCAAGCCTGCTTGACACTCAGAACTCCCGTGAAGAGTCTCTTTTTTTTCTTCCTCAGTACTGAAAAAGAGAGAATCTCAACCTATAAGAATACTTCCCGTAGTTGATCGATGCTCAATTTTTTCAACGGATTCCTCATTAAGTTCAAGTTTCAATAGTTTTAAAAAAATCATATACTTGGAGAAATTATAACCGCAATTACAGCAATGCCCCTCAGGCGGTTTGCTCTGATTGTTGCTGGTTAATGGGGTTAAGCGTTCAATAAAAAGAAAAATGAAGGTTATAGCAATCAACGGAAGCCCTAAACAGGATGGAAATACCTGGCATGCGCTGACTGGAGTTGGCAAACAACTGCTGGAAAACGGTATTGAGTTTGAGATTATACATATCGGGAACAAAGCTGTAAGAGGGTGCATGGCCTGCGGGACATGTGCAAAAAATAAAGATGAAAAATGCAGCATAAGTACTGATCCGGTAAACGAATGGATTCAGCAGATCAAACAGGCTGATGGTATCATTCTTGGTTCACCGGTTTACTATGCGGGCATTGCAGGTACTATGAAATGTTTTCTTGACAGGGCGTTTTATGTTGCGGGAGCTAATGGGGGTTTGTTCCGCCAGAAAGTTGCAGCTGCAGTTGTGGCTGTTCGCCGCACAGGAGGTTCGACTACGTTCGACAGCCTGAACCATTATTTGACCTATTCGGAAATGATTCTTGCTACCTCAAATTACTGGAACATCACTCATGGCAGGACTCCAGGGGAAGTGTTGCAGGATGGTGAGGGTGTGCAGATTATGGATGTCCTTGGGCAAAATATGGCATGGCTTCTCAAAATGCGTGAAGCAACAAAAGCCTCACTCCCTGGACCGACAAAAGTTGACAAAATTTATACCCACTTCATCAGGTAGCTCAACAACCTTTAATAAAGTATTGCAACAAGTCAACATTACTGACGAATACGCTCATACCAAAAAATTTGTCCTCCGTTCTGTGAACGCTTTTCTTATTATTGGCGTTTTATCTTCATCCATCAGCATACTAAGAGCTTTTCGGAAACTTGGCCGGAGCTTAAGAATACATGGTCATCCGGATGACTTCTTTGACAAGAGGATTAATATTTAAGGCTGGTAAATTTGACATTAAGGTATTTTTCCTTAACATACCATGTTTGTGTCATTTCGCTTCCCGCTCCACGTAATGCAACATATACCACGTGTCAAATAACAAGATGACAGTAATGGATGCCCTTAAGCATCAGCTTGAGAAATCCACAGGCAATGACTATAACTGCTGCTACCAGTGCGGTAAATGCACAGCTGGTTGTCCGGCGGGAGCGTTTATGGATAATCCGCCAGCCAGAATCATGCGCCTTGTACAGGCTGGTTATATTGAAGAAGCGTTGAGAAGTGACGCACTGTGGTATTGTGTGGGTTGTATGACCTGTACTTCGCGATGTCCTCAAAACATGGAGATTGCCGGTACCATGGACTCGCTCAGAGCTCTTGCGCTGGAAAAGAATATTATTTCTGAGGACAAGGCTAAAAAGCTGGTGAATGCCTTTCACGTCTCTTTCCTCAATAACGTGCGTAAACACGGACGTCTGCAGGAACTCTCACTTGTCAACAGCTATAAGCTTCGCACGAAGACCTTTCTTCAGGATGCTGGATCAGGTATCAAGATGATCAAGGAGGGGAAAATTAATCCCATGCATACGCTTACTGGGAAAGGTGGGGTTAAGGGAAAGGATCAGATCGAAAAAATTTTTGAAGCTTCTCATAAGAAATCACATGAGTCAGCACCGAAACGACGCCCGATAAAGAAGGAGTTTACCCCGAAAGCTCCCCTGTCGATTAAACCAGGTATGACCATTGGATACTTTCCTGGATGTTCACTCAGCGGAACTGCAAAGGAATTTGATATTTCAGTTAAGAAAATGTGTTCCCTGCTTGGGATAAATCTGCAGGAAATTGAGGACTGGAACTGCTGTGGTGCAACTTCGGCTCATGCAACCAATCACAAGCTTTCTTTGCTTTTGCCTGCGCGGAATCAGGCTCTTGCTGATGCTCAGGGACTGAGTTGTGTGCTTGCGCCTTGTGCGGCTTGCCAGAACCGCCAGGTAACTACCCGAATAGCTTTGATGGATTCGGCGGAGCTTCGTGAAGAGGTTCGTTCGATTACTGGAATAGTGCCAACCTGTACTGCAGAATTTATTGGTGTTACTCAACTTCTTGAGGCAATGGACCCCCGGGAGATTCAAAAAAGAGTAACAAAACCGCTTAAGGATATTAAACTTGCCTGCTATTACGGCTGCCTTTTGGTACGCCCAATGGAGGCTATGGGTTTTGATGATCCTGAAAACCCGCTCAAGATGGAGGCAATCATGACTGCTCTTGGGGCAACTCCGGTTGATTGGGCATTTAAGATTGAATGTTGTGGAGCAGGGCTTACCCTGGCTCAACAGCCGCTTGTTGAAGAGCTGACACACAAGATTGCAAAAAATGCCACAGCAAACGGTGCGGTTGCATTGGTGGTAGCCTGTCCCCTTTGCCATGCGAACCTTGATATGCGTCAGGAGAGTATGATAAAGCGGTTCGGGGATGTTAATCCGATGCCAGTTTACTATATTTCAGAACTTGTGGCCATTGCGTGTGGTGCCAATCCTTCGGAAGTTGCTGTGGGTAAACATTTTGTTCCTGCGCTTGATCTGGTTTCGAAACTTTAACCGATAACATTTTTTCTGTTTGTCTTTGGTGATTTTGAAGATCATCGTAACCGGCAGTGCATTCGGTGCTATTTCTGACAGAGTTTTCTTGCTGTTGAATCCGAGAGCCTTCTAAAAAACTAAGGTTATAATGTTGTACATTTCGGTGCTTTTTTCGCTCAGCAGAATTCGGTGATTTCCAGACCTTGACTTCACTGAAAGTACTGAGTGGATCAGCTTTTGAGCCACAACAATAACTATGGGTTCTAGGGGGATTTCGTGCATAATTGAGCATGATAGAAATAAGGGGCTGTTCCTTCACAGCTTCTTTTATAGTGGTACCGCCACTATGGCGGGTTCATCCTAAATGATTGAATAATGGCGAAAATAGGGGTATTCATTTGTCACTGCGGCGAAAATGTTGGCGCTAAGGTGGATTGTACCAAACTGGCTGCTGCTTTGGGGGATCACCCTGGCGTTGCGGTTTCAGTGGAGTACAAATATTTTTGTTCTGATCCAGGCCAGGAGAGCGTTAAAAAAGCTATCCGCGACAACAACCTTACGGGTGTGGTTGTTGCGGCCTGCTCACCGAGAATGCATGAGGCTACGTTCCGTAAGGCGTGTGCGGAAGCTGGCCTTAACCCCTATTTGTGTGAAATAGCCAATATTCGCGAACAGTGCTCATGGGTACATACGGATAAGGACCTTGCGACTGAAAAAGCCATGGACATTACACGGTCGATGGTTGAAAAAGTAAAACGTAACAATAAACTGCAGCCGATTGAAGTGCCTGTTACTCGTCGGGCACTGGTGATCGGTGGGGGTATTGCTGGTATTCAGGCTGCGCTTGATATTGCTAATGCTGGACAGGATGTGGTGCTTGTTGAACGGGAACCGTCGCTTGGCGGCCATATGGCGCAATTGTCGGAAACGTTCCCTACGCTTGATTGCTCGCAGTGCATTATGACCCCGAGAATGGTTGAAGCTGCTCAACATCCAAAAATCCGACTGCTTACTTACTCTGAAATTGAAAGCGTTGATGGGTATATTGGGAACTTCACTGTCAGGGTTCGCATGAAATCGCGCTATGTGGATATCGATAAATGTACTGGGTGTGGCGACTGCATCACAAAATGCCCTGCTAAAAAAATTTCGAGTGAGTTTGATTGCAGTCTTGGCAAAAGAACGGCTATTTATACTCCTTTTGCTCAGTCTGTACCGAATATACCGGTCATTGATAAGGCAAATTGCATCTATTTCAAGAATGGGAAGTGCAAGATATGTGCTAAAACCTGTCAGTGCGATGCTATAAACTTTGATATGCCTGACACTTTTGTGGACCTTGAAGTAGGTGCTATTGTTGTTGCTACAGGGTTCCAGGTTCAGAATAACTCTCTGTATGGTGAGTATGGATATGGGAAATACCCGGATGTTATCAATGGCCTTCAGTTTGAACGTCTCGCTTCGGCAAGCGGCCCGACTGCTGGAAAAATAATGCGTCCTTCGGACGGTGCTGAACCGCAAACTGTGGTTTTTATTCAGTGCGCGGGGTCGCGTGACCCGTCGAAAGGGGTTCGTTATTGTTCGAAAATATGCTGTATGTATACGGCAAAGCATGCCATGCTTTACGCGCATAAGGTTCATGATGGAAAAACCCATATTTTCTATATGGATATCCGTGCGGCTGGCAAAGGATATGATGAGTTCAGTCGGAGAGCTATTGAAGAAGATGAAGCTGCATATATAAGGGGGCGTGTCAGCAAGGTTTGGCAGGAAAACGGGAAGCTGATGGTCAGGGGTGTCGATACCTTGCTTGGTAAACCTGTTGAAATTGCTGCTGATATGGTGGTACTCGCTACTGCAATTGTTGCACAACCGGATGCAAAGGAATTTGCCAAAACTATTGGCATCGGGTATGATGAATACGGATTCTACAATGAGGCCCACCTTAAACTCAGGCCTGTTGAATCGTCTACGGCTGGCGTTTTTCTTGCTGGTGCATGCCAGTCGCCAAAGGATATTCCTGATTCGGTAGCTCAGGCGTCCGCAACGGCCAGCAAGGTTCTTGCTCTGTTCAGTAAGGATAAACTTGAGAGAGAGCCTGTTGTTGCCACTAATAACGAGGTCACCTGTGCAGGATGCTGGGGCTGTGTGCTTGCCTGTCCGTATAATGCTATTGAGAAAAAAGATATTGTTGACCGTTCGGGACGGGTCATCAAACGGGTGGCGTCGATTAATCCGGGCTTATGCCAGGGTTGTGGTACCTGTGTTACTTTCTGCCGTTCGAATAGTATTGACTTGGCAGGCTTTACCGAAAAACAGATCTTTGCCGAAGTGATGGGCCTCTGAATAGAGCCTTATTTTATCTTGAACAAACTGAACTTTGCTACTGGAGTAAGCTGATGAGTGAACCGTTTGAGCCGAAAATCATTGCTTTTGTGTGCACCTACTGTACGTATGCTGGTGCTGACCTAGCGGGGACGAGCAGGTTGAAGTATGCACCTAATGTGCGTATTATCCGTCTTCCGTGTACAGGGAGAATCAGCCCTATGTTTATTCTTAAAGCCTTGCAGAAAGGGGCTGATGGTGTGCTTATCAGTGGATGTCACCCTGGTGACTGCCATTTTACCCATGGAAACTATCATGCACGCCGGAGATGGATGGTGTTTCGTGCTTTGCTTGACTTTATCGGCATCCCGCCTGAAAGGGTTAAGTATTCATGGATCAGCGCGGCGGAAGGTGTAAAGTTTGCCGAATTCATAAACAGTGTTACTAATGATATCCGTAAACTCGGCCCTTTTGAACAGTACAGTCAGTTGATTGAGCAAACCCAGGCTCCTGCTTCACTTTAAAAAAACACTGAATGAGTATCGAGGAACAATATAGAAAGAGGGCGATGGAACTTCTTTCGGGTGGTGCTGTGAAAATGGTTATCGGCTATGGCAGAGGGTCTAATGCTGAGCGTCGACGTCCAGTCTTTATCAGTTCGCCTGAAGAAGTGAATCGGCTTGTGCTTGATGAGGCATGCATTGCAAACCTGTCGGGCTATCTGGTTAATGAAGGGCTTTTGAGTGATGAAAAAAGGGTTGCTGTTTTTCTTCGGCCTGAGGGAATACGCGCTATCAATATCCTTGCTGCTGAGTCGCAGCTTGATGCGGAACAAATTGTTATTTTTGGATTTGATGTCAGTGGAAATGAAGTGAAGGCTTTGAAGGGTATCCATGTCGAAGAGTTTGAGGATGTGATTGGTGCAATCAAAGAGCATGCTCCTGAAATGGGTAATGAAGAGCTTCTTGAAAAAATTGAGCAGATGAACCCGCAGGAGCGGTTTGCGTTCTGGAAGGAGGAGTTTGCCAAATGCATCAAATGCTATGCATGCCGTCAGGCATGCCCTATGTGCTACTGCCGGCGATGCATTGTGGACAGCAATCAGCCGCAATGGGTTAATACCTCTTCACATTCACTTGGAAATTTTGAATGGAATATTGTCCGGGCGTTTCATCTTTCTGGTCGGTGTGTTGAATGCGGTAACTGTGATCGTGCATGTCCGGTAAATATTCCACTACGTCTTATCAATCACAGAATGGCTCAGGAGGTTCTCAAGTCGTTCGATCATTTTGCCGGTATGAGCAAGACGCAGGAACCGGTGCTTGCGAGTTTTAAAAAAGACGATTCCGAGACATTCATTTTATAAGTAACAAACCCGTATGACAAAAATCCTCTTCAGCGATAAACTGGACAAGTGTGTCGAACGATGGAAGTCGGCTGGCCTTACGGTAATGGGCCCAGTACAACGAGCTAATATTAAAACTTATGCGGCTGTTGAACATGCTTCTGAATTCGATTTTGGGCTTATTTTGACCGATCGTTCGATCAAAGATCTTTTTTTTCCGCAGACTGAGCCGATGTTGCGTTATACGATAAAAAAAGATGCTATTAATACCGATGAATGCTTGCCGCCTCGAGAACAAAGAATTATTTTCGGCGCGCGGGCTTGTGATGCTTCGGGTATGGCAATTGATGATCCTCTTTTTGGATGGGACTATAAGGATGAATACTGGTTTCAACGACGTAATGAATCGGTCATTGTTACCATTGCTTGTACGAATGCTGATGAGTTCTGCA
Organism: Chlorobiales bacterium; assembly: GCA_026390855.1. Lineage (GTDB taxonomy): Bacteria > Bacteroidota > Chlorobiia > Chlorobiales > Chlorobiaceae > Chlorobium. The sequence goes on along the minus strand of JAPLFE010000057.1, from coordinate 5,293 downwards.
TGTGTACGTCGCTTAAAATGGCTCCTGACAGTACGAAGGGTTCTGACGTTTTGCTTAGACCTCTTGAAAACAGTAAGGGATGGCAGGTCGAGGAACTTACGGAGCGAGGCCGGGAAGCATTTAAAACCATTGCTGATCTGTTGCAGGAGGGTTCTGACACGGCAGCTCCAGTGGCGGCTGTTGCAGAAAAGTTTGACCTGGATGCTTGCGTTGCATGGCTGCAGAATCCTGAAAATTTTGACAGCAAGTTTTGGAAAGAGATTTCAATGCGCTGCATAGGATGTGCTTCGTGTACCTACCTTTGTCCTACCTGCCATTGCTTTGACATCCAGGATGAAGGCGATACTTACAGTGGTATAAGACGAAAAAATTGGGACAGTTGTTCATTTGCCCTCTTTACTCTGCATACTTCTGGCCATAACCCCCGTTCGACTCAATCTGCTCGATGGAGACAGAGGATTATGCACAAATTCAATTATTTTCCTAGCAAGTTCAATGCGAACAGCTGCAGCGGGTGCGGCAGGTGTTCGCGTGAGTGCCCGGTTGATATGGGTATTACTGAGACTTTACAAGAGATATCAAAATTATCGCAGTGACAGAAAACATCCAGAACACGCAACCGAACATTTACAAACCAGCCACTATGAAAATTGTGGCTCGCCACGATGAGGCGCCTGGTGTGAAAACTTTGAGGCTGGAGTTTCAGGAGCCGGCTGAGCATGAGTATTTCAAGAAGACTTACCGAACAGGTATGTTTGGCCTTTATGGTGTTTACGGTGAGGGTGAGAGCACATTTTGTGTCGCAAGCCCTGAAACACGGAAGGATTATATTGAGTGCACCTTCAGGCAATCGGGCAGGGTGACGTCGGCTTTGGCGAATGCGGATATAGGTGACCTGATAACGTTCAGAGGGCCTTATGGAAACCGATTCCCCATTGAGGATTTTCATGGTAAAAACCTGCTTTTCATTTCTGGCGGGATTGCTCTGCCGCCTACACGGAGCGTTATATGGTCGTGCCTTGATCAGCGTGAAAAATTTGGCAAGGTTACTATTGTTTATGGGGCTCGTACAGTGGCTGATCTGGTTTATAAACATGAACTGGAGGAGTGGCAGGAGCGCAGCGATGTTGATCTGGTACTGACGGTCGATCCGGGTGGAGAATCGCCTGACTGGAAGCACAGAGTTGGTTTTGTGCCTACGGTGCTGGAAGAGGCTGCGCCTTCGCCTGATAACTGCATTGCTGTGATTTGCGGACCGCCAATCATGATTAAATTCACTTTGATATCGCTTAAAAAGCTTGGGTTTGATGAAGCGAACGTCTATACAACACTTGAAAATAGAATGAAGTGCGGGGTTGGTAAATGCGGTCGATGCAATGTGGGGTCGGTCTATGTTTGTAAGGAGGGGCCTGTATTTACTGCTGCTGAGGTGTCTCGTATGCCGGCAGCTGATTTATAAAAGACGAATGTGATAAAAATGTGCCGGCTGATGAAAATCGGCCGGTGCTGATGAGGGTTCCCACCAGGGAAACAAACCATACTCTCCCCTGCCTGAAGATGCACAGCACTGCAATTCCAGGATCTCATTATGCATGAATGGCTGCAGCAACTTATAGGAAAATTCCATACCGAAGTATCCTTCACCATGTACCATACGAAGATCCTTCTTCCATGGTTCTGCTGAAAGAACTTCGTAGCCGTTGGCTCTTGTTCTTGGGCCATCAAAACGAAGGGCAACCCAGTTACCTTCTGGAGTTATTTCAAACTCGAGATAACCGCTACAGGATTCGTTGTGAGCGATAAAGAGTTCTGAAACCCCATATTGCCATAATCCGTCGATAAATGTACCTGCAGGAAGTGCTGATGGTGATTTTATTGAAAAAAGAGTGGAGTTGTTGCTTTGAGTGGTTGTCCAGCGGAGAAAAGGCGATTCGGGGTTGGCTATAGCATCCTTCAGGTGAAGCAGTTGTTCGACTTTTATAAAAGCTCCAGAAGGAAACTCCCGGTCAAGGCCGTTATAACCCACAAGAGGTCCGTGCAGAAGAATTCGGGGGAAAAGTGGCGTGTCGGGATCATCAGTTGGATGCCATAACAGTCCTGTCCACCCTTTTGAAGGGTTGTGAGGATCTCTTGTGTAGCTGATTCCGCATGAAGCAAGAAGTTCGTGATCAAACAAGCCGATACACTGGACTTCAAGATCAAGCTGGATACCAGCCTGTTCGATAGCTGCTGTGCGCATTTTTGCGGCGAGCCTGAGTACGTCATTTGCGGTTGCACCGTCCCTATTGTATATAAAGTTGGCATGATGCTCACTGACCATGGCGCCCCCTTCGTGCTTTCCTTTAAAGCCGAGTTCTTCAAAAATACTGCCACTTGAGCGTCCAGCCGTGTAGTTGTTTTTGAATGTGGATCCACAGCTCGGAAAATCGAAATGATGCTTTTTGGTGCGTTCTTCCTCATATCCCTGCATCAGATGTTTAATATCCTGCAGTGGGCGCGTTTGAGGAAAACGAAGGACCACAGCAACAACAATTTCGTGATTATCCATGAGGGATGTGTGCTTGTAGCCTTGAAATACCTCATCAGGGGTCTGCCAGCGCAGCTCGCCACTAATGGAAACCGTTAGGATCCCGGCTGTAATATTGGATATTTCACCGCCGAAGCAGCGGGCATTCATTCTGACGGTTGACCCTATCTGACCAGGTAGCCTGAAAAGCCATTCTCCGTCTCCCCTGCCGCAGTTGAGCAATTCTTCGGCAATAAGGGTGTTGTCGGCGCCAGCCTCGCAAAAGAGTTCATCTGTGGATAACCAGAACATCCTTTGCATTCTGTCTAAAGAGATTACAATTCCAGGAAATTCTGTATCGGAAAAAAGAATATTACTTCCTTTGCCCATGAGGGCCAGAGGGAGACGATGGTCATTGTTCCAAAGGAGAAGGTCGGCGAGTTCAGCGGGGGTTGCGGGATGCGCTAGAAAACGTGCTGTGCCTCCAATTTGGTAATATGCCCGAGTCGCAAGTGAAACTTGAGATTCAAATAAACACGGGAGAGAGAATTCGGGCATAACATTCATCCTTGGGTTTGTCGACAAAAAACTTGATCTGTTCAAAAAAAGAAAACAAAACAAATAAAAACGTCTTTCAAATAAATTCCATATTTTTGAAAACTCAATCGTTCTACAACGATTAGTTTACTAATTCCGCAACCAATTATTTCTGAAACCATGCCAGACAGTAACAACCGTAGGGTGAACTTTGCTCTTGCTCAAATCACGACCGAACAACTTGAACTTGTGCCGGATGTTCTTGTTGATGACAAACCTATTACTATAAATGCCGGGCTCAACTTTGGCATTGACAATAACCAGCATCTGTTGAAAGTATTGTTTAAAAATATTTTTCTGCAGGAAGAGACTCCATTTATTACCATTGAAACTGGATGCGTTTTTGCTATTGACCCTGATTCGTGGGCGCTTTTTTCGAGTCAGGAAAGCGGTTTTTTTGTGTTGCCGAAAAACTTTGCAGGCCACCTTGCCACACTGACAGCCAGCACTGCACGAGGCATTTTACATCACAGAACTGAAAACACCCCGATGAATCGATTTTTTATTCCAGCAAATAACGTTGAGGATATGATTCCGGATAACTTAGCCCTTCCTTTGGAACCGGCTTCCTGAATGAAAAACTGGAATGTGGTGCCTGCAGGCGTCTTGCGTGACAGGCACACTTCCTTGATAAACCTTGTTTACCTCTCCCCTTTTGCCTTATCGTATCATGGTTACGGTATCGGAGTTGCGTGGTCCTGCTTTGGGTAAAGGCTGTGCACTGTAGCCAAATACAGCCGCAGCATAGGGCTCGTAACCTTTGGGGAAGTCGATTCCAATATTGCTTAATGATGCGGCTCCATCAGCACTTCCATAGACCATCATCGGAGAGTGAACCCAGCAGGAACCTATACCCAGAGATGTAGCTGCAAGTAACATATTTGCCATTGAGAGTACACAATCCTGTAATGGGGCTATTGCCTTGCTGTTTCCGGAGATAATAACAAGTGTGGGGGCATTGTAAAAGACCTGAAAGTCTTCACGAGTTGCTATTTCGCGTAGAGATGCATTATCGGAGTTCAGAAAACTTGCTTTGCATAACGTCTGGAGTTTTTCGATCAGATCGGGATTCTGCAGTACTGTAAAATGCCATGGCTGCTGCCCCATCGCTGTTGGAGCATACTCGCCTGCCAGAAGTATTTCCTGCAATTCATGTTCATCAATCTGCCTGGATTCGTATGCCCTTATACTGCGGCGATTGAGGATTGTTTGTATCGTTTCGTTCATATCAAGTTTCTTTCTTAAGTGTTTTAGAATGTTATCAAAAATGTAAGCAAAAAGAGATTTCGTACAGCGTTTGATTTAACGTAGTAATTAATAACCAAAAACATCTTTGAGCGTTAATTCCCTGACGGTTCCATAATTTTTAAGCGTATCCATATCAAGATTACTTTTTTTGCCGAGGACGAGAATGACATGCTGTCTGTTTGGGAAATGTTGTTTGTGAAATTTTTCAACATCGGCCAAGCTCATTTTGGCAACTTCACGATAGATGTCTTCTCTGATATCATGGTTGTGACCAAGCCTGAGTGCTTCTTCATAATTGAAAAGAATCTCAGCTCTTGTGAGTCGATTCGTTGATTTTTGCTGCAGAATTCCGGTTTTCGCTGAGGCAAAGAGTTTTGGTGATTTTGGCATATCGGTCATCAGCTTGGTGATTCCTTCGAGTGCTTCGGGCAGTTTGTCTGACTGGGTACCGATGTAACTGAAAATATAATTGTACTTCCCTTTCTGCTTTGGAGTGCTGTAACCTGAAAAAACTGCATAGGCAAGAGCTTTTGCTTCTCTCAATTCCTGAAAGACCACTGAGGACATGCCGCCGCCATAATACTCGTTGAAAAGAGTAACGATCGGTACTGTCAATGGGTCGTACATTTTATCTTTTGTTAGCATGATAACCTCTGCCTGGGTCATATCGTAGTCTACAACATAGACAAGATTATCGTGCTGTTCGAGCTCCTGAAAAGGGTCGGTAAGGGGTGGAGTTGTGAACGATTCCGGGTAGTGACGGATTGAATGCAACTCACTGAGCAGGTCTTGAGATGATGACGGGCCGTAGTAAATCACCCTATGGCGATTTTGCAGAAGATGACTTACTTCGTCGAGAAGTTCCGTTGAGGTCACTTTTTCAATTTCCTCATTACTGAGGATATGAGTAAATGGAGATGAGTGACCATATTTGCCGTAATT
>JAPLFE010000035.1 GCA_026390855.1 Chlorobiales bacterium | reverse complement strand
CATAGCAAATACAGGACGGGAATGTGCTGTAAGTTCTGTAAAAACATCTGGACGATCAAAACCTATAACATCAAAAGTTCGTCCATTTTTATCCCTCACCGAAAACTTAACATGCCTTTCCCGCAGCAGTCTCGGCTGACCAAAAAGAACAAGTTCCTCAGAAAAAAACAAAGGTTCCCTGTTACCATGCCCAAAAGGAGCAAACTGCTCAAGCACATTGATAAACTTGGCTGTTATATCCTCAAGGGCAAGTTTTGAATCAACAACAAGTTCTTTCTGCCGTTGTCCGATTGAAAGAAGATTACTGCAAACCTCATTGAACTTTTTGCGGAACCCCGCAAAATTCTCCGGGCGAAGAGTAATGCCTGCGGCCTGATGATGCCCCCCGAACTGTTCAAGATACTCGCTGCATTCCTGAAGAGCCTCATAAATATTGAGCCCCTCAACACTTCGAACCGAACCCTTTATAAGCCCGTTCATTCCACCAAGGATAACTGTAGGTAAATAATGTTTCTCAATCATTTTTGAAGCCACGATTCCAAGAACTCCCAGATGCCACGATTCATCATACAATACAATCGAAGAACAATACGAAGCAAAATGGCTTTCAAGCATTTTTTCCGCCTTCGCCATAATATCCGCGTCCGTTTCACGGCGAAGTGCATTCATATGGTCAAGTTCATCGGAATGACGCTTGGAATCTGCTAATGAATCCGAAAGAAGCCATTCAACAGCAAGGTGTGCAGAGTGCATTCTCCCTGCAGCGTTAATACGCGGAGCAATACCGAATGCGATATGAAACATGCCAATCTCTGCCGGCGCAACTTTCATGATTGAAAACATCGTCATCAAAGTACGTCTGGGCATCGTTCTCATTCTTTGTAAGCCCTCACGAACCATCGTCCGGTTTTCATTTTCCAGAACAACCATATCTGCTGCTGTAGCAATAGCAACAAAATCAAGATGTTTCATCCAACTTTCAGGATCGGCATTCAAATGCTCACCTATTGCCTGAATAAACTTGAAAGCCACACCGCACCCGCATAACTCCCTGAACGGATACGTAGAACCCGAAACCTTAGGGTTTAAAATAGCATAGGCTGGAGGAAGCTCATCAGGTTCATGATGGTCACAAACAATCACATCAATACCATAACCAGCACATCGACTTATCTCCTTATTCTCCCTTATACCGCAATCTACCGTTATGATAAGACGTATATCCTGCTCAATAGCCGAATCAATACCATCACTCGATACTCCATACCCTTCCGTAAAACGATCATTGATATAATAGGAAACCTCAGCACCCCGTTCTTTCAGAAAAAGAAAAAGCAAGGCCGTGCCAGTGGTACCATCAACATCATAATCACCATAAAGCATTATTTTTTCATGCCCACTGATAGCACATAACACGCGTTCAACCGCCTTTTGCATATCCTGCAAAAGAAATGGGGAAGGAAGATGCTCAATTGAGGAACGAAAAAAATTCTTTGCCTCATCAAAGGTCTGAATACCCCGATTAAACAATGCCCTTGCAACAGGCATGCTTACATTGATTGCTTCAGAAAAAGCGAGTACCGCCGTTTCATCAGGAGAAAGTAAATTCCAGCGATATCGTTTCATAAGTATTTACAGAAAGGCTGATAAAAAATGTTAATGTATATAACACATCGGTCACTCAACTGACCACTGAATATGAAAGAAAATCGGAAAAAATTCTACATTATAGATCAATGTATACGATGAGTCAGGCTATCTACAAATACACACACTAACCATCAGGAAAAAAAGATCATGAGCAATTTGATCACTATCGAACGCCATATCCTCGAACAACAAAAGTTTTTCCCGGACGCAAGCGGCGAACTTACCGACCTTCTCAATGATGTTGCCTTTGCTGCAAAACTGGTAAGACGCGAAGTAGTCCGCGCAGGACTGGTCGACATCCTCGGTTTCACAGGAAACATCAATGTTCAAGGTGAAGAAGTCAAAAAACTCGATCTGTTCGCCAATGAAAAAATTATTTCAGCTATCGGCCAACATGGGCGATTTGCTGTAATGGGCTCTGAAGAAAACGAAGGCATCATTATCCCCCCAAAAAATGAGACCGGCAGCTATGCGCTTCTCTTCGATCCACTGGATGGCTCATCAAATATCGATGTCAACGTAAGCGTCGGCACCATTTTCTCCATCTACAAACTCAAAGGCGACGATCCATGCAAAGCAAGCATAAGCGACTGTCTGCAAAACGGCTCCCAACAAGTTGCAGCAGGGTATGTCATCTACGGTTCATCGGTGGTCATGGTTTATACAACAGGCAACGGCGTTCACGGTTTTACCTATGACCCTACCATTGGTGAATTTCTCCTTTCTCACGAAAACATCACCACCCCTAAAAGCGGTAAATATTACTCCATCAACGAAGGCTCTTACGCACAGTTCAACGAAGGCACTAAAAAATATCTCGACTATATCAAAGAAGAGGACCCTGCAACAGGACGCCCTTACAGCACCCGCTACATCGGTTCACTGGTTGCCGACTTCCACCGCAACCTGTTAACAGGTGGAGTCTTCGTGTATCCCCCAACAACAAAACACCTGAGTGGAAAGCTCCGGCTCATGTATGAAGCCAATCCACTAGCATTTATCTGTGAACAGGCAGGTGGACGTGCTACAAACGGTAGAACACGTATCCTCGATATTAAGCCTACAGAACTCCATCAACGCACCCCTCTGTATATAGGCAGTACAGAAGACGTCATCATTGCAGAAGAATTTGAACAGGGCCTGCGATAATAAATCAATCCGCTCATTGACAGCAACAAAAAAGCCCCCTTCAAGGAGGCTTTTTTGTTACCATAAACCCACTCTCTTACATCACTCCACGATCGAATTCCGGATAAAAAATCCGTTCAATACCAACTGTCTTTCCGCTGGAAAGATCAAGCGACATAAGCACTCCGGAAAAATGAACATCATCCTCAGCACATTCATATTTATGAGGTGTCTGATAAAGCATTCTGTCAGTAGCCGATTTGATCTGCATACCAATAACTGAGTTATGCGGCCCAGTCATTCCGGCATCCGTACAATACCCTGTCCCTTTCGGAAGGATACGTTCATCCGACGTTGGCACATGAGTATGCGTACCAATAACTGCTGACACTCTCCCATCAAGATACCATCCCAACGCAATCTTTTCAGCAGTCGCTTCAGCATGAATATCTACAAATATTAACCTAACATTCTCCTTAACCTGCTCCTTGATCTGCTTGATCACCCAGTCGGCCGTTCTAAACGGACAATCGATGGAATACATGAACGTCCTACCCTGAAGGTTAACCACAGCAATATCTCCAAGTCCACCCGGAAGCTTGTATATCCCATACCCTTTCCCGTAAGTCCCCTTAGGATAATTCAACGGACGCAAAACTTGGCTATGCGTCTTCAGCGTATCAAAAAAGTTAAAATTACTCCAGGTATGGTTTCCCCCAGTCACAACATTAACGCCAGCTTCAAGCAACTGATTAAGAGCTTCCAGGCTCATCCCTTTACCATGATGGGCATTTTCTCCATTACAGATCACAAAATCAACATGGTACTTGCTGATAAAACTTTTCAGCATCCGACCCACCATCTGCAGTCCCGGAGTACCGACAACATCACCTATAAACATGACCTTTACGGTTTTTTGTGCCATATCTTTTCCTTAACATAATTTTATTGCTTAAAAATGACTTGGCTGAAGTTACGCATTACATTGAATAATGGACGATCTTATTTACCACTACCCATTCTTAACCTTACCTCGTTCTCGTACAAGCGGTATGAACTTGTTAGCACAAAAAAAATGTTGAAATAAAATAGATTTCTTCAACCCGACAACACAGTCATGACTACACCGAGAACAATTCGCAAGGTTTTTAAAAGCAAACCTACCATAGAAGGTGCTGGTGTCTACCTCAAACGCGCTTTTGGTTTCAGCCAGGTTCCGCTTTTAGACCCATTCCTGCTCCTCGACGATTTCAGGTCTAACAACCCGGCAGACTACCTCAAAGGTTTCCCATGGCACCCTCACAGAGGTATTGACACTATCACCTATATGCTCGAAGGCAACGTCGAACATGGCGACAGCATGGGAAACCGCGGAGTAATCACCGCAGGGGCTGTTCAATGGATGACCGCTGGCAGCGGCATTATTCATCAGGAAATGCCGTTTGGAAATGAACGCGGCGGGATGGGAGGCTTCCAACTGTGGGCAAACTTACCGGCATCCCAGAAAATGAGTCATCCTCGCTACCGCGACATCACTGCTGCCCAGATTCCGAAGCTTCAACTTGAAAACGGAGTTGAAATCCATATCATCTGTGGAAATATCGGACCAACAAATGGGCCGGTCAACGACATTGCCATCGATCCACTATATCTCGACATCACAGTACCACCAGGAATTTCCTATACCCATCACCTCAACAAAGGGTACACTGCATTCGCTTACATCATCTCAGGAAAAGGACTCTTCTGCCATCAGGATAAACCCTTCTCCTATGAAACCGATGAAGTCAGTTACTTCGATATGGAAAGCGATCCTTTTCTTGACAACGAAACCCTTGTTCTTTTCAATGATGGTGATACTATAACCGTAAGCACCGAAGATCATCCTATACGCTTTTTGCTGATCTCCGGCAAACCGCTCAATGAACCCATCGCCTGGCACGGCCCCATTGTCATGAACACCCAAGCCGAACTAGCCAGGGCATTTGAAGAATACCAGAACGGAACATTTCTGCAACAATCCATATGAAAACGACCGTTCTGAAAGGATTAACCCTCATTATAGTCCTGCTCACCCTCATTTCAGGTTGGTTTTTGCTGCAGGAAAAAGTTTCCGGGCAGGCGTACAAAGCAGCATTTGCAACATTGGAAGCATATCGATCAAAACATCCAGAAGAACATCCTCGTTTCCTTGCTGTAGTGGATTATTCAAAACCCTCTTACCTCAAACGAATGGCAGTCATTGACCTCCAAAGCGGGGATCAGTCATTTTACTGGACAGCACACGGAGTGAATTCCGGAGATCTCTATGCTAACAGATTTTCAAATAATCCTGCATCAAATATGAGTAGCCTGGGGCTTTACAAAACAGCAGAATCCTACAGTGGCGAGCACGGAAAAGCCATACGTCTTGAGGGTCTTGACCCAGTATTGAACAGTAATGCTTTCAACCGAGATATTGTCCTGCATTCAGCAGATTATGTCTCACTGAAATACATTATGGTAAACATTGCAACCTTTAACGGTCCGATGATCGGTAGAAGCAATGGCTGCTTTGTTGTATCAACCCGGGATATCGATGAAGTAATGCAAAAGCTCAAAGAGGGGGAATTTCTTTACGCATGGTCAGATCAGCCTTGAAATCCTGTGAGGTATAGAAGCATAAAAGCCCGGAGTAATCCGGGCTTTTATGCTTATTTGTAACTGGAAACCTCCTCAGAGAGCATCAATAATCGCATTCAATGTCGCGCTGGGCCGCATAGCTTTCGTGGTCAGCTCTTCATCCACATGATAGTAACCACCCAAATCAACCGGTTTGCCCTGGGCAGCAATCAGTTCTTCATTGATTTTCGCCTCGTTATCACCAAGCTGCTTGGCAACTGCGGCAAAACGTGATTGAAACTCCTGATCACCAGTCTGCTGAGCCAGTGCCTGAGCCCAGTACAGGGCAAGGTAAAAATGGCTTCCTCTGTTATCAATCTGGCCGACTTTACGTGCCGGTGACTTATCGTTATCAAGGAACTTACCGATAGCAACATCAAGTGTCTCCGCAAGAACCTTGGCTTTATCATTTCCAAACGACTGAGCGATGTGCTCAAGTGAAGCGGCAATCGCGGAAAACTCGCCCAATGAATCCCATCTCAGATACCCCTCTTTCTGAAACTGCTGAACATGTTTAGGAGCTGAACCGCCAGCACCGGTTTCAAACAAACCACCACCGTTCATAAGAGGCACAACCGAAAGCATCTTTGCGCTGGTACCAAGTTCAATAATCGGGAACAGATCGGTCAGATAATCCCTCAACACGTTTCCGGTTACCGAAATTGTATCCTTTCCGGCTCTGATCCTTTCAAGAGAGAACTTCATTGCCTCTACCGGTGTCAGGATACGGATATCAAGACTAGCTGTATCGTGATCCTTCAGATAGATGGTAACTTTATTAATAATCTGTGCATCATGTCCCCTCTTGCTGTCCAGCCAGAAAATAGCAGGAGCACCGGTAATTCTTGCCCTGTTGACCGCAAGTTTAACCCAGTCACGGATAGGAGCATCTTTTGCCTGACACATTCTGAAAATATCGCCTTCTTCTACCTTCTGCTCCAGCAACGTCTGGCCGGCATCATCAACAACACGGACTGTTCCATTTCCAAGAGCAACAAAGGTCTTGTTATGTGAACCATACTCTTCTGCCTGCTGAGCCATCAGACCAACGTTTGGTACACTCCCGATGGTTGCAGGATCAAATGCTCCGTGCTGTTTGCAATCTTCGATAATTGCCTGATACATCGACGCATAACACCTGTCGGGAATCATGGCCTTTGTATCATGAAGCTTTCCGTCAGGTCCCCACATCTTACCGGAATCGCGAACAACAACTGGCATGGACGCATCGACAATGATATCATTAGGCACATGAAGGTTCGTAATCCCCTTGTCTGAATCAACCATCGCCAATGGCGGGCGACTGTTATACACCGCATTGATATCCGCTTCAATTTCTGCTCTCTGGGCTTCAGGCAGATTCTGGATTTTTGCATAAAGATCACCCAGACCATTGTTCACATTCACCCCAAGTTCCTTGATAACCGCAGCATGTTTTTCAAAAACATCTTTGTAATAGACAGTAACAGCATGACCAAACATGATTGGATCTGAAACCTTCATCATCGTTGCTTTCAGGTGCAGCGACAACAGCAGGCCACTCTCTTTTGCATCTCTGATCTGTCATCATAAAAATTTCGTAACGCACGAACATGCATCACCGAAGCATCAATAATTTCTCCCGGCAATAACGGGGTTTTATCCTTCAGAACAGTGCTCTTTCCATTCCCGTCAACAAATTCGATGGTTACCGTTGTTGCTTTATCCAGCATCACGGATTTTTCACTTCCATAAAAATCACCATCAGTCATGGACGCAACATGTGATTTTGAATCGCTGCTCCATGCCCCCATTTTATGCGGGTGCTTTTTAGCATACTGTTTTACTGAAAGCGGAGCCCTTCTGTCTGAATTGCCCTCACGCAATACAGGGTTCACAGCGCTTCCAAGAACCTTGGCAAACCTTGTATGAATTTCTTTTTCAGCTTCATTGGCCGGTGCCTCTGGATAATCAGGAATCTTGTATCCCTGATCCTGCAACTCTTTTATCGCAGCTTTCAGCTGAGGAATTGAAGCACTTATATTTGGGAGCTTTATAATATTGGCTTCCGGTGTCAAGGCGAGAGCTCCTAATTCAGCCAGATAATCCGGTATTTTCTGACTGGGAGTAAGATTATCAGGAAAATTTGCAATGATTCTACCCGAAAGAGAGATGTCTTTTGGTACAAAGTCAATACCGGTACCATTGGCAAACCCCTTTAAAATAGGAAGGAGAGAGTAGGTCGCAAGCGCCGGAGCCTCATCAATTTTGGTATAAACGATTGTTGCTTTTTTTGCCATCTCGATCGTCAGTTAAATATTTTTAAAAATTAATTGATAACGATACTCCAAGGAAAGAGGCTCACATGAAAATCAACCTTGACCGGGCAGAACCCGATAAAGATAGAAATCAAATTTAACTATGATAAACCTCCGCTGAATAAACCAAAAACTCAATGAGGAAATTGTCCGCCTTTAAAACAATCAATACCCCTGAGTGCAAAAATATAAAACTTGATGCAACTGGAAAAACACATTCATTCCCAATTTCTCAAGCGCGGAATTACTTCTGAAAGATGTTAAAAGACGGGGAACCTGCTACAGCTTGGTTCCCCCTCAACTTACTTGGTGGGACTATACTCATCAAGACCAACTCGGTCTGCAAGCTCTTTATCATTCAGAACTTCATGAGCAAGTTTTATCATGGGAATAGTAGCACCCATTGAACTATATCCTCCATCATGGAAAAGGTTCTGCATCGTAACCTTGCGCGAAAGGTCACTGAGGATAGTCATGGAATATTCAGCACACTCTTCAGCAGAGGCATTTCCGAGGGGAGACATAAGATCACTGTACTCATACATTTTCTCAAACCCTGGTATACCGCTTCCTGCCTTGGTATATGTTGGACTTTGTGATATGGTATTAATACGGACATGATGCCTTGCAAGCCTTGGTCCATAACTCCGGACAATAGATTCAAGCAAAGACTTCGCATCTCCCATGTCAGAGTACGACCAATAATTTCTCTGGGAAGCAATGTAGGAAAGCGCAAGAATGCTGCCGCCATCATTAATCGCTTCATTCTTCAGAGCATAAGAAACAAGACGGTGCAACGACAATCCAGAAACATCAAGGGTTCTCATGAACCACTCGTAATTGAGCTCTTCATAGGGCAACTGCTTACGAATGTTCTGTGACATTCCGATGGAATGCACAATAAAATCGACAGGACCTATTTTTTCCTTAAGTTCTTTAAAACAGTTATCGACATCTTCATTATTAGAAGCGTCACAAACAATCAATGGAGCATTGCCACATAATTCTGAAAGCTCTCCAATATTACCGAAACGCAACGCAGCTGCCACATTGGAAATGGCGATCTCTGCACCCTCCCTGTAGGCATGAAGCGCAATCTGCCAGCCAATACTGCTTTCATCAAGCGGGCCGAAAACAATTCCCTTTTTCCCTTTCAACAAACCATAGTGCGCTTTCTCGGACATGATATAAGCTGATTCTTTAACAAAGATTGGGGTAAATCCCCGTTAACTCAACATTTTAAACGTTTAAGATACAAGATTACCTTGAAAACTTAAACTGTTTCCCCTGAATTTTTCTTCAACCAACAGGAGAGGTACTGTACTATACCTTCATTCTCCTCATTGAGCGAAGCTTATCCAGTACATTTTTATTAACACTCAACTCCATATCCTCCTTCTCAACAGGTATATCCTTAAACACCACTCGCAAAAGATTATCCTCCCTGATATACTCTTCCATTTCAAGGCTGTACAACGCCCTGGGCAGAGTAATAATCCTCTGAGCTCTGTCAACCGTAACCACAATATCAGTACCCATTCGATCAACCACAACATCCTCTGCATCGCGGAGAAAAGGGATTTTGATACAAAGAACTTCCCGATGATCCTCTGTTACAGCATTCTTTTTGCTTTCGATCCAAAAATTTTTCCCGGAATAAAAAATCTTGTCCGGTGTCTGCTCTCCAAACACCAGTTTACTGATATCATGCAACGCATCCGTCCCTATCGGCTCAGTTCGCTGCAGATGACACCTGAAAACCGGAGTAGGATAAAATGAGTTATCAATCTCCATCAGATACTTGCTGTGCAGATCAGCCCAGAATTCAAAATACTCCCCAACAGTTTTGGAGGTAGGCAGAATCTTGTTGATCACGATACCATCAACATTAATTCCGTAAAGATGCACAAAAGTGTAGGCACGTTTTGTCTCAAGGATGGAGAGCTTTTCAGGGTTTAATACCAGCCGGAAGGTAACCTCAGGACTGAGAATAAACTTGTTGATATCCTCCATCTGTTTGAGCAGCACATTTATCTCGTTAAAGAAGTCATCATCAGGAATGGATTTCCCGCTCAAAGGTCGAGCTAGTGACGACATGCTTTTATAGAGTTTGAAAAACTGTTTTCCCATATTGCCCCCAATGATAATCTCCGGGTACGCAAGAAGGCGAAGCGTGTTACCAGTTGGCGAAGTATCAAGCACAACAGCGTCCCATTTACCTGACTGCGCTTCATCAAGTAAGCGGCTTAACGCAAAAATTTCATCAAGACCCGGTTGAGTAGTCAGTTCCGTAGCCATACCACTGTCAATCCCCTTATTTTTATAAGAAGAAGAAACGAACTTCTGAAACCCGGACATATTCTTTTTCAGCTCGTAAACCGTATCGACCTCAAGACCGTAAAGATTATTTTCGATCTTCTGGGGATCATTGCGGCTGATCCGAGTATTAAAAACGTCAGAAAGCGAATGTGCAGGATCGGAGGACATAATCAGCACTTTCTTGTTCTGCCTGGCTAAAGAAACCGCCGTTGATGACGAAATGGTAGTTTTTCCTGTACCACCTTTTCCCGAATAAATGATGACTCTAGTCTGTGGTTGATTTTCCGTTAAGTCCCTCGACAACATAAAAAAGCTCCTCTGATTAAAGGTCAATATTCCAAAAGGTATCCCCTCTTCGAAAGGAAAAAACTATCGATTATCAAGGTACCATTTTTCCCCTGCTTAGAGAAAAACAATCTTTTCCTTCAATGCATGAGCAAGAAGTTCCATATACTCTTCATGCACTATTTCATCTGCCCCCAGTTTCTCAAGATGGGGATTCATAATCTGAGCGTCGAGCAGCAGATATCCTTTTTTTTTCAAATGAACTACCAGAAAATCAAACGCTATCTGAGATGCATAGGAACGACGAAAAAACATTGACTCTCCAAAAAAAGCTCCTCCCATAGCGATACCATACAACCCTCCAACAAGTTCACCCTCAAACCAGCTCTCTACACTATGGGCTAGGCCTAGCTCGTAAAGCTTGATGTATGCCTCCATAATCTCATCTGAAATCCAGGTTTCACCATCATCTTTTCTCGGACCGGCACAACCTTTTATCACGCCCTCGAACTCCTCATCGAAAGTCACAATGAACTCTTTTTTTCTTTTCAGCCGAAGAACATCCCTCGAGGCTTTATAGGAATCAAGATCGACAACAGCCCTTTTATAAGGCTGGCACCAGTAAACCTTTCCATCCTTTGGATCCGACATCGGGAAAAAACCTTGACGGTAAGCCTTAAGCAGTTCATCTATACGGATCATCAGTCTTGAAAAACACCATACCGGTTAATAAAATCTCAAAAGAACATCATCAAGCTTTCTTTTGGGAACATGATGGATACCATGAACATCCCTGAAATAGCGAACCGAATCACTCTCCGACATCTGGTCAATCACAACAGTTTCTAGAGGTTTACCAAGAGCGAGTACCGCCAGAATTGAATAGCTATCAGGAATTCTAAGCAACTCTCTTATTTTTGAGCGTTCAAGAGAAGCGACTATACACCCTCCAAAACCAGAAGCTGTCGCACCCAGAAGCATAGTCTGTGCAGCAATTCCACTGTCACATCCAAATTCTGTGCTAATCGATTGGTCCCCAAGCATCACGATATAAGCCGTAGGACGTTCGCCTTCAGTCGGTCCCGACCAATCAGCAAGATACCCTGCCCAGGAGAGCAAGGGAAAAAGAGCCGCAACTTTCTTAGGCTCACAAACTGCTATGAATTTCAAAGGCTGAAGGTTTTTGGCCGAAGAAACATAGCAGGCAAGTTCAACAATATCCCGTACAGCATCTTCAGTAACCGGAACCCCGCTGTCAAATCTCCGGTAACTCCGGTTTTTTGTTACAAGATCCCTGAAATGCATAATAAGTACCTTTTAAAACTTTTTCTCCCAAGCTGCCTCCGTATATTTCGACAACATCTCCCATTGGCCGCTTCCTATCCACTCAGCAATATAATCCACCGTTCTTGCATAACGCAACGGAACCCTGCATGGCTTCTGCAACCAGTCCGCAAGAATGGAAACATCAAGACTGCGTGTTGCCATGCCATACCCAAGCTGTTCCATAGCAAGAGCATTGGATTGCTGCTCAATCTGACCATCGAGCGGCCTTAGAAGCAGCTTCTTTCCTAAATGAAGTGCCTCGCCCGGAAGTTCAAACCCCGCGTTACAAACCACCCCACTGCACTCCATGAGGTCGAGGAGAAATCCCTCGCGAGAGTAACCTCTGAAATGGAGATGCCCTTCATCACGATTCTCAGTTACCTTGCCATAGATATAAAACTCATAATCATCAAAAGAAGTAACAAAGCGAGCAACATCAACCACCTCTTCAAAAGGTAGATAAACAAGAATCTTTTGTTTCATAACTACTCTGGCATTTTCAGCATAGAGCGATGCAGGAATAACCGGAGGAAAAACAGGTTGATTGAAATGGCTCCAGTGAAGCCCGGCATTATAACGGGCAGGAGCAAAATTCAACAGGGTATATTTTTCAAAAATATTTCCCCTGGCCATAGGCACATCATATCGAAAGGCATACTGGTGACCGAACCCCATGGAAGGAATATTTCTTAACCTTGCAACCATCGATGTAATCGGATCAAAATCAGTAATAATCAAGTCCGTACCTGAAGTATCGAGCATTAAAATATCCGACATAAGACGCACCAGATCAAGCTGAAACATCGTTTCGATATAGTTCAGCCTCCCCTTATAGGTTGCCAGAGTCATACCCTTCATCACCCGATATGGCTCAAATATTTCTATTTCTTTCAGATCCTCTTCTTTTCTTCCACTGATAATTACACCAACATCATGGCCGTTCTCCTTAAGCTTTCGAACAAGCTCCCGACTGCGGCTGATATGCCCATTTCCTGTTCCCTGAACGCCAAAAAGGATCTTCATTCTGCTGATATTTATGCGTAAAGCGTAGAAATGTCAAGGATTTTACTACTGAATTTTAAGATTTGCATACTGCACCATAAGGGTCTTCTCTCCGGCACTGCGAAACGTTATTCTGACTTTCTGTTTGGCCCCCGTTCCCTGAACATCAAGCACAGTGCCTTGACCAAAAAGAGCATGATGTACCATCGTTCCTGCACGAAGTGCTGGCTTCGATGGCTTCGACTCTACACCCGAAGCTGAAGCAGCAGAAGATGGAGTCGGCATTTTCTGCTGATAACCTCTCGAAGAGGATGATAACCCGCCAACAGGTTTCTCCTTTATCGGAGTATCTGACAGAAACCCACCACTCTCTGTCTGTACAATCGAAGCATCAATTTCATTGATAAACATCGATTTTAAACAGTAATGCGGCTGACCATACTGATAGCGGCTCTGCGCCCACGAAAGGAATATTTTCTCCTGCGCTCTGGTCACCGCAACATAAAACAGTCTTCGTTCCTCCTCAAGCTCTTCGGGTTCATAACTGTGTAAAGGAAAAAGCCTTTCCTCAAGTCCGGTTACAAATACTACAGGAAACTCGAGGCCCTTTGCAGCATGAACCGTCATCAAAGAGACATAATTATCAGAATCCTGCGTCTCTTCATAGTCGGAAGCAAGAGAAATATTCTCAAGAAAATCTCCAAGTGAACCATTGTCGGGATTATGATCCGAAAAATCCCTGGCCATCGAAAGAAGTTCCTGAAGGTTTTCATGGCGAGCTAGCGATTCAGGAGTATTTTCAGCCTGCAACAGCAAAGGAATGGAGGTTAAACTGAACAATTCTGTAAGGACTTCATAAACAGTCCCGCTCTCTGCCAATAACTTAAGCGTCTCAATGACACTGCTGAATGCACTGAGTGCATTAACCAAGCGCGCCTGAAAACCTCCCTCTTCAGCTAATTTTATAGCATCATAAAGGCTTATTCCCTTATCTTCTGCAAATTCCTTAAGCTTGCCGATACTGACATCCCCAATTTTTCGAGGCGGGAAATTAATAATTCTCAAAAGCGATTCATTGTCACGCTCATTAAGAATAAAACGAAGATAGGCAACTGCATCCTTTATCTCCTTCCGCTTATAGAACGATACGCTTCCAAAAATTTTATACGGAATTTTATGCTGGCGCATCACATCCTCGAGCACTCTCGACTGAGCATTGGTTCGGTAAAAAATAGCAAAGCTTTTATACTCATAACCCTGCTTCAAACGCATGGTACGAATATACTCTCCGACTTTTTCACCTTCATTACGCTCATTGTATGCCTCAATAAGCGTTAAAGGCTCCCCCTCATCCCGATGCGAAATCAACTCTTTTTTAATCTGTCGCTGGTTACGACTGATCACGCTGTTTGCAGCCTTAAGTATAGTTCCCGTACTCCGATAGTTCTCAACAAGCTTGAAAGTCAAGGCATCATGATAGTCATCCTGAAAATTCAGGATATTGGAAATATCAGCACCTCTCCAGGAATAAATCGACTGGGCATCATCACCCACAACAAAAATATTCCTGTGTTTTGCCCCAAGCATTTTTGCTACAAGATATTGCGCACGGTTCGTATCCTGATACTCATCAATCATGATATAACGGAAAGAATCTTGTAGTTCAGCAAGTATCTCTGGATGCGCATTGAAGAGTTCAAGCGGCTTGATAAGCAGATCATCAAAATCAAGGGCGTTGTTTTCCTTGAGCTTTTTTGCATACAGCTCATAGATTTCTGATGCCTTCTGCTGATTATAGTCCGCGGCATTTCGATGGAACTCACCAGGCAAAATAAAGCTGTTTTTGGCTCTACTGATCAGACTTTGAACAGTATTGACCGGCACTGACTCGACAGAAATATTCAGTTCGGCCATTGACTGCCGAATCAGACTTTTACTGTCATCAGTATCAAATATCGAAAAGTTCCGGTCGTAGCCGATCAGGTCAATATAATTGCGGAGAAGACGCGCAAACACCGAATGAAAAGTACCTATCCATAACCCTCTCGAACTACCTTGCTGCAACAGAGTATCAACACGGTGGCGCATTTCGCCAGCAGCCTTGTTGGTAAAAGTCAAGGCAAGAATATTCTGGGGAGCGACCCCCTCATTTCTGATAAGATATGCAATACGATAGGTAATAACACGTGTCTTGCCGGAACCTGCACCCGCCAGAACCATAACAGGCCCGGTAGTAGCAATCACAGCATTGCGCTGTACTTCATTAAGATCATGTAAAAAATCCGTCAAAACTTCTGAATACCCGTTTACTAGTTATAGCGCCCCATGCCTTATCCCATTGCGCCAAAATACCCAGCATGAATTTCGCATAACTTTACTCCTTTTACAAATACCTCCGCCACCAGAAACCTCTGGACTCAGTTCAGCTCTTTCCACTCACCCCATTTGCCTTTTTGCGTTTTTAACGCCAAGCCTGATACATATGAGTTTAAGAGTTGCTATATTTGACCGCAAGCTATTACCAAACAAAACGATCCATAATGTTTCCTCTCGTTTACGAAATCAACACAAGAATCTGGCTGAAAAAATTAAGTAAAAATTACGGCTATCCAATAACTCTCGGCAACATTCCCGACGAGGAGTTTGCCTTCTTTTCAAACTGCGGTTATGACTTTGTATGGCTGATGGGGGTATGGGAACCAAGTCAGTTCAGCAATGCCATTGCAACTTCTCATCCTGGCCTTCGAACATCAATCCTTGAGCATATTCCACTTGCAAAGCCTGATGATATCGCATCATCTCCATACTCCATACCCTCATACAACGTCAATAAAGCACTGGGCGGACAAGAAGAACTTGTGGTATTTCGCAAAAAGCTCCGTTCCTACGGTATAAAACTCATGCTCGACTTTGTACCAAATCACCTTGCTCTCGACAACGAATGGCTTCCAGATCACCCCGAATTTTTTATTCCAGTATCGAGTGATGAACAAAGTCACGACCCCGAATCAGCCTTTGAATATACCAAAGGTAAATATCTGGCATACGGCAAAGACCCTTATTTTGCCCCTTGGACAGACACCCTTCAGCTTAACTATGCAAAACCTGAAACACACCAGATGATGACTGAAAACCTTTTCAGTATCAGCTCTCTATGCGATGCCGTCAGGTGCGATGTTGCCATGCTGATTCTTAAAAGCGTTTTCAATACCACATGGAGCAACCTCGGAGGCGCCATGAAAACAGAGTTTTGGTCTGGTGCTATTGCAGCAGTCAAGCGCCGACACCCCGACTTTCTCTTTCTTGCCGAATCATACTGGAACAAAGAGTGGGAACTCCAGCAGCAGGGATTTGACTTTACCTATGACAAACCTTTCTACGACTATATCTGTAGTTCTCCTGTAAATGTTGACAAGCTTTCAGGACACATGACCGCCCAGTGGGATTACCAGAAACATCTCTGCCGCTTTCTCGAAAACCATGACGAACCAAGGGCTGCTGAAAAAATCGGCTTAAATAACAAAGCGGCCGCAATGGTACTGCTTGCAACTCCCGGCATGCATCTTATCCATCAGGACCAAATGGATGGCTTCCGGCAAAAAATCCCCGTACAACTTATCAGTCAAGCTCCCGAACCATGCGACAAAGAATTGGCCGCCCTCTACAAAAAACTTTTCATTCTTCAGAAAAAACAGGTCTTTCAGGAAGGTCAAATTGAACGGCTCTATTTGAACGCTGCTCATGACACCCATTGCTTCGGATTTCACCGATTTACAACAGATGAGCATGCCTTTGTCCTTGCCAATTTCAGTGCAACAGGTATTGCTATAGAATTCCAGCATCCTTCGCTTGAAAATGTCGCCCCCGAAAAACTGAACATCCTCAGCACCTATACTGAAAACAAAAAAAGTGATGTTCATCATAAAAACCAGATGATTCAAATAAGCCTTTCTCCCCATGAAGGAGTAGCCATAACCTTTTGAAATACAGTAATTATTGACGTTTCATCCTATGCAATACATTATAAAAGCCATCAAGGTTAAAACCACAAGGCCCATACAAATCATCGATATTTCTGCTGAAGTGTCTATGGCTGTTTCCTCATCAGAACTTGATGCAGGTCAGGTGACCGTCATCAGCCAGCATACCACGGCCTATATTAGTATCAACGAAAAAGAGGATCGCCTTCTTGAAGATATGGAAACATTCCTCAAGCGCTTTGCGCCAAGGGATGGCAACTACCTGCACAATCTCAATCCTCTTGATGGCCGTGATAATGCCCATTCCCATCTGCTCGGACTACTCATGAACACATCAGAAACAATACCCTTTTCAAAAGGAAAGCTGCTGCTCGGCGAGTGGCAGTCACTGTTTTTCGTAGAACTTGATGGCCCTCGCACAGAACGAAATATTCTCCTTCAGGTTTCGGGCATTTAAACCCCACCAAAGGCAAAACTTGGAACCGGAAAGCCCGAAGCATGGTTACACATACAGAATGAACATAACCTGAGTCAAAAGAACTATGCCCAATTCACTCCCGGTTCCCATCACACAGCAAATACCCTTTCTGTCTGACATCCATTCTCCAGCTGATCTTAAAAAACTCCGTATTCCGGAACTTGAGACACTGGCGGATGAATGCCGAAAAGAAGTCATCAAACTCGTCTCTATAAACGGCGGGCATTTCGCATCAAGCCTTGGTGTTGTCGAACTGACCGTTGCACTGCATCATGTCTTCAGTACTCCTGAAGACAAAATCATCTGGGATGTCGGACACCAGGCATACGTGCATAAAATTCTCACTGGAAGAAAAGACCAAATGCAAACCAACCGTCGCTACGAAGGACTTGCGGGTTTTCCCAAAATAACAGAAAGCCCCCATGATGCCTTCGGAACCGGTCACGCCTCAACCTCTATTTCAGCAGCTGCAGGAATGGCCGCAGCAAGGGATCTAGCCGGTACAAACGAAAAAGTGATAGCCGTCATAGGAGATGGCAGCATGACCGGAGGCATGGCCTTCGAAGCAATGAACCACCTCGGCGACCTTAAAAGTGATGTACTTGTCATCCTCAACGACAACCAGATGGCCATTTCGCCGAGTACCGGCGGACTAAAAAACCATCTTATCAACATCACCCTGAATAAAACCTACAACAAAGCACGCAAATTTATCTGGCAATCAATCTCACTGTTTAACAATGAATTGGGAGATTCGGCAAAAAATGCCGTTCGTAAGCTTGAAGAAGGAATAAAGGCAGCATTGACTCCGGGAGCATTTTTCGAAGCCCTTGGCTTAAGATATTTCGGACCAATTGATGGTCATAACATGGAACAGCTCGTCAAGGCACTCAAAGAGATGCAGGAACTTCCTCACCCAAAACTGCTGCATGTTATCACTACTAAAGGGAAAGGATTTAAACCAGCAGAAGAAAACCAGAGTAAATGGCACGCACACAGCGGAGGCTTCGATACCACAACAGGAAAATCCCTGAAAAAAGCCGACACATCACTGCCCCCAAAATATCAGGAGGTTTTTGGTGAAGCTTTGGTTGAACTTGCCCTTAAAGATCCCCGAATCACCGCCATTACTGCTGCAATGCCAAGTGGAACATCGCTCGACCTCTTCCAGAACGCCCTGCCAAACCGCTTTTATGATGTCGGCATCGCCGAACCTCATGCTGTCACCTTTGCTGCAGGACTTGCGATACAAGGATTCAAACCAGTCTTCGCTGTTTACTCAACCTTTCTGCAGCGTGCCTATGACCAACTTATACACGATGTAGCCCAGCAAAAGCTGCACGTGGTTTTTGCTATAGACCGCGCAGGACTTGTCGGTGAAGATGGTCCAACTCACCATGGCGCATTTGATCTCTCCTATCTGCATTCCGTACCGGGGCTTGTCATTATGGCCCCTTCCGACGAACAGGAACTGCGCGATATGCTCTACACCGCACTCTATGATTTGAACGGCCCAGTTGCAATACGTTATCCAAGAGGGAACGGCACAGGCCTACCACTGCAAAAAAACTTCACATCAATCCCAATAGGCAAAGCGCAGATTGTCCGAAATGGCAACGAGTTGACACTCCTCAGCATTGGCAACATGACAACCAAAGCCCTCGAAGTTGCCGAATCACTTCAAGAAAGCGGTATCAATGCCACTGTAGTCAACATGAGGTTCCTCAAACCACTCGACACCACACTGATCGAGGAACTCGCCGTAAAATCAACCCACTTTGCAGTTATCGAAGAAAACAGTACAATCGGTGGACTCGGCAGCGCAGTAATCGACCACCTTAACACAAAAAGACTGAACCGTCCTGTTCTGAAAGTCGCCCTTCCCGACACATTCGTAACTCATGGAAATATGAATGACCTTTACAGAGAAATAGGCTTCGACACACCATCAATGGCAGAAAAAATCAAGCTTTTTTATAACGAAGCCGAAAGGTGAAAAACAGTCAGCAATGCAAACACGCCTCGTACGCAAAGATTTGCAAACAGACCGGCAAGCACATCATCAGCCATAATCCCCCATCCTCCGGTAAAGCGCTGGGCTGCATCTACAGGACCGGGTTTTGCAATATCGAAAAACCGAAAAAAAATGAATGAAAGCAGTACCGATAACAATCCTTCGGGTAAGGCAGCAAGAGCCAGCCACTGACCGGCAAGTTCATCAATGGTAACTATTGAAGGGTCGCTTCCATACTTTTCCTCCATAAGCATGCCTCCCCATATACCGACAGCAGTCAGCAGAAGTACCAAGGAGAGCAAAAAAGGAGTATAATGTAGGGATGGAATAAAAAAGTAGCAAACCACAGCAGCAATACTCGTCACTGTACCAGGTGCTACAGGGAAGTAACCAAGGCCAAAGCAGGTGGATAGAATTTTCGCCACAAAAAGCTTCCGATCCATCACCGACCCTCAAGAGGCTTATGAAGGCAAATGCGCCAATTACTGACCAGATAGGATATACCCGTATATACAGTAAAAACCGTTACTGCCAGCATGATGTAATTCAGATAACCGGAAACAAGAAAACGATTGACTGTTAAGGAAATGCTCTTACCCGAAAAAGCGGCCTCTTTCATCAACATCAGCGCCATGACTACATAAACAAAAATATTCTGTACCAAGGTTTTATACTTCGCCTCCATACTTGTTACAACAGGCCTGTTTTTGAATTCGGCATATACCCTAAGCCCTGTAACGACAACATCCCTGATAATAACAAGAACGACCATCCAGAGAGCAAGGTAACCCATCCCCACATACAGAAGAAAAGCCGCCGTAATAAGCAGCTTATCGGCCAGCGGATCAAGAAAAGCTCCAAGACGAGTTGTAACACCATATTTTCTGGCATGATAACCGTCATAAAAATCTGTAAGTGAAGCGAAAACAAAAACAATGACACCAAGCAGCTTCAGATAAGGATCGGCCTGTAGTAAAAGCATGAAAAAAACTGGCACAAGCAGTATCCTTAATGCTGTCAGCTGATTCGGTATCGTCAGATATGTTTCGTTCTGTTCTTTCAATCCCTGCAGGATTTATAGTTATAAGCAGGATACATCGTCACCACTATTACAAGCTCTCTTTGGCCGTAAGATACAGTATTGAAACCTGTTTTTCAACGCATCTACACTGTCGGAAATAATAATGATTTTTACTCCAGTTCCACAACAGTTACTCCTGCCCCGCCTTCTCCCCACTCACCAAGTCGAAAGCTTTTAACAAAACGGTGCTGTTGCAAAAACTCCGCTGTCCGTTGTCGAAGAGAACCGGTTCCTTTACCATGAACAATGGTTATAGAATAAATACGATTAAGCCTCATCGTATCGATAAAGCGCTCAATTTTCATTATTGACTCATCGCCACTCAAACCGCGCAAATCAACTCTTGTTGACAGAGCATCTCCAGTAATAGCTGTCCATAAACCTTTTTTCCTGGAAGGATCAGGCTGTTTGAGATTTTTTTTAGCTTGTGTTTTTGATGTTTTCTCGAGGTTTTTCAGCGAAGTAGTCAACCTGAAATTACCACACCGCACAACCACACTTTCGGCATTCACACTCTCAACCTCACCCGAAGTACTGGTATCAAGAATCCTGACAAGGTCGCCTTCACGAATAGTCCGATCGACCTGAATCGCTGCCTCAGCTTCTGCAATAAGAATGGATTCACTCCTGCCCACATCCTGCTTTTTCAGAGCCAGTTTTTTTCTGGCTTCCTGAACTTTTTTCTCATCAGCCGGAGCGTTTTTAACTTCAGAAACAATTTCCTTAATCTGTTTTCGGGCATATTCTACCTCTTTCTGCATCTCTCTTGATGCTCTAAGCTTAAGCTCCCTCTGCTTCTGCTCCATACCTGCTTCCTTATTCCTC
>JAPLFE010000026.1 GCA_026390855.1 Chlorobiales bacterium | reverse complement strand
TGAGGGGTGATGATGGGTGACCACAATCACGGTGTATCCGAGTCCCGTATAGTGATCGACATCTTCAAAAAGCCTTTTTTTCTGTTTGTGGTGGAGGGCGAGAATGTATTCAGGTCGTAACCGGTGATAATCGGCTCCGACTTTTATCAGCTGATAGTCGTTGAGGTCCTGACTGACATCGAACATGGCGATGGGGTTGCCGCCAAAAAAGTCTGTCCAGAGAGTGGTACCGACGATGGCGATTTTATCCTCCTCGAGAATGAGCGGACCGGTATGTACGTTGTGAAATACATGCTCGGCGATGGCGTTCTGCCAGGAGTGCTTCTCGATGTTGCCGTGATACCATTCATGATTGCCCTCAATGACGAAAACGTCTCTGAACTGCTTTGAGCACTGCGAAAGAAAACCGAACCATGTCTGTTTTCTGCTCAGCAGCCCGATATCTCCAGCAAGGATGAGCACGGACTCATTGTCTTCGGTAAGTTCCGGAACCTGCCAGTCCTCGCTGCTCTCTTCTCGACAGAACTCGTTATGGATGTCGGACATGACTCTGAAAAGCATCAGTGCTTAAAGTTGAGGTTTATGATACTGTGACGGGAGACCTTGGCTCCACTTGTAACGATACGGTTTCGCAATAAAAATACAATGTTGTTCAGCCAGTTCAGGCAATTTGCAGTGAACAGCTCAAACGTCGCTGAAAGCTTGAGAAAGGAGCGGTAAAAATTTCCCTCAGCCTTTTTTGATATTTCTCTGGTCTCTTGCTGTTTAGGATAAATATACCTATACTTATGCATAATGTATGGTATTTCTATCCGTATGAACAATGTCACAACAAAGTAGAGTTCCAGATAAGGCCAAAGCTCTTATTCTTGCCCGGGGTGGCCTCATCCGTACACGGGAAGCGATCAGTCTTGGTATTCATCCCCGGACGCTTTACAGTCTTCGTGACAGCGGTGAGCTTGAAGAGCTTTCTCGAGGGATTTACCAGCTCAAAGGGTGGAAGCAGCTCGAATATCCTGATCTTATCACCGTTGCACTGAGGGTTCCAAAGGGTGTCCTTTGCTTGGTTTCGGCACTCTCCTTTCACGAGATGACCACCCAAGTTCCACACAGCGTATCTCTTGCGCTTGAAAAAGGTGCCGAACAACCAAGAATCGAGTATCCTCCGGTTACGGTTTTCCGGTTTTCACCCTCTTGTTTCAAGATCGGTATTGAAACGCATCAGCTCGATGGTGTCCCGGTGAAGATCTACAGTCCGGAAAAGACGCTTGTCGACTGCTTCAAATTCCGAAACAGGATCGGAATGGATATCGTTCTCGAAGCGCTTAAAC
Source organism: Chlorobiales bacterium (assembly GCA_026390855.1). GTDB lineage: Bacteria > Bacteroidota > Chlorobiia > Chlorobiales > Chlorobiaceae > Chlorobium. The sequence continues at coordinate 41,477 of JAPLFE010000026.1, read as the reverse complement.
TGTATTGGCAGAGAATGCATAAGAATCTGCATGCGCTCATGCTGTATGCAGAGGTGTGCCGTGTTGCCTCGGTCATGAAACCATATCTTGAGGCAACGCTGTGAGCGCAAAAGCGATCAAAAATATCGGGGCCTCGGTCAGGCAAAGGTTGTTGAACAAGGCGCGACAGGAAAAAAGGCCTTTTCAGGAGCTGTTGCAATACTCTGCCATGGAGCGCTTTCTCTACCATCTGTCGGTTTCTTCATTCGCAGATCGTTTCATTCTCAAGGGGGGCATTGTCGCTAAGAGTCTGGCATGCTCCATTGGCAAGACCGACAATGGATATCGATATGCTCGGCAAAACAGGAAACGCCCCAGAGAGTATCAAGATCATTATCCGTCAGGTGTTAGCCGTTGAAAAACAAGGAGACGGAATTGGTTTCGATCCGGAATCGATCACTGTTGAGCCGATAACGGAAGATGCGGACTATGAAGGATTGCGCATACGATTTCGCGGTGATCTCGATGCCGCACGACTGATTATACAGCTTGATATTGGATTTGGAGACAAGGTCTACCCTGATCCAGTACAGGAATCGTTACCATCATTGCTGAATTTCTCTCAGGCTGAGATTTACTGTTACAGCAGAGAAAGCATGATTGCCGAAAAGTTTGAGGTGATGGTCAAACTTGGCATCCTCAACAGCAGGATGAAAGATTTCTATGATATCTGGATGCTCTCACGCCAGTATGACTTTGAAGGTGCCAGTCTCGCCGAAGCCATCAGGCAGACGTTTACGCAACGGGGAACAACGCTCGTTCAGATGAGAGAAATCTTTTCCGGAGAGTTCATTGCGGAGAAGCAGGTGCAATGGAATGCCTTCAGAAAACGTATTGGTCTTGAATACCTGCCGGCCTCGTTTGCTGATGTAGTGCAGCAGGTGCAGGTATTTCTGTCTCCAGCTGTGGAAGCGCTCAGGGCAAAGCGATTTTTTCAGGACAATTGGATTGCTTCGGATTCATGGCGGAATAGTCATGAAAAACCAGAGGTGAGAGCATAATCGTTGTTTTTATTTCTTGATAGATAGAGATAAAAATTTTGTTACGCGTATGTTACGCTAAAATTTTTATAGGACAGTAACTCCTTTTATATCAATGGCATATAGCCGCAGTATGATATTTACACTGTAGAGGTCAGTGGTTCGAATCCACTATCGTCCACGTGTGTTAAAAGCCTGTAAGATAGTAACTTACAGGCTTTTTTGCATCCCACTCTTACGCCACTGAAATACTCCGATTTTATCCAATTTAACGCCGTTTACCCATGGTTTTGTTACGCCATTGTTATACGAGTTTTTTTACTTCTCCTGAAAAAACCTGATAACTCATTGCATAATTGAGTATTGCGCTTGTATGCGTAATGCCTGCGCTACCTCTACAATCTTTTTGTTCAGGTTTCTGGCATTTTTCGGTGCCAAATGGCCCGAACGTTTTTGGCTTCTTTTCTCTCTACAGGTGTCTGATGCTCCGATAATCCTGCTCGTGTGGATAGGTTGGACTTGACGCCGGTATTCTCAATATTGATTGATGTCGATTAGCTCAGATCAGAAAATGTTTAATGTGCTATTTTGCTTTTGATAAGGTTAGTTCTCCTGATTATAGGCCTTTATAGTGATTTATAGTAGTTATTTGTTATAATTTGTTATAAATAGGTATAAACAACTCGCTTCAAGGTTATCAGTTGCTAACTATCTCTATGCTCTATGGATAAAATTAGAAACCCTTTTTCACCAGGAGCTGGAGCTCCGCCTCCTGAGCTTGCCGGTCGTGATGGCGTTCTGGAGCAGGCGGCAGTTCTTTTTGGACGTGTTCTGAAAAAACGGCCGGAGAAAAGTTTGATCATGACCGGTCTTCGAGGCGTTGGAAAAACCGTGCTGCTTAATGAAATGGAGCGCATGGCCCTGCAAGCGGGTTATCGAACGATTTTTATTGAAGCATCAGAGCAAAAACCTCTGGTGGTTCTGCTGGTATCGCAATTGCGTTCTTTGCTGTATGAGTTGGATAGAATTGCTGGTGCCGGAAACAAGGTTCGACGAGGCCTTGCCGTGCTGAAGAGTTTTGTCGGAGGGATAAAGGTCTCTTTTGGAGACGTTGAGCTTGGACTGGACATTGAGCCGGAAAAGGGTTCTGCAGACAGTGGAGATCTGGAAGCTGATCTGCCCAGTCTTTTTATTGCAGTTGGAGAGGCAGCAGAAGAGCGTCAATGTGCCGTAGCCATATTCATTGATGAAATCCAGTATTTTTCAAGTGGTGAGCTCAATGCCCTGATTATGGCCATGCATAAAATGCAGCAAAGGCAGTTGCCGTTGGTTCTTGTTGGCGCCGGTCTGCCGATTTTACCAGGTCTTGCAGGAAATGCCAAGTCATACGCAGAGCGGCTGTTCAGTTTTCCTGATATTGGGCCGTTGCAGGAAGAAGATGCCGCAAAAGCGCTTCAGGACCCTGTTAGGGCAGAGGGCGTTGCATTTGAGCCTGCAGCGCTTCAGGAAATTTACCGGATGACAAAAGGATATCCGTATTTTCTTCAGGAGTGGGGTTATCAGGCATGGAATCAGTCAGAATCTTCACCGATTACGTTACACCTTGTTCAAGAAACGACGAAACCGGTTGTAATCCGTCTCGATGAAAATTTTTTCAGGGTTCGATTTGATCGGCTGACCGATGGAGAAAAAAAATATCTTCGGGCAATGGCAGAGCTCGGCCAAGGGCCCTATCACACGACGGATATTTCGGGAATGCTTGGGGTTGAAAGCAGTACGGCTCTGAGCCCTGTTCGATCGAAGCTCATCAAGAAAGGGATGATTTACAGTCCCTCACATGGCTTGCTGAATTTTACGGTGCCACTTTTTGATGAGTTTATGCGCCGGGCTATTCCAGACCTTGGGACGCTCTGATTGTTTTACGGAATCGGATCCCATTTTTTTGGAGAAGCAGGAAAATTATACTATCGAAAAGTTGCGAAATTGGGTAGAAATGCAGATGAGAGGTGTAATCGTTGTTTTTATTTCTTGATAGATAGTGATAAAATTTTTGTTACGCGTATGTTACGCGAGAATTTTTAAAGTCCTATAACTCTTTTTATATAAGAGACATATAGCCTCAGTATGATATTTACACTGTAGAGGTCAGTGGTTCGAATCCACTATCGTTCACACATCCACCACATGTAAGTCTGCAGATTATTGTCTTGCAGGCTTTTTATTTTTCATCGGCTGGAGTTTTTCGGTGATCAGTTATAGCTTTCACCAGATCGTTCAGGTTGTGAATGGTCAGTGTTGGTTTGAATTCCCATGGATCCATAGGGATGTCAGGAGAGCGTTGCACCCATGCTGATCGCATACCTGCTGCGACAGCGCCTATGACGTCAAAAGGGTTGGCTGAAACCATCCAAGAGTTGTTAGCATTTGCTGTTGATTTATCAAGAAAGTGGTGATAAACGATAGGGTCCGGTTTGAACGATTGTACATCATCGACGCTGATGAGATCGATAAAAAAACGACTGATATTCGCTTGATCGAGCAGTTTTGTTATGTCGCTTGCTTTTCCGTTTGAAAATGCATAAAGCTTAAATCCGGCATTTTTTGCTCGTTCCAGGCTCTCAACTACATCCTCAAAGATCGGCAGCGTTTGGTATGCGTTTAGCAGGGTACGAGTTTCCTTTTGGGTTAGAGAAATTCCGAATGAGAGACTGGCATATTCGAGAGCTTGGGCCGTGCAGATTCCGAAGTCACGGTATTGCTTCATCAATCCACGACGAAAGGAGTACTCAAGCTGTTTTTGCCGCCAAAGGTGAGAAAATGCCCAGGCGTTAAGGCCGACATGCTTCTGCAGCATATCAATAAGTCCGTGGGTGTTTATCAGTGTGCCATAAATATCAAAAGCTATGGTTTCCTGTATGTTTCCGTTCATGACCTTTTTAGTTGTTATGCCAAGAGTGGTTCGGCGTGGATGATGACCCGGTAGGCATGGGGCAATGATTGGTAAATAGCTCCTTCAAGCTGGCTCGTGAGTGAGTGTACCTCTTCAAGAATCACGTCGTCGTTGAATGAGCAGTGGAGGGTAATGAAGAGTTTTTGATTGTCGTTTTTCCTGATCTGGATGTCGTGGACGTTTTGAATGTTCTCAATGTTTTGTGCGACTGAGATAATGATGCTGCGCGATACTAATTCTTCTTCAGGAGCAAGTGAGCTGGTGCTGCGTTCTTCGTTACGGAGGGGATCAATATGAATACAGATGTCGAGTTCTCCGTCAAACTCACTGCGAAGTTCATTTTCAAGTGCTGTAACTGTATCGTGCGCTTGCTTTATGGTCAGTTGCTGGTCGATTTCGACATCAAATGTGATGTTCTTTTTTTGTTCTGTGAGGTTGGTTGAAATGTTATGAGCATGAAGGTTATGGTTTAGTCCAATAACGTGTACACGTTCAGCTATAGTTTCATTGTTGAGCGCGATAGGTCGTGTGTTGATTGTGATATCGGCCACTGGAAACTCTTCGCTCAATTTTTGCTCTATATCCGCGCAGATTTTCTGAACTTTTTCAACGGAGAGGGTTCTGTTTACACAGACTACCATTTCAATAAACACCTGTGGACCAGTGGGTTTCACTCTTATCCTGTCAATGGAAATTACTCCGCCGACTGTCATGGTTATTTCTTCAATTCGCTCAGAGAGACCTTCTGGTGCAGCATCAATTAAAATATCGATTGTTTTTTTACCGAGATTGAATGCGGCAAACGCAACTAAAATGGCGACAGCAATACCGGCAACTGCATCAGCCCAACTTACACCCAGATATACGAAAATCAGGCCGATGAGGACGACGGCTGAACTGAGAATATCAGAACTGAAGTGTAAGGCGTCGGCCTCAAGCGCTTGGCTGTTGGTTTCCTTTGCAACTTTTTTCAGAGCTCTCGACCGGGAAAAATCCACGACAATGGATATGAGCATAATAGCAAAAGCATACCAAGTGATCTCTATTTCAGCTTTTCCGCCAATTAGTCGTTCAATAGCGGCATAAATTATTCCTGCGCTTGTGACCAGAAGAAGACCTGTTTCGATGAGTGCTGATACACTTTCTACCTTGGCGTGGCCGTAGTGGTGTTTGCTGTCAGCCGGTTTATCGCTCATTCTGACTGCAAAAAAGGTCAAGGCGGCAGCACCGAAGTCCAGGGCTGAATGTGCTGCTTCTGAAATAATACCGATACTGCCTGTTATGATGCCGACGACAAGTTTCAATGCGGTAAGCAGGAGGCTTGCAGCTACTGAGCTTAAGGCAACCTGTTGTTTTTTAAGGCTTTTTTCCATCTATTTTTTATGCGTCAAGAATTGTTGTTGAATGAATTCTGGCAGACTTGTTAAGGGTCTATCTGGTCTAATTCCCGGATCATAATAGCATGTAATCTCATTGATTCATAATGATGCCATGAACTGCGGTTAAAAAATCAGCATACGGTAAATTCTCCTTGTGCGAGGCGGCCTGTGAAGTGATATATGTCAGCAAGTTCTGCATCAATAATCTTGGTGACAGGTTCCCGGATATTTTCAAGAGATACATTATGGTCTGGAATAATCCGTGCTGATGCTATAAGAGGCTGGTCGAGAGGTTTGCCGATCTGACTACAGAGGAACACGGACACTTCATTTATACCATTTACTTCTCGATAGAGGCGGGAAGCGATTTCTCGTGCAAGAATATTGTAAATTTTGCCGACATGGTTGACTGGGTTTTTTCCAGCCGCAGCTTCCAGACTCAGTGGTCTTCCGAATGAAATAAGGCCATTTACTCTGTTGCCCCGTCCGACTTCTCCTCCATCGGCCCCTTCCGCAGATGTACCGAGGACAGTCAGGTATATTCCATTTTCGCCGCGTGAGGGGTCGTCCAGTGTATTAACGTCAATTATTATATTTTCGAAATGATGTGTTTTGGTGCTAATAAATATTTGCAGTGCTTCAATTATTGCGTTTTTACGCTCGAAATACATTGACGTATTCAGGATGTAGCGATCAATAAATGCTACAGCAATTGTTAGAGTCAGAGTTTTGCGGTTTCTGTATCCCATAATTTTTATATCCTCCCCGGTTTCAGGAAACGTCTGCTTGAATTCGCAGGAGTTCATAAACCGTTCAGTATCGAGTACAAGGGACTCCGCAGAGCTTAGAGGTGCATAGCCAACCCCGACAGAGGTATCGTTTGCACCGATATTACTTCGAGCAAACAGATCAGTAAGCTCTACCGAGCCCGATTTAATTTCATTTTGAAAGAGTACATGAGCTTCAGGATTAACAAAACGCAAGTTGTCTTTTAACCAGGTTTTCGCTGCTGCTTCAGCAATTTCACCTACGGGGATCTTAATTCCATTGTACTTGTCGGTTGCCCTGTCGCCGAAAATGATTTTCAGTGGTTCGAGCACAGTGCCTCCACCAGGTTTCACGATGGTTTTTCCGGCAACCAGCAGTCCTTTATCGATATTGTGATGGAGAATGTGACCAGTTAGTGCAAGGTATTCCCGGCAGAGGCTTATACAGATCGCCTCCATAATTGAGTCGCAGATGGTATCAGGGTGTCCAGTTCCTTTACGTTCAATTAATTCGATGAGCTGCATATCAGCAGGAATTGTGCCAGCTTCATCGACAACGATGTTCCTTGTAATGTCCATAAAATGCTCCGCTTCTTGATGATTCAGGAACTAAGCAGATGTAACGTTATTAGTGAAATTTACCGACATGAAGAAGACTCTACAAATTTCGCTTTCTTCTTCAGGCGCAAAGGCAACGATTACATGCGTTTATTGGTATATATTATCCACTTACATTCACAATCTACTGTTATAATGAAAATTGGTATTATCTGTCATCCTACCTATGGTGGTAGTGGTGCCATTGCTACGGAACTTGGCAAGGCACTTGCGGCTAAAGGTCATGCTGTTCATTTTTTCAGCCAGTCGGTACCGTTCAGACTTGGTACCTTTTCAAGGAATATTTTTTATCATGAGGTGGAATTAAAACATTACCCTCTATTTGAGTGTTCTTTTTATTCTCTTGTTCTTGCATCGAAAATAGCTGAGGTCGCTTTTTACGAAAAGTTGGATGTGGTTCATGCTCATTACGCTATTCCTCATGCATTGAGTGCCATGCTTGCCCGCCAGATGCTTGAGGATAAGTGTTCTGATTTAAAGTGTTTCAAGCTGGCAACTACGCTGCATGGCACTGATATAACTGTTGTTGGTGCTGACCGGGGAATGCAGGATGTTGTGCGGTTGGCCATCAATAAGTCTGATGGGGTGACATCTGTTTCCGAGTACCTGAAGGATGAAACCGTCAGGATGTTCAACCCGATAAAGCAAATTACGGTGATTTCAAATTTTGTTGATACCTCGCTTTTTGTTCGCTCTCCAAAACAGGAAATTCGCGAGCAGCTTGGAATCAAGGACGAGAAAATAGTTATTCATATCTCCAATTTCAGGCCGGTTAAATGTATTGGTGATATTATCCGGATTTTTTTTGGCTTAAGCCAACGTATTGATGTAACACTGCTTCTTGTCGGTGATGGTCCTGAGCGGAGCGAAGCAGAAATTTTGGTACGTGAGCTTGGCATTATTGACCGAGTTCGGTTTCTTGGTAAGCTAGACGACATAGTTCCTTTGCTTTCTATTTCTGATATTATGCTGATGCCGAGTAATGTGGAATCATTCGGTCTTGCAGCGCTTGAGGCCATGGCATGTGGTGTGCCGGTTGTGGCCACTATGGCAGGAGGGTTTCCGGAATTTATTGTTCCAGGAACTCATGGTTATCTTCTTGCTCCTGGAGATATTGAAGGTATGACTGAGAAAGCGCTTCTCCTTCTTTCAGACCGAGAACACTGGATTGAGTGTTCTAAAGCTTGTGTCCTCCAAGCGAAGAAGTACGAGACTGCTTCGCTTGTTGAACAGTATGAGGCGTATTATAAAGGGCTTCTGGATGAGGAATAACGGTATTCGATTCTTTTTTTAGTAGCGTTTGGTCGAAAGAAGCACAGTACGGTATTTTTCGAGGTTTTCGAGAACTTCTCCCGTTCCTCTTGCTACAGCAGTCAGTGGATCATCGCTGATATGCACGGCAAGTCTTGTTTCTTCGCTGATTTTTTTGTCCAATCCTTTTATGAGTGCTCCACCTCCAGCAAGAAACAGGCCACGGTCGAGAATATCGGCTGATAGTTCGGGTTTGGTTACTTCAAGACTTTTTTTAATCGAAGTGATGATCTGGCTGATCGGGGTGGCAATAGCTTCCCTGATGGTGGCGGAGTTGATTTCCCTCTCTTCTGGCAGTGCGGTGACAAGGTTTCTTCCTCTGACCATCATTGTCAATTCCTTTTCGAGCTTGTAGGCAGAAGCAATTTTTATTTTGACATCTTCTGCTGTGCGTTCACCGATGGCCAAGTTGTATGCCTTGCGGAAGTGGCGCATAATTGCATTAGTGATATCGGTTCCAGCAACTCGCAATGATTCACCGGATGCAATGCCGCCAAGTGAAATAACGGCAATTTCAGTTGTGCCCCCACCGATATCGACAATCATATTGCCCATTGGTTCTTTGACGTCAAGTCCGATGCCTATTGCCGCAGCCATTGGTTCAGTTACCAGATAAACCTCTCTGGCACCTACATGTTCGGCAGAGTCTCGAACAGCGCGTTTTTCCACTTCTGTGATGCCCGAAGGAATTCCGATAACCATCCGACGGATGCCGAATGAGAATTGAGTTTTAGTTTTATTGATCAGTCCTTTTATCAATTCTTCCGTTGCTTCATAGTCTGCGATTACGCCACTTGCGAGTGGCCGAATAGTGATAATACCGGGATGAGTTTTTTCATGCATGAGAAGGGCTTCGTGCCCTATTGCTACAATTTTTCCTGTATTGCGTTCGCGTGCGACAATTGAGGGTTCATTTAAAACTACGCCTTGGCCCCGGATAAAAATCAACGTGTTGGCTGTTCCGAGATCAATGGCAATATCTCTGAACAGATTACTGAAAAAGCTCATGTTAACATGGTTCGAAGTGTGCATCATAGTGGCTTGGAAAGGAGCTGATTCAGGCTATATTCCAAGGTTTCAACTGAACTTTAAAGTTAGTTAAAGGAACTTTTTTTTCAAATGAAAAGTGTGCGGTTGAGGCTTCTTTTTTTAAGCGTGTTTCATCCGTTTTCTGTTCTGTGTCGGGGGTTTCGATAAATACAGCTATTGAGTACATTGTATTAGTGATTTTTTGAAGTCAGATAACTAAAAACCTGTAAGAAGTGCTGCCCCTTTACCGTTTTGCTGAAGAACGTTCAGCCTTAAAAGAGCAATTGAACCGAAGTGTGACTTTTGATGCATCTGTTCAGTCTACTGTTGATGAGATCCTGCAGAGTGTGCGCAAGAATGGCAACAGTGCCGTGCTGGATTATACTGAGCAGTTCCAAGGTGTCCGGTTGACGGATATGCTGGTTTCTTCCTCCGAAATACAGGAGGCATATGAACATGCAGATCGGGGATTTCTTGAAGTGCTTGAGGAGGCGTACCGCAATATTACTCTTTTTCATCAGCATGAAGTAGAGAAGAGTTTTTTTTATGAAGCTGATGGGGGTGTGATTCTCGGTCAGCGGGTAACTCCCATGGAAAAAGCTTTGCTCTATGTGCCTGGAGGAAAGGCATCATATCCGTCTTCGCTTCTTATGAACGCTGCTCCTGCAATAGTTGCCGGGGTAAAGGATATTTTTATGACCACCCCTTGTGATGCAGCGGGAGTTGTACATCCCAATATTCTTGCTGCCGCTATGGTGGCTGGTATTGATTCTGTATACAAGATTGGAGGTGCTCAGGCGATAGCGGCTTTTGCCTACGGGACTGAAACTCTGCCTAAAGTGGATATTATTACTGGTCCGGGTAACAAATACGTAGCATTGGCAAAAAAACAGGTGTTTGGTCATGTTTCCATTGATAGTATAGCCGGACCTTCTGAGGTGGTTATCATCGCTGATGAGTCAGCCAATCCAGAATTTATCGTGCTTGACATGTTTGCCCAGGCTGAACACGATCCCGATGCATCGGCTGTGCTGATTACGACCTCTGAGCATTTGGCGTTGGCTGTAAGGGAGTGCGCTGAAGCACGTCTTCCAGCAATGCTTCGCCGAGAGATCATTGCTTCTTCTTTGCAGCATAACGGAGCTATTGTACTTGTTGGGACGCTTGAAGAGGCTTGCGAGGTATCGGACATGATAGCTCCTGAGCATCTGGAACTGCATGTTGAAAATCCTTGGGATATTCTTCCGGGAATTCACCATGCTGGTGCTATTTTTATGGGGAGTTATTCCTGTGAAACGGTTGGGGATTATTTTGCCGGGCCAAATCATACTTTGCCAACTAACGGGACAGCAAGATTTTTTTCGCCTCTTTCGGTTCGTGACTTTATAAAGCATACTTCGATTATTTCCTATTCAAAAAAGCAGTTGCACGAGAGTGGAGAAAAAATTGCTGCTTTTGCTGATTATGAAGGGCTTCAAGCGCATGCGGAAGCTGTGCGGGCTAGATTGCGAGTGCTATGAAAGTTGCTGATTTTGATTACGAACTGCCTGAAGAAAAGATAGCTAAATATCCTCCTTTGGAGCGTGGTTCGACCCGTCTTTTAGTACTTGACAGTTGTTCAGGCGCTATAGAGCATGAGAAATATGCTGGTTTGGATGCTTTTTTGAGGGACGGGGATCTTCTTGTGCTTAATAACACTCGAGTTGTTCGAGCAAGGTTGTTTGCCACGAAACAAACTGGAGGAAGAGTAGAGTTGATGCTTCTGGAAAAGCATCAAGATGAGCAAAATATGGTTCTATACCGTGGGAAACTGAAAAAAGGAGACATGCTTGTAGCTCATCTTCATGCATTGCGTGTTGAAGAAATTGTTGATCAGGGAATTGCGCGCATTTCAGTTTGTGACGGGGGTGCGTTAAGTGATCTTTTCGAGCATTTTGGGGGTGTGCCTATTCCTCCATATCTCAAACGTGATGCTGAAGAAATTGATCGGGAACGCTATCAGACTGTTTTTGCAGAACTTCCGGGTTCTGTCGCGGCTCCTACAGCCTCACTGAATATGACGCAGGAGTTATTTGAAAAGCTGCGCCGTAAGGGGGTGGACGTTGTAAATCTGGCTCTTCATGTTGGCCTTGGTACTTTTCTTCCTATCAGGGTGGAAGCTTTTGAGGAGCATGTCATGCACCGCGAGTTTTATTTGATTCCACGGCAGACAGTTGAAAAGATTTGTCGGGTAAAAACTTCAGGAGGGAGAGTTATTGCTGTTGGAACTACCGTTACCAGAGCACTCGAACATGCCAGTGCGCGTATTTTAACCTTTTGCGGCGATACAGGAAATGAACCGCTTACTGGCGAAGCTGATATTTTTATTTATCCAGGGTATAAGTTTCGTATCATTGATGGTCTTCTTACCAACTTTCATGCTCCACGATCAACGGTGCTGATGCTTACTGCGGCACTTTCTGGTTCAGATAATCTGCGTCATGCCTATAAAGAAGCTCTGGACAAAGGGTATAATTTTCTCAGTTATGGGGACAGTATGCTGATTGTATAGATTTTTTTTTGTTAGAATCTTCCTGTTTCTCTCTGGCACGTAAAGAAAAAAGTATAGCCAAGTTTTCTGCCTTAAGAACTTCGGCGTTTTAAGGTTGGGGGGCGTCGGCTATTTTGGTTTTACAATGCCTGCATGGTATTTTGTTTGTTTGTTGCGGAATATCCCGTAAAGTTTTGCCTGCCATTTTTTTCAATATTCGTTTGAAACATCAATAATACTGGGAGATTGTCTTTATGAGTCTTGTACAACAATATCGTGCGCATACTGAAGAACGGGCGAAGCTTTTTATTCCTCCGTTACCATTAACTGCTGAACAGGCACGCTTGCTTATCGGTCTGTTACGGCAGGATATCGTTCAGGAAAAGGAGTACTTGCTTGAGTTATTTTGTGAGCATATCAGTCCTGGTGTTGACGATGCTGCTTTTGAAAAAGCGGCTTTTCTGGATAGTATTCTCAAAGGGGATATTTTTTGTAGTGTCATTAATAACATTGATGCAGTCAGAATTTTAGGAACCATGCTTGGCGGTTATAATGTCAAGCCGCTTGTTGACGCATTGAGTCATAACGATTCGATTATATGCAGTGAAGCTGCTGTGGTGTTAAAAAAGACTTTGCTAGTTTATGACATGTTTGACGTGGTTGTGGGATTGTCAAAGACTAACCGTTATGCAGAGGAAGTTCTTAAATCTTGGGCAGATGCTGAGTGGTTTACGACAAAACCTCTTCTTCCTGAAAAATTGACACTTACCGTTTTTAAGGTGCCTGGAGAAACCAATACCGATGATCTTTCTCCTGCCAGTGAGGCCTTTACCCGTAGTGATATTCCTTTGCATTCCCTTTGTATGCTTGGAACTAAAATGACGGATCCGATCGGAACTATTGCGAAATTGAAAGAAAAAGGCCATCCGCTTGCCTATGTTGGCGATGTTGTGGGTACTGGTTCAAGTCGGAAGTCTGGCATAAACTCTGTTCAGTGGCATCTTGGTAATGATATTCCGGCTGTACCGAATAAACGAACTGGCGGAGTGGTGATTGGGAGCATTATAGCGCCTATATTTTTTAATACAGCAGAAGATTCAGGGGCATTGCCGATTCAGGCCGATGTCACGGCGATGGAAATGGGAGATGTTATTGATCTCTACCTTTTCGAGGGGAGAATAGAGAAGAACGGTGAAGCTATAGCGCGTTTTGAGCTTTCGCCGAACACACTTTCTGATGAGGTTCGTGCTGGAGGACGCATTCCATTGATTATCGGCAGGACGTTAACCAGAAAAGCCAGAAAGGCTCTCGGACTTGGTGAAGATGCACTGTTTATTCGTCCTGATCAGCCGGTAGACAGTGGTAAAGGTTACACCCTTGCACAAAAAATGATCGGAAAGGCATGCGGTTTACCTGGTGTACGTCCAGGTATGTATGTTGAACCTGAAACTCTGACAGTCGGTTCACAGGATACAACGGGAGCTATGACTCGTGACGAGGTTAAGGAATTTGCAGCGTTGAGTTTCAGTGCAGATCTTCTGATGCAGAGTTTTTGTCATACGTCAGCATATCCGAAGCCTTCGGATATTAAGATGCATAGAAGTCTGCCGTACTTTATTATGAGCAGAGGTGGCGTTTCGCTTAAGCCAGGAGACGGTGTGATTCACACCTGGCTTAATCGTATGGTGCTTCCCGATACGCTCGGTACTGGTGCTGACTCACATACCCGGTTTCCGATCGGCATATCGTTTCCGGCCGGGTCGGGCCTCGTGGCTTTTGCCGGAGTTACAGGAACTATGCCACTTAATGTACCCGAATCCGTTCTAGTACGTTTTACAGGTACCCTGCAGAAAGGAATTACGTTACGTGATCTTGTCAACGCTATTCCTTATGTGGCGATTGAACGGGGACTTTTAACTGTTGAAAAGAAAGGGAAGAAGAATGTTTTTGCAGGACGTATTCTGGAAATTGAGGGGTTGCCGAAACTGAAAGTAGAGCAAGCGTTTGAACTCAGTGATGCCTCGGCTGAGCGGAGTGCCGCAGCATGTACTGTTCGCCTCGATAAGGAGCCTGTAATCGAATATCTCAGCTCGAACGTTAAATTGCTCGAACAAATGATTGAAGAAGGCTACGGCGACGCTGATACCCTGAAACGTCGGATCAAAAAGATGCAGGCATGGCTTGCAAGACCATCTCTTCTTGAACCTGATGCCGATGCTGAGTATGCCGAGGTGATTGAAATTGACATGAGTAAGATCACTGAGCCAATTCTTGCCTGTCCTAACGATCCTGATGATGTCATGAAGCTTACTGAAGTGCTTCACGACGAAAAGAAACCGAAAGTTATTGACGAGGTTTTTGTTGGAAGCTGTATGACCAATATCGGACATTTCCGGGCTCTTGGAGAAATTTTAAGGGATAAGGGAGCTGTGCCGGTTAAACTCTGGATTGTGCCTCCGACGAAGATGGATATGAAAAAACTTACTGAAGAAGGTTATTATTCCGTATTCGGGGCATCCGGTGCCCGTATTGAGCCTCCCGGGTGTTCTCTGTGTATGGGGAACCAGGCAAGGGTTGCTGATAATGCAGTAGTTTTTTCGACCAGTACAAGGAATTTCGATAATCGTATGGGTACTGGTGCACAGGTATATCTTGGTTCTGCAGAGCTCGCCGCGGTATGCGCGCTTCTTGGTCATCTGCCTAGCAAAGATGAATATATGGAGGTTTTATCCCAGTATCTTTCAGGTGAAAAGGAAGCAAGCATCTACCGTTACTTGAATTTTCATGAGCTTCAAAAAGCGGAATTAGAGTTGCTTGTTGAGTAAAAAAACATTTAACTGTGGCGTGATATGGAAATATTTTGCATATTCCGCCATACAGTAGGCTTTTGAAAAGTCGCTGTTTTTTTTTAATATTCGAGAGCTGATGAAGCTGTCAATTATCAAACAACAAAAATAACAATACTAGCAATGAAAAAACTTTTCATTTTCCTCTTTCTTTTAAGCTCAGTTTCTTTCGTGGGCTGTGCAAAAAAAACTGAAGCTCCAGTAGAAGCACCAGCAGCACCAGCAGCTGAGCCAGCACCAGCAGCTCCTGCAGCACCAGCAGCTCCTGCAGCTGAAGCAGCACCAGCAGCTCCTGCAGCTCCTGCAGCTCCTGCAAAATAAGTTTCCGGTTTTCCGGTTTTTTATGCAAAAGAGACAGAACGAGAGTTCTGTCTCTTTTTGTTTACACGGAATTAACCTGAGTAACCCTTTCCTTTCACGAACGATCTACCCCCTGATTTTAGACAAAAAAAAAGACACAGCTTGATGGCTGTGTCTTTGACGCTGAGGAGGCAGGACTCGAACCTGCAATTGCCTGATCCAGAATCAGGAGCCTTACCAATTTGGCCACTCCTCAATAGCGTTGAGAATATATTAAAAAAAATATTATTTCAATTCTCTTTTCTGTTTTTTCTTGCTGAATATTAATGAAAAGCAGCAATATGAGTTATTCGCTGCGATTATGCAGGAAACAAGCCTTTATCGTGGTAAAAGTTTAAACTGGTATGCTGAACTTGCTGATTGAATGCGGTATGGGAAATGAAAAAGAGTCGAGGAAGCAAAAATCAAGCGCCTCAGCTAGAGAAGAAAAAAATGATATGATAAGTAATATAAACTGGTGCACCCGAGAGGAGTCGAACCTCTAACCGTCTGATTCGTAGTCAGATACTCTATCCAGTTGAGCTACGGGTGCATTTATGTTGTAGCGTGTACGGGATTCGAACCCGTGATCTTCGCCTTGAGAGGGCGATGTCCTGGGCCACTAGACGAACACGCCAGGTACTACTTTTTTCACAATCTGTGGGCCCTGTAGGACTTGAACCTACGACCCAGCGATTATGAGTCGCTTGCTCTGACCAACTGAGCTAAGGGCCCTCAATGCTTGGCTTTAGAGGCAGTTAATATAATGTTTCATTGATAATATGCAAAACAATAATCGTTTTTTTCTGAGTTGTTAAAATTCGTTATACTTTTCACGGGTGATATCAGCTCCCAAGCTGTTCAGTTTTGTTTCGATCTGTTCGTATCCCCGGTCGAGGTGATACACTCTTAATACTTCCGTAGTGCCTTCAGCAACAAGTCCGGCAAGTACAAGACTGGCAGATGCTCTCAGATCGGTTGACATAACTTTTGTGCCTGAAAGTTTTTGGGGTCCGTGAACAATTGCCTGATTTTTGCGAATATCAATATGGGCGCCGAGCCTGTTCAGTTCAGGAATATGGTTGAAGCGTTCATGATAGACTTTGTCAATAATATGACTCGTTCCTTCTGCCTGGGTCATCAGCGCAATCCATTGAGCCTGCATATCGGTCGGAAAGGATGGATATGGTTTTGCTGTAACATCTGTTGCTATAAGTTTTGCCGGGCTTTTCAGGTTGACACTATTGCTGGTTGTTTCAATAGTGCAACCAGCTTGGGCAAATTTTTTCAGAACTGCTTTCAATTGTTCCGGTTCAACGCCGTTTACCGTAATATTTCCACCGGTTATGGCTGCGGCGGCAAGTAGAGTGCCTGCTTCGATTCGGTCGAAAACATTATGAAATTCAACTGCATTGAGGGTATCTGTGCCCTCAATTTGAAGTTCTGTAGTTCCTGTGCCCTTGATGGTCGCACCCATTGCAATGAGAAATTTGCAGAGGGTCTCAATTTCAGGTTCCGCAGCGGCATTGCTGATGGTTGTAGTGCCCTCTGCAAGTACTGCAGCCATTAAAGCATTTCCTGTTGCACCGACAGAGGAAATCGGGAAATCGATATGAGCTCCACGCAGTTTTCCTTCGCGAAGTGTGGCATCGATAAACCCGGTTTCAATGGTGATGGTAGCACCAAGTTTTTCCATAGCCATTAAATGCAGGTCTATTGGACGAGGGCCAAAAGCGCAGCCTCCTGGAAGTGAAACTCTTGCATGACCAAATCTTGCGAGTAGCGGTCCAAGCACATAAATCGATGCTCTCATTTGTTTTACCAGTTCATATGGAGCCTGAATACTTTGAACATTTGCAGAAAAAATCTTCATCGTGTTGTCTGAAAAGTCAATTTCAGATCCAAGATGTTGCAAAAGCTTGGTAAAGGTCATTATATCCCGGAGATTTGGGATATGGCGAAGAATAAAAGTTCCGTTTCCGGTTAGCAGTGTTGCGGCTATTATTGGTAGAGAGGTATTTTTGGATCCTGAAGCAGTTATGCTGCCGGAGATTCGAGTTCCGCCTCTTATGACAAGCTTATCCATGTCTTGGTATGCTGATGAAAAACCGATATTTACAATTATTTAAGGTCAGGAAAAACATATTATTTTTTTTCGAACCGTTTGCGAAGAAAAGGTTTTTATCCTTTACCTTTAAGTGATGTTCTTATAACGTTTCCTCAATGTTTTTTATGTAACTGCGTTTTCTATGTACAGGTGTTTGAATTTAATGCTGAAGGATTTTTTATGACCGTTATCATTTTACCCAGCTTTTTCTCTGTTTTTTTGCGGAGGGCGATAGTGCTCTTACTGTTTCTTTTGTTGTTGTTGCCTGTTATACCTCTCAGAGTCTTAGCTGTTCCTCGGGTCAACACTGAGATATCGAGAATCATGAAAGAGCGAATAGCGGTAGAAAAAAATCTTACTGAACTTAAACAACAGTTAAAGGAGTACCAGTCCAAACTTATTTCGACAACACGCAAGGAGTCGCAGTCGTTTAAGGTGCTTGAAAATATCCGTACTCAGATTCTTGTTCTGGAAAAGATGATCAATGAAAACCAGAATTATCTCGATAAACTTGATAAAGATATCAGTCAATTACATCGAGAGCTTGAAGGGAATCGCCAGACTTATGGAAGGGTTTCCGATGATTTCCGCAGAACAGCTGTTTCAGTGTATAAACATGGAGGAAATCGAGATATTGAACATGTTTTTTCATCTGGTTCAGTGAATAATGCTCTTGTCAGGGCGCAATACATGGGTTTTTTTACCAGAGCTGTTCGAAACGATGTTGATGAACTGCAGAAAGTTGCCCTCAAGCTTGAAAATAACCGGCTTGCGCTTGAAAAAACCTATCAACAAAAAGCTGAAATGGTCAGGGAACAGGAACAGCAGCTGAAAACTTGGTCGGCCAGTAAAAAAGAAAAAGAGGTTGTACTTGACAACTTGAAGAAAAATAAGCAGGAATATGCTTCGCAGCTAGCGTTGGTTCAGAAAAAACGTGCACAATTGCAATCCAGGATAGAGTCTCTTATTCTGGCTGAACAGCGAGCGGTTGAAATTGAGAAGATAAGGCAGCAGAAGATACTCGAGGCTAAGAGACGTGAAGCACTTCGGCTTGAGGCTAAGCGACGTGAGACTCAACGTCGAGAGTCATTACGCCTTGAAGCACGACGTCGAGAGGCACAGCGCCTTGAAGCAAAACATCTTGAGGCTCAACATTTTGAGAGGGAGGGGGTTTTGAAGAAGGAAAAACCTCTCATGGAGGAGCCTGTAACTGCAAAAAGAGAAATGAAACCACCAGAGTCTGAGGTTAAAACTCCTGAAAAACGGAGCGTTACCAATGTTCCTGATATGGGGTCGCATGAGCTTGAAAAAGTTTCTGCTGATTTTGATAATGCTGTTGGCTTGCTGCCCTGGCCTGTACGAAACGGTGTTGTCGCTCAAAAATTTGGATCTGTTCAAGACAAAGATCTTAAAATTGTTACTACCAATAATGGAATTGATATTACTGTGCCTTCAAACACCCAGGTAAGGGCTGTTTCAGGGGGTAAGGTTGTGCAGATAGCTTTTCTTCCTACTTTCGGAAATATTGTGATTATCCGTCATCCTAAATCGTATTTGACGGTGTACGCTAATCTCGGCCAGCTTAATGTGGCTAAGGATGATCTTATAAAATCACAGCAACTCGTAGGGCTTTCGGGGAGAATGCCTGAAGGGGGTTCTGTTGTTCATTTTGAGATATGGAAAGGACGTGTTAAACAGAATCCTGAAAAATGGCTTAGACGATAACCATTATGGGGATTAAAGAACTCTTTTCAGCGATTTTTTCACTGTTGTTTCGATACCGAAAATTCTGGCGTGATCTTAAAGAGGTAAACTCGGATAGTGAGTTCAATGTGCTCAGGGATTATGCTGTTCCGGTTATTGCTCTTGTGCAGCTTGGGAAGTTTCCATTGATTGGTCTTCCTCGTCAGGCTCTGTTTTTTGCGATAGCCAATTTTCTGATTGATATTGCGGCACTCTATCTTATGATGGGGGGAGCGGCTTATTTGCTTTTTCAAGAACGCTCTGAACGTATTCATTCAGGGATGTTAACGGTTTTCTGCTATTCAATGACTCCTGTATGGATTTTTGAGCTTCTGTATTTTACAGGAGGTTGGAGTTGGGTTTTTGCTTTTTTTGCACTCAGCTATACCCTTGTGATTGGTAGAAATGGACTCGCAGTCATGCTTGATTTTTATGACGGCCTGGCTGGCAGTGCACTGAGAAATACAGCTTTTTTTGTGGTGGTTGTCAATACAGCAGTCTTTCTGCTGATAAGGGCTGCTATGCGGTTGTTCAACTTTTAGATGGCCTTATTATTATGAAGGTTCAGGATCTCCATCTCGATTATTTTATTGTTGAGGATATTCTTAAAGCGTTTCTTGTGAATGAGATACATAAGTTTGGATTCAGTTCGCTTGTGCTTGGTCTTTCGGGTGGTATAGATTCAGCGGTGGTGTGTGAACTGGCAGTTCGTGCGCTTGGTGCGGACAATGTACTTGCACTCATGATGCCATATGCGTCCAGCAGTCCAGAAAGTCTTGAGCATGCTGAGATTATGATCAGGAAGCTTGGGATAAGGGCTGAAGAGGTGGTCATTACACCAGCTGTCGATGCTTTTTTTTTGTCAGTGCCGGCGGATCAGTTGTTGAGAAGGGGGAACATTATGGCTCGCACCAGAATGGTTTTTCTTTATGATGTGTCTGCAAGAGACGGGAGGCTTGTGGCTGGAACGAGCAATAAAACAGAGTTACTTCTTGGTTATGGTACCATGTTCGGGGATATGGCTTCTGCTGTCAATCCAATTGGTGATCTTTATAAAACTCAGATAAGGGGTCTGGCTCGTCATCTCGGTATTCCTGAAGCGCTTATTGTTAAAGCTCCTTCAGCTGACCTCTGGGAGGGGCAGAGTGATGAGGATGACCTCGGGTTTAGCTATGAAGCAGTTGATCTGCTGCTTTATATGATGCTGGAAAAGAGAATGGATAAACAGGCTATTCTTGATGAGGGTGTAACTGAATTTTTTTATGACCGTGTGAGGAAGATGGTTGTTCGAAATCAGTATAAGCGTATGATGCCTGTTATTGCAAAAATTTCTGGTCGAACCCCTGGTATCGATTTTCGCTATGCGAGGGACTGGCAAGAAGTAAAGTAGCTAAAATATTAAATTTCATACCTATAAGTCTTATGAGGCCTATAGGTATGATCTGTTCTTCAAAACGACCGGAGAACTGTGTCTATCAGAAAGTGTTTGTCATCTTTTCCAGGATAATCTGTTGTGTAATGCAATCCTCTTGATTCGCGGCGTTTTATGGCGCTTTCGATGATAAGACTTGCTACTTTGATTATATTTCTCAGTTCGAGGATCTGTGTTGTGATCTTTGTTTTTTTATAGTAGGCTTCTGTTTCTTCTTTGAGGAAATCAATTCTCCTTTGTGCGCGTTCCAAACGCAGATCGCTTCGTACAATACCAACATAATCATTCATTACTTGCTGCGCTTCCCGCTTGTTGTGGGAGACAAGAATCCATTCTTCGGGATTGACGGTTCCTGTATCGTCCCAATCTGGAAAATTGATCGTATTGTCTAACTTATGCAGTTGTTCGCGTATATCAGTGCAAGCCCTCCATGCAAATACAAGTGCTTCAAGCAGAGAGTTACTAGCTAAGCGGTTTGCCCCGTGAACGCCAGTACAACTGGTTTCGCCGCAGGCATACAGGCGGTTTATTGTTGTCCGTCCCTGGTCATCTGTACGAATACCGCCGCAGGAATAGTGTGCAGCAGGGACAACGGGAATCATTTCCTTAGTCATATCAATACCATAACTAAGGCATGTTTCGTAAATGTTAGGAAAATGTTCTTTGGTTTTTTCGGGATCTATGTGGGTCACATCAAGGAAAACGCAATCTTCACCACTTTTTTTGATTTCCGAGTCAATGGCCCGGGCAACAATATCTCGAGGTGCGAGATTCTGGCGTTTATCATACTTTTGCATGAATTCCTGGCCATTTTTTAGTTTCAAAACTCCACCAAATCCGCGGACTGCTTCAGAAATCAAAAAAGATTTAGCTTTTGGATGGTACAGTGAAGTTGGGTGAAACTGAATAAACTCCATATTGGCAATTTCAGCTCCGGCTCGATATCCCATAGCAACACCATCTCCGGTGGCAATCTCCGGGTTCGTTGTATATGGATATACATGTCCAAGTCCGCCGGAAGCCAGTATTGTGATTTTTGCAAGGATCTTTTTCGGCTTCCGTTGCATTGCATCAAGCACATAAGCACCATAACAGCTGATGTCATTTGTTTTGATACCGAGATGATGTTCTGTAAGCAGCTCAATAGCAAAATGGTGTTCCAGCAGAGTGATATTGGGATGACTGTTGATACGATTGAGCAACGCCGTCTCAACTTCTTTACCAGTCAAGTCCTGTGCATGGACAATTCGGCTTCTGGAATGCCCGCCTTCTTTGCCAAGGTGCAGATGGTTGTGGTCGGAGGTTGTAAAGTTTACCCCAAGTTCTGTCAGACGCTTTATATGTTGAGGTCCTTCCTTGACCATAAAGGTGACCATTTTTTCGTTACAGAGTCCTGCACCGGCTTCGAGAGTATCGGCAATATGAAGTTCAGAACTGTCGTTATCGTCAATGGTGGCTGCGATACCTCCTTGAGCCCAGTTGGTATTGGAGGTGGAGCTTTCTTTTTTTGTGATGATCATTACCTTGGCGTGATCGGCCATATGAACGGCAAAATAAAGTCCGCCAATGCCGCTGCCGATTACCAGAACATCAGTTTTGATTGATTCAGTCATAACTGTGATGCACCGTTTTTTAAAGATTATTCTGTGGAAAATACCATAGATGGCATCCTTGAAAGGGTTTCATTTAAAGACGTATGATTTTCCCTGAAAGGAAAAGCTGTCAATATCAACGTTTCCAGGCTGATTTTACCAGATCTCGAAAAAATAAAAAGGGGAACAAGGCAAGACATTACCGAAAGGATGGTGTTCGGAAAGGTAGCCATATTGTGTTTCATCAGCTGGAATAGCTACACCCACTGACGCTGCAATAAGGCGGTTGAATTCATTGGTTGAATTACGGGCCATGACGGCAAATGTTATCTGGCCTGGAGCGAGGTGCTTTAATCCTTCTTCGACAGTGATACGTTCACAGTGAGGAGGAAAAATACTTGAAACGGTAACCAAGTTGCATTTTTCAATTTTGGCCTCTCTCAGGGCAAGCTCAAATGAGGAGAGATATTCCTTGTGCCTTCCCACACCTTTGGTGAAAAATACTTTTGATGGGACAAATGACAATGCCGTACCTCCGGATTAATATTATTGTTTAAAGCGCCTGCAGTCTCGAAATTGACGAATTATAGGAAAAAGCGGTGGCATTCAAAATGTTTTTTTTGTAGCCACTTTAAAAAACTTTCTTTTTCCAACCCTGATGATTTTTGGTTCAATTTCGAGTTCAATACATTCCGTTATCTCTTCGATTTTCCGGTCATCAACCAGTACTGATTTCTGCTGGATCATCCTTCGTGCTTCACTTTTTGAAACAGCTGCTCCGAGAATGGTTAAAAGATCGATCATTGGTAATGACTGCTCTTCAAATTCAATAAGTTCAATATGATCAGGGGCTTTTTTATGGATGAATATCTGATCGAAGTGAGTTTCGGCATCTGCAGCTTCAGAATTTGAATAGTAAAGGGCTACAATTTTTTTTGCCAATGCCCGTTTTGCTGTTCTTGGTTCTTCAATCCTCTTACTGAGAATTTCAATACCTTTTTTATCGGCCGGCGGTACCAGCAGTCTACAGTATGTTTCTATTAGCGTGTCCGGGATGGAAAGCATCTTGCCGTACATATCCGCAGGGGAGTCGTTGAAGCAAATGGCGTTGCCGAGTGATTTCGACATTTTTTCTCCTCCTCCTGTTCCAACGAGCAGGGGCATGGTAATGCAGACCTGGGGAGTTATTCCATATTCTCGCTGCAGATCCCTGCCGACAAGAAGGTTGAATTTTTGATCGGTTCCGCCTAGTTCAACATCATTTTTCAGGTGTACCGAATCCATACCCTGAGCAAGGGGATAGAGAAACTCGTGAATTGATATAGGTTCCTGCGCACGATACCTTTTTTCGAAGTCGTCACGTTCAAGCATTCTTGCTACGGTGTAATGGCTCGATAGGCGTATTACATCAGCAAATTTCATGAACCCAAGCCAGTCGGAGTTGTAACAGATGGTCGTTTTTTCAGGATCGAGGATTTTCGAAGCTTGCTCGAAGTAACTCTCCCCATTTTGCCGGGCTTCTTCGGCTGAAAGTTGCGGCCTTGTTTTACTTTTCCCCGAAGGGTCGCCAATCATCGCGGTAAAATCGCCGATGATCAGAATAGCTTCGTGGCCAAGATCCTGAAACTCCCTGAGTTTACGGAGTACGACCGAGTGACCTAGATGCAGGTCAGGTCTTGAAGGGTCGGCTCCGAGTTTTATTTTGAGCGGTCGACTTGTTTTAAGGCTCTGGAGAAGTTTTTGTTCAAGTTCGTCGACGCTGAGAATTTCAACCACATTGCCAACAATAATATCGAGCTGTTCCTGTACGGTCGGAAAACGCATGGATTCCTGTTTTGTCGTTTAGTATTGCTTTCTTATTTGTTCCATCTGCCGCTGGTTTTCTCGTGTCTTGATGGTTTCACGTTTGTCATAGAGTTTTTTCCCTTTGGCAATGGCCAGTTCGATTTTAAGGAGACCTTTAGCGGTGAAAAACGCTTTCAGAGGTACCAGAGTCAGCCCCTTTTCATTGATTTTTGCCAGAATTTTTCGGATTTCTTCCTTGTGTAAGAGCAGTTTACGGCTTCGTTTTGGTTCAAGCAATTCCATGTGGTTATGCTCGTAAGGAGTGATCTGCATGTTTTCAAGCCATATTTCATTATGATGGATTATGGCAAAACTGTCGTTGAGGCTGGCTTTTCCAAGGCGCACTGATTTTACCTCGCTTCCGAAAAGCTGGATACCAGCCACTATGGTATCGAGGATTTCAAATTCATAGCGAGCCTTTCTGTTTTGAATGGCCTGTACGTATTGCTGAATGTGTTGTTTTTTCGCCACCTTGATCTTCTCAATAATTTTCCGTTTCCAAATATGCGACAGGGATAAGATTCCCTCTGTTGAGAACCAGAAATGGATCCAGGTATTTTTTTACCCTTACCATTTCCTGTATGCCACGCTCATGATACATTTCGATAAGATATTCGGCTTTAAGCTTGCCTATTCCGTGCTCTGCTGAAAGGGTTCCGCCCAATGCAAGAGCCTTGGCGATAAATTTCCGGTATAGGGCCTTTGCCTGTAAAAACTCCTCTCTATTTCGGGGGAGGATATTCAAATGCACATGCGCATTGCCTATATGACCGAAAATAATATAGACAAAGCCTTGTTGTTCGCAAGATTCGCAATAAAAATCAAACAGTTCGCGGAATGCTTCTTCTGGTACTGCCATGTCAGTGCTGATCTTGCTTTCATTCTGCTTGCTTAGCCAGTCGTTGACGAGAAGAGGTAAGGTATGACGGAATTCATGCAATCGCACCTGTTCATCACGATCAAGGGCTATCCAGGATTCATCGGTCATAGCATGGCAGGATTCCATTTTTTCAAACAGGATGTCAAGGTCGGTTTCTTCAGTTTCCGGTGTTGTTTCCTGCTCTAAAAAAATAGCCCCGGAGCTGTCTGACGGCACTTCTGGATATTGTGCAGCAAGAAATGCGATAGAATTTTTATCAAAAAATTCTATCGCCCTTGGTTTGAGCGCGTTCTCGGGATCTTTGATCAATCTGATAAATCTGAAGAGATCATCAAGGTTTTTGAAGTAGACCAAACAGGAAATGATAGCTTCCGGATGGGGAATGAGCATGAGATCGGCTTCGGCCACAACACCCAGAGTTCCTTCAGATCCGATAAAAAGGTCGATGAGGTCCATTCCTTCCTTTGAGTAGTAACCGGCATTATGCTTTGACGTATCAGGCATAAGGTATTGAGGCATCTGGAATTCGATATGGCCTGTATCAGGCAGGGTGAGCCGGAATATACCGTTTTTATCCGCGATACAGGTTCCACGCCTAAGATTAAGCAAATCCCCTTGGGGCAAAACGACAAGAATTCTTGCGATATGCTTTCTCGTAGGGCCGTATTTGAAGGTTCTTGCGCCGGATGAGTTGTTTGCTATGGTGCTTCCGATAAAGCAGAGTTTTTCGGTAGGATCGGGTGGGTAAAACCAGCCGTTTTGTTCAACCTTTTTCTGGACATCATCCAGGAGTGCTCCAGCCTGAACGGTAATATATGCCGAATCACCGGAGAGTTGCACCACTTCACCAATACGGTTAAGCTTCTGCATTGAAATCACGTAGTCTCCCAGAGGGATTCGACCACCGGTTGTTCCTGTTCCGTTTCCGGCAATAGTGAAGCGTTGATGCTTTTTTACTGCATTTTTGAGTAACTCAGAGAGCTCATCAGTTGTTTCAGGGAAATAAACTCCTGGTGTATGGCCGGTTTTCAGATTACTGGTATCTTCGAGGAATCCCTGAATAGATGTCTGATCGTGCTTATAAATCATTTGGTGGCAGCTTTTCGCTGTTATCTTCCATTGTTGTACTTGGAGCAGGTTCCTTAGTATTGACCGGGTTTTCAGGTTCTATTACAGGAAGATCGTTATCTATGCTTTCGGGGGCGGGGAATGGAATCCCAGATGGCTTTATTCCTTTTTGAGTAGGTGACACTGCTATTTCTTTTCCCTGGATATAATACTTTATAAGCTCACGAGCAATCGGAGCAGATATTGACCCTCCGAAGCCTGCATTTTCGACAAGTACCGCCAAAGCGATTTTTGGATTCTCTACTGGTGCAAAAGCAATAAACCATGCATGATCTTTACCATGGGGATTCTGTGCGGTGCCTGTTTTTCCAGCAATGTTAACGCCGGGGACTTGAGCCAGCGTACCTGTTCCTCGAAGTACAACTCCAATCATGCCGTCTTTGATAAGGCTGAATGTTGATGATGAAATCGGCAACTGCTGTTTCGTATAGGTAAACGGGATGTATTTGTTGGTTTCAGTATCCCGATATCCACTGACGATATGAGGCTGGTGGAGAGTTCCATTGTTAGCAATGGCCGCAGCGTAGGCTGCAAGCTGTACTGGCGTAGTACCGAGCTCCCCTTGACCAATGGCAAGGCTTACCAGATATCCTTTTGTCCATTTATCCTTGCCGTACCGCTTATCGTAATATTGGGTTGACGGGAGAAGGCCTGACCGCTCACCAGGGAGGTCAATGCCTGTTTTTTTTCCAAAGCCAAACATACGCCCATATTTTGTCCAATTATCAAACCCGACATTAAAAATCAGATTATAAAAGTAAACATTTGATGAAACGGTAATGGCATTTCTCATATCTACCCATCCGTGACCTTTACCTTCGTTACTGAGAAATCGTCTATTTCCGTACATAAAGACACCGTTGTCAAGTATTTTTTTGTTCGGATCGAATTTTTTTTCCTCAAGAGCGGCCATAGCAAGGATCATCTTGTAGATGGAGCCTGGAGGATAGGCTGCCTGAATTGTTCTGTTAATAAGCGGTTTTTGGGGGGAAGAAATAATATCTTTCCATCCCTTGCGGTCAGTAGAACCGTTGAAAATATCAAGTGTGTAGTCAGGTGCACTGGCAAGGGCAAGGATTCCACCTGTAGATGGATCCATTGCTACAACTGCTCCGGATTTCCCGGTTTTTTTAAGGAGCTGTTCGGCAAGTTCCTGCAGTCCTCCGTCAAGAGCCAGATAAAGATCGTTGCCTTTTACTGAGGGAATATCATTATTTCCGTTGTTATATTTCCCCGCGTATTTACCGAGGGGAGTAACCATTTCAAATCGAGCACCTTTCTCACCTTTAAGCCATTCTTCATAATACTTTTCAAGTCCACTGAAACCGATTTTGTCATCTGGAGCATAACTTTCATCGTCCAGTTCCTCTAGTTGTTCTTTAGATATGGTACGTGTATATCCGAACAGATGTGCTCCGTTAAAAGAATCAGGATATTTGCGCTTGTTTTCGGTATCAATGATTACTCCGGGAAGTTGCCAGATATTTTCGCTCAATCGCGCTATCGAAATAGCGTTTAGGTTGCGGCTAACGATTATGCCTGCAAATCTGTTGAATTCAAAGCCTTTGCTGATTTTTTCGGTTAGTTCGCTTTTTTCTATTTGCAGAAGCCAGGCGAGGTAACCTGTACTGGCGTTTTTAAATTCGGAAGGAATTACTTTAACTGTATAGAGTGGCTGATTATCAACAATAACGACCCCATTTTTGTCAATCATTCGTCCTCTTGGTGGTTGAGCCCATATTCTTCGGATGCTGTTTGAAGCAGAAATTGATCCGAGTTCTTGATAATTAAGGACCTGCAGATAAAAAAGTCTGCCGAATAGAACGGAAAAAACAGCTATTACAAAAATCGATACGAGCAAAATGCTTCGCTGAATTTTATCCATCGTTCAGTCCGCAAGTGATTGTCTTAAAAATAAGCGAGTAATGATAACGGCCAGTAAAAGAGTGAATAAAGTCCCGAGCAGGCCTAAAGCAACTATTCGGTAAGTCAGCGGAAGACCAAGGGGGTTGTATCCTGTTTCTAAGACGGCATTGGCGCAGAAGCCGGATGTTGCAACGGCTCCGTAAAGGCGTTTGATTTTCTGTTTTGCCGTTGCATGACTGTCTTCGGGGATATTGAAATAACCGGCTATAAAGCCTTCAAGGGTTCGTGCCAGCATATTTAGTCCTATGTTTCCTGACAGAATGCCCGAAAGGATACCTGCGGCAAATCCGAAACTTGTACCCGTTTTCTGCCCGATGCTTATTGAAATAAAAGCAATAAAAATTGTGACAATATCGGGGGATACCTTAAAAAGCGTGAGGTGTGATAAGCCGAACTCCTGTACCAATACGACGATAAAGAGTCCGCCAATAAAATAAAAAATGTTTTTGGTCACAAGTCAGTTTCTGAAATTAAGATAACTTTTAATTGGGGGTATCATTGCCGATCATCTCGACTTTTTCAGGTTCAATTTTCAGAGGTGCAATCAGTACCTGAGTCAAGGAAGAAAAATCCACTGCAAGCTTGACTTCTACCGTATAAAAGAGGTTATCGGGCTTTATGCTTATCACTTTTCCAACTGGAATACCCCGCATCGAAAATGTGCTGAAGTCAGAGGTGAGAATCTGCTCATTAAGCTTGAGGCTACTGCTTATAGGAATGTGCTCTATATGGGCAATAAACTCCTTACTTCCATTCCAGCTGAGTACTCCCATGCTTTTGCTTTTATCGGATACCACGACTACCTTAAAATCAGTGTTTATAACAGGTATTACCTTTGCAAAATGCTCGGATACAACGCTTACTCTTCCCACCAATCCTTCTGGAGTGAGAACGGTCATGTCTTTTTTAATTCCATTTTTCCATCCTGCATTGATTAGGAGTATGTTATCCCGATCGCTGAATTTGCGGCTTACAACTCTTGCTATCTTAAATTTTGAGGCATTTAACGTGGTGTCAGCGAGTATTTTCTGTCGATTTCTTTCATCCAAAGTTGCATTTTCAAAATTCAATACCTTTGCAAGAAGATCAGCGTTTATGCGTATCAACAGATCGTTTTCTTTTTTCAGATTAACTACATAGCTGTAACTCATCATTTTATCGCTTATGAAAGCATTGAACTCAATGCCACCAGTTCGCAACTTTGCCAGCACCTCATCATCTTTAAACTTCATGAAAAGCACTGCAATACTGCAATACACAATAAACAGCAGATAGCTATTGTACTTGATAAAAAGACTGAAAAACTTCTGCACGTGTCAGGTTCCTGTTTTATATCATGTGATTTGCAGGTTCCAGCCAATGAGATTATGCTCACGATTCCGGATTATTTACTGCCTCACTTTTATAAAGGTTCTTTCGTTTTTTTGCTACTTAGTAAATTAGGACTTAAGGTGCCCTGTTTTTATGGCCTGTTCAATCTCTCCCGATTTGCCCGACACATATTTTTTGTTACATTTTCTTCATCCATGGATGGGGTAAGTAAGATGTCAATACGTCAAGAGAAAATACATGACAAAAAATATAAATATAACAGATAAATTTATTGTTGTTGGGGATCGAGTATTAATCAAACCAAAATCTCTTGACGAGAGAACAAAATCTGGTATTTACCTTCCTCCGGGTGTTCAGGAAAAAGAGAAAATCCAGACCGGTTATGTTATAAAAATTGGTCCGGGTTATCCTATAGGTCCACCTCCCGAATCAGACGAGCCATGGAAAGAGCGTGTTACAACTGCGCAGTATATTCCATTGCAAGCTAAAGTTGGCGATATGGCAATATTTATCCAGAACAGTTCCTATGAGATTGAGTATGAAGAGGAGCGATACATTATTGTTCCTAATTCAGCTATTTTACTTCTTATCAGAGAAGATGATGACCTTGACTACTATTTGAAGTAATGCGGTTAAAGTATTTTCACCACATTGTTGTCTGTTGTGGACACGGTTTTCATCTTTTTTTCTGCAATACTGTACCCTCTTGTTTGCAACCGATTCTAATCCAACTATGACCAGAGATATTGTTTTGACCAGTACGGATATTGGTATTCATTCGCATGAAGAGCTTATTGGGCGAATCAATACCCTTAAAAAAGAGATGAATGCTCTTATCCTTGCCCACTACTATACTGTTCCAGAAATACAGCAAGTAGCTGATATTGTTGGTGACAGCCTAGCCCTTGCCAGAGCGGCCGAAAAAAATGATGCTGATGTGATTGTGTTTGCCGGGGTATACTTTATGGCGGAGACTGCAAAAATTCTTAACCCCGAAAAACAGGTGCTAATGCCTGATGCCTATGCAGGGTGTCCTCTTGCCGACAGTTGCCCGGCAGATGATTTTAGGACATTCAAAAGGCAGTATCCTGGAGCGATTGTTATTACTTATATCAACTCGACTGCCGATATCAAAGCACTTTCGGATATTACGTGTACCTCATCCAATGTCGAACAGATAATTCGTCAGATTCCAGAGGAACAGCAGATTATTTTTGGTCCCGACAGAAATCTTGGTGGCTATATATCACGAAAACTTGGCCGTAAGATGATTCTTTGGCAGGGGTATTGTTATGTACACGATGCGTTTTCGGAACCATATATCCTTAAGGCTTGCCGTGAACATCCCGACGCTGAGCTTATAGCCCATCCCGAATGCAGGGAAGAGGTACTGAAGCATGCTGCATTTATTGGTTCAACGAAGGCACTGCTGGAGTACACTGTTTCAAGTTCAGCTGAAAAGTTTATAGTGGCGACAGAACCTGGCATTTTGTATGAAATGCAGAAGCGTTCACCCCGAAAAACCTTCATTCCTGCGCCTAAGGATCCGAAAACTCCTTACAGCGTCTGTACGCAGATGAAGCAGAATACCCTTGAAAAGCTCTACGAGTGCATGTTGAACCGCAAGCCTGAAATTGTTATTGATGAAACACTTCGCCTTGCATCTTTGGGCTCTATCAGAAAAATGCTTGAAATGACGCCGGTATGAACATTTTAAAGAATGTTTTTTCAGTTGGTTTCTTTTAAAGCACTTGCGGTCGATTTTCAATCACTAAAAATAAAGAGGCTTTCATGCGCACTTTGTCAAGAAGCAGTGCTTCTCTTTCGATGATTCTCTTTTTTATGCTGACATCCTCTCAGGCCTACGCCTGGCACGACAAGACCCATTTGTCAATTGCTGAGGCGGCAGGCTTTGCTCTCTGGTACAGCGCGGCAGCGCCTGACGTTGCAAAGTCGAAGACTGAATTCAGGTCGATAGAAGAAAAAAACCACTATTTCAACAACAATGCACATAAAGAGGTTGATGAAGCTCTGGTACTTGAGCAGTCAGCCCGCTACAACAAAACCGGTGACGTGGAGGGACACCTCTATGGAGCTATTATAGGTGCAGTGAGAGCTTATAATGCTGATAGTGTTGCCGGGAAATATGCTGAATATCCGCTGGTATTTTGTGCCCATTACATTGGCGATCTTTCCATGCCTCTCCATAATACTGAGTATGACGATTTCAACAAAACACGTCACTCAGTCAATGATGGAATAATTGAAAGCAGTGTCAGAAACAACATCGGCTATATTCAGCGGAATATCAAGGAAATCAATATTGAGAATGAATCCGATCTTGCCCGTGAGATTGCAAAAGTTGCAAATACAGCCCGGAAGTTGGGAGCGAAAATAAGAGAGGAGAACAGGAATATGACCCAGGATGAGGCATATATGCAGATTATCCAGAGTTCCTCACTGTTTAAAGCTGTGCTGAAGTATGCCGGCAAAAAACCGTGTTGATGGTCGCTTTATTTCTGTTGGGAACAAGAGGATCTCTGGGTCAAAGTATTATTATTACTTGAATATGGCTGATTCTGAACATCTGAAGCTTATTAAGGAGGGCGTTGCCACTTGGAACCAATGGCGTCAGGAGCATGCGGCTATCCGTCCAGATTTGCAGGATGCCTCTCTGGTTGCTCTTGATCTGCGGGGCGCAAACTTTGCTGAAACGAA
The DNA here is from genome assembly GCA_026390855.1 of Chlorobiales bacterium. GTDB lineage: Bacteria > Bacteroidota > Chlorobiia > Chlorobiales > Chlorobiaceae > Chlorobium. The sequence goes on along the minus strand of JAPLFE010000026.1, from coordinate 9,986 downwards.
TCTGAGCGGGGCAAATCTTTCAAAAGCGAATCTTGTAGGTGCGAATTTCTCCGAAGCTGATTTACGAGGGGCAGACCTGCGTGGAGCAGACCTCAGCAGAGCAAATCTCAGTGGGGTGAATTTCAGTAAAAGTACGATTGACATTTTCACAGCCTATCGTGACGTTCAAGGATGCGATATTGGCGTGAACGGAATTTATTCGCCTTTTACTGATTCTGCTGCTCTTTTGAGGATAGATCCACCTGGGAACTCCATGCAGGGCGCTAATGCGGATGCTGTTATCGAAAGTTTGAAGCAGGCCCGCAAGCTCCATACTTTTTCTCTTCTGCTTGCAGGGATAGCCATGCTGTTTATTGTCATTAAACCGAAAACTATCACGCTGCCTTACCTTGCTGGATCTTTCAAGTTTGATGATTTCAGCTACTCTTTTCTTGCGACTATACTTTCGACAGTGCTTTTGAGCCAGGTTTCTTCTTTTATTGATTCAGCACTTCAGGGTGCCCATTATCTCAATGATCGCAGGGCTGCCATGCTTGTAGGTCATTTTCCATGGCTCCTTTCAAAATATGAAAGCGAACCGGCTAATCGTCGGCAATCGAAGGTCATGCGCTTCTTTCTTGTTTTTCATCCGGTCATCTACCTCTATTTTTTTATGAAATGGGATCTGTTTTTCACCGGGGACTGGCAAGGGCTCATACAGCATTATCAAGAAATGCCAGTCATTTTCGGAGAGTATCTGCTTCCTGTATTATATGTTATCCTGATAAAGCTCTGTATTCATATTTTCAGGCTCTCGGAAGGTTTTCAGAAACCGATACTGTTTGACACGGAAACTGAACGTGGCCGCCACAGTGATATGGAGCGATTGGCTGAAGCCGTTGAAAAACAAGCCTCGCGAACAGCAGAGCTTTTCGAACTTGTACGCAAAAGGGAAGCATAACGCATATTTCGCAGCATTCTCCATAACCATATGTAGTACTTATGGAAGTAAACCTTCCCCTCAGGATTATCGGTGTCGGCCGTTATCTTCCCTCTCGCATTGTTACCAGTTCCGAACTTGAAACGAGATGCCAACTTCCAACAGGCTGGGTGGAGCAGCATAACGGAGTACGTGAACGTCGCTGGGTTACCGATGAGACATCATCATTCATGGCTGCTGAGGCTGCACGTGAAGCACTTGAAGAGGCTGGACTTGAACCAAGTGACCTTAACCTTATCATCAATGCCTCAGGTACAGGTGAACAGGCTATTCCAGATACAGGCGCATTGATTCAACGGCAGCTTGGTCTTGGTGGATCGGGTATTCCAGCCATGACTGTGCATAATACCTGCCTGAGTTTTATTACTGCCATGGATGTGGCCGCAAACTATCTCAATTCTGGACGATACAGGTATATCCTGATTGTCAGCTCGGATATTTCTTCGTGCGGTATTAACCTGAAGGAGCCTGAGTCGGCTTCGCTGGTGGGGGATGCAGCAGCAGCAGTAGTAGTTACGCGTTCTGGCGAAGGTGAGAGTGCAGGCATTCACCATGCTCATCTCAAGACCTATAGTGATGGCGCCTATCTTACTTCTATCATGGGGGGAGGATCAGGTCGACATCCTGCCAAACAAGGCCATAAGCCTGAAGATGATCTTTTCCATATGGATGGGTTCGCCGTCCTGCGCATGGTGCGTGGTATTGATGAAGTTTTTCTTGAAGAACTTTATTCCGGCCTCTCAAAAAGTCTTCTCGATATTGATCTTGTTGTTCCGCATCAGGCAAGTAAGATAGGCATGCTTATGCTCAGACGTTTCGGCTGGCCAGAGACCAGTGTTATGCAGACGCTTCAATGGCTTGGAAATTGTGTCGCAGCTTCAATTCCTGCTACGCTGTATCAGGCTGTCAGGGATAAGAGGCTTTTGCGGGGGCAAAAGGTACTGCTTGTCGGTACAGGAGCCGGTCTTTCGATAGGTGGGCTGGTTATGACCTATTGAGGAATACAGGAGTAATCGCATTCGTCGGCAGGTATGTATCCTAAAGTACTGCTGTAAATTTTTACGGTTTTTATTGAAACGTTGGGGAAAAATCGTTACACTTCAGGAGTTATTTTCGGTGCCGGGCATGTAACGTCCGGATAATAGGGAAGTACGTGAAATACGTACACTGTACCCGCAACTGTTGAACGGTATTGCCGGGGGATTTCGCCAGATAGCTCTGTTTTGCGATTCAGTCCCGGTGGGTTGCAGCCACTTTGTTTACCTCATTTAGTGCTACAGGGGAAATCAGGGGAAGGATGTAACCGCATCATACAGCGTTTTTTATGAAATGAAAACCGTTTATAGTCAGGAAACCTGCCGGAAAATCGTTGCTGTTTTGGCTTCGGGAAAAAAGCCTGGTGACGTTATCGAAAATCTTCAGAAGATTATTGAAACTTTTGTATTGGACACCACCATGAGGTTATATTGCCGTATATGACAATAGGTTACTGATCATTGTATTACTGTTGTCGGAGGGGATAACTTTATGAAAATAAATTATTTACCTTTCAAATCCCATATTTGACCCCGGAGAGTTTATATGAAAATTTCTCGTTTGTTTACCAGTTCAGGTGAAAATGTTTATGACCGTTTCGAATACACGACAAGGACCTCGATGCTTCGTAATACTGATGGTTCGAAGGTCTTTGAAATGACTGATATCGAGGTGCCCAACCATTGGTCGCAGGTTGCTGCCGATATTCTTGCACAGAAGTATTTCCGTAAAACAGGGATTCCACAGCGCGACGAGAATGGCAATGTTTTGATTGATCACAATGGTAATCCAGTGATCGGAAGCGAACACTCAATTAAAGAGGTCGTACATCGTATGGCCGGCTGTTGGAGAGAGTGGGGTGAAAACAACCGTTATTTTGATACTCCGGATGATGCTCAGGCTTTTTATGATGAAGTGGCATTTATGATTCTCAAGCAGATGGGTGCTCCCAACTCACCGCAGTGGTTCAATACTGGTTTAAATTTTGCCTATGGTACTACCGGCCCGGCTCAGGGACATTTTTATGTTGACCAGAACAGCGGGGAGGTCAAAGAGTCAGAGGATGCTTATGGGAGGCCTCAGGCTCATGCCTGTTTTATACAGTCAGTCAGTGACGATCTTGTCAATGAGGGTGGTATTTTTGATCTAGCAATCCGCGAGGCCAGGGTTTTTAAGTTTGGTAGCGGGTCGGGTACTAATTACTCTAACCTTCGTTCAGGCGGGGAAAAGTTGAGTGGTGGTGGCAGTTCTTCAGGTCTTATGAGTTTTCTGAAGATTTTCGATTCAGCTGCGGGGGCTATAAAATCAGGCGGGACAACACGTCGTGCGGCAAAAATGGTGATTGTTGATATCGATCATCCTGATGTGGAAAAGTTTATTGAGTGGAAAGCGAAGGAAGAAGACAAGGTGGCTTCGCTCGTTGCCGGTTCCAGAATCTGTTCCCGCTTCCTTCAAGCCATTGTTGAAGAAGCTGTTGCAAACGGTGTTGACCGTAAGACGAACCCAAGGCTTCAGCAGCTGATACAGAATGCGCTCAGCAGGGCAGTACCGATGAGCTATATCGTCAGAGTCCTTGCTTTGGTTGAACAGGGATACACAACGCTTGATTTTGAGGAGTATAACTCGAATTATGAGTCGGAGGCTTACCATACTGTTGGAGGTCAGAATTCCAACAATACTGTCCGTGTGACCAACGAGTTCATGAAAGCGGTTGAAAACGACGATATCTGGCAGCTTCGCGAAAGAACAACAGGCAAGATAGCGCGGGCAGTAAAAGCACGTGACCTTTGGGAAAAAATTCTTCTCAGCGCATGGAAATGTGCAGATCCCGGCCTGCAGTTTGATACCACTATCAATGAATGGCATACCTGCCCTGAGAGTGGGCGAATCAATGCAAGCAATCCGTGTTCTGAATACATGTTCCTTGACGATACGGCATGCAATCTGGCGAGTCTTAACCTGATCCATTTTGTCGATGAGGAGTCTGGCAGAATTAAAGTCAGGGAGCTGCAGCATGCATCCCATTTATGGACAATTGTGCTGGAAATTTCAGTTTTGATGGCCCATTTCCCTTCAAAGGATATCGCACGTCTGAGTTACGAGTTCAGAACACTCGGTCTTGGGTTTGCCAATATGGGTACAGTGTTGATGGTGCTTGGTATACCTTATGATTCACCTAAGGCACTTGCCATAGCTGGTGCAATAGCAGCAGTAATGACCGGGCAAGCCTACCTGACTTCGGCTGAGATGGCTCATGATCTCGGGACTTTTGCAGGTTACAGTGCAAATGCCAAAGATATGCTTCGTGTTATCCGCAACCACCGCAGGGCTGCACGGAACCTGTCTGAAGACGAGTACGAAAGGCTTTCGGTTAAACCGCGTGGTATTGATTCCGAGTACTGTCCGAAAGAGCTTTTTGATACAGCGGGAAAAGTCTGGGATGAGGCGCTTCAGAAGGGTAAGAAATACGGGTATCGAAACGCTCAGGTCAGTGTTATTGCGCCTACTGGAACTATCGGGTTGGTTATGGATTGCGATACTACCGGTATTGAACCGGAGTTTGCTATCGTTAAATTCAAAAAACTTGCCGGTGGCGGCTATTTCAAAATTGTCAACCAGTCGGTGCATAAAGCCCTTGAAAGACTTGGTTACACCAATGCCCAGATTGATGATATTGAACACTACTGCAAAGGGTACGGAACCCTTGCTGGATCTCCCTCAATCAATCGCCAATGGCTGAAAAGCCGAGGTTTTACCGACGACAAAATCGAAGTTGTAGAGTCACAGCTTGAAACAGTTTTTGATATTCGCTTTGCCTTCAATAAATGGATTCTCGGCGAGGATTTTTCAGCAGCTCTCGGATTCACTGATGAGCAACTCAATGATCCTGATTTTGATATGCTTCAGGCACTTGGTGCAACAATGGAGGATACAGAAGCCGCTAATGACTATGTTTGTGGTACTATGACTATCGAAGGGGCTCCTCATCTGAAGCTTGAACATCTTCCAGTATTTGACTGTGCCAGCAAGTGCGGCAAAAAAGGAGTTCGCTATATCAAGCATATGGCACATATTCGTATGATGTCGGCAGTACAGCCGTTTATATCAGGTGCGATTTCTAAAACTGTCAATATGCCGGGTACAGCTACTACTGTTGAAATCGGAGAGGTATATCAGTCAGCCTGGCAGCATATGGTTAAAGCCGTTACTGTCTATCGTGATGGATCGAAACTCTCTCAGCCTCTTAATATATCGAGCTATCAGGATCTCGATGAGGTCATTATGCTTGGAACGGAAGAGACTCTTGATGAAACCAAAGGGCCGAAAGAAGTTCAGGAGAGGATTGTCGAGAGGGTTTATCATCGTTCAGAACGCAGACATCTTCCGAAACGGAGAAAAGGGTATATCCGTGAAGCGCATGTTGGCGGTCACAAGGTTTTTCTCAGAACGGGGGAGTATGAGGATGGTTCTCTGGGAGAGGTTTTTATTGATATGTATAAAGAGGGTGCTTCATTCAAGGGGCTTTTGAACTGTTTTGCCGTACTTGCTTCCAAGGCCCTGCAATACGGTATGCCTCTTGAGGAGCTTGTCGATAGCTTTACCTTTACTCGCTTTGAACCAGCGGGTGCGGTGCAGGGTCACAATGCCATCAAAAATTCCACATCCATTCTCGATTACGTATTCCGCTCAATTGGATACGATTATTTAGGACGCAAGGATTTTGTGCATGTCAAAGCGGTTGATGAACTGGTGGATGGTGATATCGAAGGAAAACAGAAGAGTAATGGTGCTGCAGATCATACCCATGTTGTTGAACCTGCACTTGTCGTTCATGCGGAATCGGTGCACGCTTCAGCGCGCCAAAGTCAGGCCTATCAGGCTAAAGTCCAAGGGTATACCGGTGAACAGTGTGAAAACTGTGGATCCATGCGTGTAAAGCAGAATGGAACCTGCAAGGTTTGCGAAGATTGCGGAATGACAACCGGTTGCTCTTGATTTTAGGAATGATGTTGATGTAATTTGGAATAAGTCCATGTAGAAGAGAACTTTAACGACAAGAAGCAAATGATTACTACTTGTCGTTAAAGTTTGATGACATTATTTTTTTACATCTCTTTTCAGTTTTGACAAATAGAAGGGGCTGGTCTGAACCCTGTTTCAGATAGTTCCATGGTTGTTTCTTCAAGGTTCAGCCCTGTAATTTGCAGCGTTCTGAATGGCGAGTGCCTTACCAGTTCATAATCGTGGGTGCCGATAATGACAATAATGCCTTTTTGATTAATCCTTTTAAGATACTCGAGGATTTCAAGAGAGGTATCCGGGTCGAGGTTTCCAGTCGGTTCGTCGGCAAGAATGACCAATGGCTCTCGCACAAGTGCTCTTGCAATTGAAATTCTCTGTTGTTCTCCGCCAGACAGGCTGAGGGGCATAAGTTTTGCTGCATTTTCAAGTCCGACACTCTCAAGCGCGTGCATGACCTTTTCCTTGATGAGTTTTTCCTTTGAACTAGTTACCTGAAGCACAAAAGCTAGATTATCGTAAACATTACGGTCATCGAGCAAACGGAAGTCCTGAAAGACAATACCTAGCTTTCTGCGCAGGTGCGGTATCTGCCGTTTTTTAATAGTTCGTGAACTGTATCCAGCAATCCGGATCTCTCCTTTTTTCGGTTGAATATCCATATACAGTGACTTGAGCAGGGTTGTTTTACCGCTACCGCTTTTTCCGACTATATAGACAAGCTCTCCGGGCTGAATGGTAAGGTTCAGATTCTGAAAAACAAGCTTTTTATTAAGTTCAAGGTCGACGTTTATAAATGAGATCATAATGGATGTGCAGTTTGTTTTCTGTTTCGGGCTATTTTTATGGCAAGAAGCGTAGCTTCATAACAACTTCTTCCAGAGGCGATTCCTTTTCCGGCAATATCAAATCCAGTTCCGTGATCAGGTGACGTTCGAACAATAGGAAGCCCAAGCGTAACGTTTACCCCTGTGTCGAAGGCGAGTACTTTGAATGGCAGCAGGCCTTGATCGTGATACATTGCCACGACAATATCGTAGTTGTGATACCTTCCTGCTCCAAAAAAGCCATCGGCAGGGAAAGGGCCATCCACATGAAGAAAGGCAGAAAGTCTTTCGATGCAGGGCTGGATAATTTCCTCTTCTTCGCGTCCCATTACACCGCCGTCTGAAGCATGTGGATTGAGACCGAGCACTGCAATGCGTGGATTGTCAATTCCAAAATCAGTTTTCAGTGATTCGGCAAGAGATGTTAGAAAAGCGTTAAGATCCATTTTTCGAATCAGTTCGGGAATCTTGTGAAGGGGTTCGTGAATGGTGGCAAGTGCGACTTTGAGGTTCAACACCGGGTCAAAGAACATCATGGTTGGCGAGCTTATTCTGAACATGTTGCCAAGGAATCCTGTATGACCTGTGTCCCTATAGCCTGCCAGAGCAATGGATTCCTTGTTGATTGGTGCGGTTACAAGAGCATCGCACACACTTGTCCTGCAAAGGTCCGCAGCGGCCTTGATCGATTCCATAGCGACCCTTCCGGCTTCAGCCGAAATCGTACCGGGCTTGATGGTGTCAGGTTCAGCGATATCCAGTACAGGGAGAACCCCGAATCGAGCAGTTTCTGTGTTTGTAATTTCTGAGGCATTTATAACCTGTTCGAGTTTTACGGGCAGATCAAGCGCTTTTCTGTAATAGTCCATTACGGTATACGACCCAGCAACAATAAATGTATGGCCGAAGCGTTCGAGTTGCAGAAAGCTTTTTAGAATAATTTCCGGCCCAATGCCGTGAGGGTCACCGGCTGACCAGATGATGCGCATGGTTACAGTCTTTTGTATGCATTGGCAATTTTGTCATCCTTTTTAACTCCTTTCAGAGCCAATATGAACAGTACTGGTTCAGGCAAAAGCATGAAAAACCCGGCTTCCGGTCTATGGGTTGCTGTAGTCCCGATGCTTTGAAAATATTGGTTCAGGAAATGTGCTGCCGTAAGTCCGGAGAAAAGATCGCCAAGAAAAAGGAATATGGAAAGCTGGATGAGTCTGGTTTGCAGAACACGGTTCTTAAAGAGAAAAATGGCTGCAAGTGAAAGGATGGCGGTAAGAGGTGCAAAGATCCCAGCGGCAAAACAACTTTCCGTGACATACAGAATACCGGGTGTGCTGAAGGATGCGAAATCAGTAATGACAAAGACTTTTCCTGCACTGAAGCTCCAGAAAGGGACAAACATACTTCCTATTGCAAGCAACCCAGCAAGGAAAAGGTAAAGATTTTGAATTCTGGCTACCATGGTTTCAACGATTAATAGTCATTAAAATAAGTAGCATCAATATACATAATCAGGAGAAATTGCGAGGAGAAGCATATTCAGAATAACACTCCATTTCTCGGTAATGGCTTCCCTGCAAACGGTGCCGCCTCTCCGCTCTATTCGTATCGGAGAGCTTCAACAGGTTTAAGTGCAGCGGCTTTTTTTGCCGGCCAGAGCCCAAAAAAGATACCGGTGAGTGCCGAAAAAGCAGTTGCAAGCACAACCGATATCGGTGAGGTTATAACAGACCAGCCGGCAAAATAGGAGAGAATAAGAGAGATACCAATTCCCAGAATGATACCGATAAACCCACCACTGACCGTCATACCGACCGACTCGACAAGAAACTGCAGCATGATATCGTTTCTCCTGGCTCCAATAGCTTTTCGCAGTCCAATCTCTCTCGTGCGTTCGGTCACGGAAACCAGCATAATATTCATAATGCCGATCCCTCCGACCAGCAGCGAGATAGCAGCAATTGAACCAAGCAGAAGACTCATGGTCTGCGTGGTGCTGCTGAGCATTTGCTGAATTTCAGTCATGTCCCTGATATTGAAGGAGTCGTCGCCTTCTTTCAACCGGTGCCGTTTGATAATCAGCGCACTGATATAGTCTTTCGCCTTTTCAATTAACGTGGGTGAAGCAACCTCGACAAAAATACCACTGAGATAGTTTTTGCCAAGCACACGGTACATTGCTGTGTTGACCGGAATAATAACAACGTCGTCATCGTCATGCGATCCGGAAAATCCCTTGGCCGGAGCAATACCGATAACCGTAAAATTAATGCGGTTAATTTTAACGGTCTTGCCAAGCGGATTAGTCGAGCCAAAGAGTTCTTTGACAACCGTCACCCCGATAATAGCCACTTTCTCACGAGTCTGAATCTCTTCAGGGGTAAACCATCGCCCGATTGAAGGAATCGCCGCACGCATCGTGCCGTAATCATAGCCCACACCGCTCAGGCTCGAACTCCAGTTTTTGTTGCCGTAGACTATTCGACCAGCTCCGTTAACTTCCCCGCTTGCATTTTTTACCAGCGTATGCAGCGAAGCGATCTCGTCCACATCAGGAAACGTAAAGCGGGCAACTGCTCCTGCCCCCTGCGCGGCTCCCCTGATTTTCGCCGATCCTGCCCTGATCGAGAGCATGTTGGATCCCATCGATTTCAACTGCTCCTGCATTGATGCTTTAGCGCCCTCGCCAAGGGCCATCATGGCAATGACTGATGCAACGCCAACCAGAATTCCGAGCACGGAAAGAAAAGAGCGCATCTTGTTGGCTAATATTGACTGAAAAGCCTGTGCAATAAAGCCGATAAACCGGCCATCCTGCAAGAGCGAGCCCTTTGTTGCGCCATGGATGTCAAACCCCAACTCTTTTGCAGTGGCAATTGAGGGTTCTTTTCCCGGGTTGCGTTGATCGGTAAGGATAACACCATCCCTCATGGTAATGACACGCCCCGCATATTCAGCGATCTCATTTTCATGAGTAACCAGGATGATGGTTTTCCCCTCTGCATGAAGGCCTTGTAGAATTTTCATGATCTCTGCGGAATTCTTCGTATCGAGATTGCCTGGCGGTTCATCGGCAAAAATGATCTTTGGCGAAGTCACCAATGCCCTGGCAATCGCCACCCTCTGCC
>JAPLFE010000008.1 GCA_026390855.1 Chlorobiales bacterium | reverse complement strand
ACGAATGTAATGAAGGTTTTTTTTGCTGAATATATCAGCTCCCTTTTCAGTTGCATGAAGAATGATGTGCCCACTATGATGGCCAAGCTCTTTGGAAAGATCATTCCATTTCCTGAACACAAGATTGGTGTAGGATTCCCCCTCTCTGATAGAGAGAACATTACGATCATCAAGATCGGTAATCACATCGGGTGTCGACAGTAATGACATCTCCTTTCCAATCCAGATGCTGATAATTTCACAATGAAACGGAAGAAACACAGAGTTTTTGATAAAAAAACCATGCTCACTATTGTTGATAGCCGTAATAAAACTTTTCATACCCATAAAGGTTTCAGTTTAACGCTCTTTCTCTACTTGTAAATAAAAAGTACCCATACCAGAACAAACAATGGTAGCAAAATCGGTATAGAGTACTTATAGATGTACTCAACAAAATCGGGTACGTCAACCTCTGCTTGAGCGGCAATGTTTCTAACCATAAAATTCGGTGCATTACCGATGTAAGTCATCGCACCAAAAAAGACTGAAGCTAAAGATATTGCCATCAGATAAATATCAGAGGAAACATCACCCTGAACCGGAGAGCCCACTCCAGTGGCAAAAATTTTTATGTTAGCCGGAGATCCGATATCCAGACCAAATTTTCCTAATGCTCCTGCAAAAAAATTCAAGTAGGTAGGAGCATTATCCAGCACGCCGGAAAGAGCCCCAGTCATCCAATAAAAGCGCGATACTGATAGTTCGCCAGCATGTGTTTCAGCATAATTTCCGATGAGTTCAAGCGCAGGAATCATAGTGGTAAAAATACCAATAAAGAGAAAGGCAACCTCCTTGATTGGTTCAAAGTTGAATTCATTGCCCCTTAGAGCTTCTTTATCAGCAGTTTTAAAAGCTGCGAAAGCAATCCCAAACATGATCAGTTCGCGGATACCGAATGGGACATGAAGCAAGTTTTGCAAACTCGGAAATCCCACAATAACTGCTGGATCAAGAAATACTGCTGCAATAATAATTGCAAGGTAAAAGAAGTTTTTTGCTCCCGTAATGCTAACTCCGCCTTTTTTTTCAATGGCATTCGGCTGACCTTTGCCAGTACTTATATCCAGAAAAATAAAAATCAGAAGAAGGCCAGCCACGGTCACGATCCACGGTAGCCATACTTTTGTTAAAACCCAAAAAAACGGTACGCCTTTTAAAAAGCCAAGGAATAGAGGCGGGTCACCAATAGGAGTAAGCGCTCCTCCTATATTGCTGATAATAAAAATAAAGAAAACAATATGAAACGCTTTAAGACGACCCTCATTGATCCTCATGTACGGCCGTATGAGCAGCATTGAGGCACCAGTTGTTCCGATTAAATTGGCAATTATTGCTCCTAGAAATAGTAGTAAAGTGTTAATCAAGGGACTTCCTCTCCGTTTTATCTTTATCAGTATTCCTCCCGATACGACAAATAGAGATGAGATTAAGGCAATAAAGGAAAGATACTCTTCGACAGTATGTTCAAGAGCATGCAGCCCGCTTTCCATGAAACCCCCATAGTACCCCGCCACAGCTAAAGCGAGTCCTAGGGAGATCTTTACATAATGATTTTCCCAGAACCGATGATAGAAAAGAGGTCCGGTCGCAATCATAGCTAGAAGAGTGATAAATGGAGCAACAAGCCAGACTGGCGGAAGATTATGAACGACATTGAGGTTAGAAAGGGCGGCTTCGGCCATCCTCTGGTTTTCCGCAGCATAAAGCGGCAGACCAGTGCTGTTCACTATGATAACTGTAAGAAAAAAAGTGAATGAGCAAAGAAGCGATTTGTCTTGATGCATGAGCAACTGTTAACAATAAATAAGGTCATTATCTTATAAAGTGCTATAAAATAAGAAATTAATATCAAAAGCTGATTTTTGAGTATTCCAACTCTTATGTTTTTGATATTTGTATTTAATCGGAAATGGTTTATTAGAATCCCGTCTTTCAAAGAGCAGTATTATCAGATACCTTGCCATTCATATTTTTCAATTTCATATTGCGATATTCTAGCTTGTCATGCCGAACTTTGAAGTCGAGCAAGGAGGATGCTATAAGAGATAAGAATATCAAAAATAACGGGTCAATGGGGGATTGAGATCGCCCTGAATTAATAGGTATTGATACTGATTAATATATTAAGGTTTTTTTTATCTTGTATCCTATTAATTTCTATGATGATATTATTGTTGAAAACGAATGGAAAAGTTATATGATTTAAGAGTTTCACGCATTATTCGTCTTTCTTCTCCAAAGGCACTCAAGGAGCAACTGCCGGTGGATGAGCGAATTGCCAGTACGGTTGTTACAGGACGTCGTGAAGTAGAAAATATATTGACCGGCAAGGATTCCAGAATGCTGATGATTGTTGGTCCTTGTTCAATACATGATACTGAAGCAGCCCTTGAATATGCCAAAAAGCTTGCGGCATTGCGCATAGAGCTTCAGGATGATTTGTGCATCATTATGCGCGTTTACTTTGAAAAGCCACGTACCACTGTTGGATGGAAAGGGTTTATCAATGATCCTCACCTGGATGATACTTATGATATTGCACACGGACTGTTTTATGCCAGAAAGCTTTTACTTGATATCAATGAAATCGGGTTGCCAGCGGCTACAGAATTTCTTGATCCAATAACTCCCCAGTATGTAGCCGATGTTGTGAGCTGGGCAGCTATAGGTGCAAGGACTATTGAGTCGCAGACCCATCGTCAGATGGCTAGTGGCCTCTCCATGCCTATCGGTTTCAAGAATTCCACAGACGGGCGCATTAACGTAGCTATCGACGCAATTCGTTCGGCAATGCATCCCCATAGTTTTCTTGGTATTGATCAGGATGGGCACAGCAGTGTTATTACTACAAAAGGAAATCCGTTTGGACATCTTGTGCTTCGCGGTGGTGGTGATAAACCGAATTATGATGCAGACAGTATTGCACTTGCTGAATCTTGGATTGAAAAGGCAGGTCTTCAACAGTCACTTCTTGTTGACTGCAGTCATGCGAATTCAGGAAAAAAACACGAACAGCAGCTGAAGGTTTGGGAGAACATTCTCAAACAGAAAACCGATGGGAATAAAAGCATTGCCGGTGTTATGATCGAAAGCAATATCTGTGCTGGTAATCAGCCTTTTCCTGAGGATCCTGATAAGCTGAGGTATGGAGTTTCTATAACGGATGAGTGCATTTCATGGGACGAGACTGAACGCGTGCTTCGTGAGGGTGCAGCAGTCATCCATGAGCTTATCAAGTAAAATATCTTTCGAAGGGGAGTGATTTCAACGGAAAAACTATAACGCAGTAGAAAAAAACATTATGGCTATAGAGATCCGGCAGGTACACAATAAAAAAGAACGTAAGCAATTTATCACCTTTGCTTGGCAGATCTACCGTAATGATTCAGAGCTCAATAAAAACTGGGTTCCACCAGTTATTGATGATTATATGAAGACACTTGATACGAAAGTGTTTCCCTTGTATGATCATGCGTCATTAGCTCTTTTTACCGCATGGAAAGACGGGGTGATGGTGGGTACTATTGCTGCAATTGAAAACCGGCGGCACAATGAGTTTCACAGCGACAAGGTCGGTTTCTGGGGCTTTTTTGAGTGCGTCAATGATCAGGAGGTTGCCAACACTCTTTTTGATGCTGCAGCAAAGTGGTTGAAAGGGAAAGGCCTCAATGTCATGCGTGGCCCCATCAGTCCATCTATGAACGATCAGTGTGGTATGTTGACAAAAGGATACGACAGTCCACCTGTTTTTCTCATGCTCTACAATCCACCGTACTACAATGATCTTGTTAAAAAGTATGGGCACCATATCGGGCAGGAGCTTCTTGCCTGGTATATCGATAAAAATATTATCGATCTTGATCGCCTGCGTCGTATAGCAGAGCATGTTAAGAAAAGAGAGGGGCTGACTGTACGTATTATGAACATGAAAGACTTTGACCGGGAAATAGAACGTATCCGGGATATTTACAATAAGGCCTGGGAGAAAAATTGGGGGTTCGTTCCCATGACAGACAAAGAGTTTAATTTTCTCGCAAAAAGCCTTAAGCCGCTTGCAAACCCGCACTATATTTATTTTGTCGAGGATCGAAACAAGCGAACTGTCGGGTTTTCGCTTTCACTCCCAGATGTTAACCAGGCATTGAAACATGTTAACGGAAATCCGTTTTCGCCGATTGGACTGCTGAAATATCTTTGGTACAGCCGCAAAATCACTATGGTTCGTACCATCACCATGGGTGTTCTGCCAGAATATCGTAACAAGGGAGTTGACAGCATTCTCAATACCCAAATTGCTGATTACGGAGTAAAGCACGGTGTGTTTGCCAGTGAAATGAGCTGGGTACTTAAAGCAAATGAAGCTATGAGTAAACTGGCAAAGGTGATCGGAGGAAAACCTTATAAAGAGTATGTCATCTACGAGGCAAACATCTAGGGAAGTATCGATTTGGGTTGACAGAGATGTTTATTATTATGCAATGCGTATCAGGGATAGAGCACTTGTCGCAGCTGCAGCTCATATGCCGCACAGTTTTTAATAGCCCGTTTATCCGTTTGCTTCACTGGAAATAACAGGAGACCGGATTATCTTAATCCGGTTCATCAAAAATATGGTTCCATTTAAATAACCACCCCGCCATATCGTCCAGATCCTCATCAGTGAATTCACTTTGCACCTGTTGCATTTCCGCTTCAGTGAAAATGAAACTTGCGTTGATGGCTGCTGCCATGTATTCTTCGACATTTTCAATAGCCAGAATGTGTGCCCTGAACGCTTCGTCGGACTTCATTTTTTCAATGAATGCTTTCGCGTTTTCTACTGACATGGTATTCTCCGTTTGGTTATTTTTGAACAAGATTATGCCATCGACCATAGACTTGAGCTTGTACTCAATAAGAGTACCTGGTTAAAATAATCAATGGGAAGGCGATTGATCAACTTGTCTGAGGTAAAGTAAGTGCCTGCGGTCGAGAATGCAACTACAGGCGCTAAAGTCAGGCATGGTAAAGGACGCTTAAATGGCCGGGGATGGATTCGTCTCAGGCTTTCTTGACGAATTCAGACTTCAATTGCATAGCGCCAAAACCATCAATTTTGCAGTCGATGTCGTGGTCGCCGTCGATGAGGCGGATGTTTTTCACCTTCGTGCCACCCTTGAGCGCTGATGACGATCCCTTGACCTTGAGATCCTTGATCACCGTCACAGTATCACCATCCTGCAATATGGTGCCATTTGCATCTTTCCAGACACGAACTTTTTCCGACGCATTAGCCACAAACTCGCTCCATTCGTAGGCGCACTCAGGGCAGGTCAAGAGGGCTCCCACCTCATAGGTGTATTCAGAATTGCATTTTGGACAGTTCGGTAAGTCGCTCATGATATTCTTTTTTAGATTTTCCAGTAAAAGCTTTTTGCGACAAAATAATGATTTGAGACAATGTGCCTACTAAAAATATGCTGATGATCATGAACATTTTAAATAAACCTTTTATTGGTTTTTCATCGAAACGTTTTTCTCCTCCAGATCAGCGGAAACCGGCCACATGATTTTATCTCAAAACCTCACTAATTGGCTCCATACACTTATGAGCCTTAGAGATACACGTCAATGACAGTTTACTCTGAGGATGACCTGCCCCCATTTACTGTACCACTTGCAATTGGAAACTTTCTGTTTGTTGAACCACAAATTCTTCAGGTGTTAAGCCGCCTAAAGCACTATGAGGCCGATTCGTATTGTAATCCTGTCTCCATAGTTCAATGACCGTTCGTGCATGATCAAGACTCAGAAACCAGTTCATATTCAGGCACTCATCGCGAACTCGTCCGTTAAAGCTTTCAATAAAGGCATTATCCACTGGTGTGCCAGGTCGATTGAATATTAACTTAACATCATGCTGACATGCCCAGGCATCAAGTGCATTGCTGATAAATTCAGGACCATTATCTACGGTGATCATTTCCGGTATTCCTTTCAGCCATATGATACGATCCAAAACTCGGCAGACCCTTTTACCATTGATTGAGCTGTCTACTTCGAAACCTAAATACTCCTTCGTATAGCTATCATGCACATTGAGCAGCCTGATTTTTCTTCCGTTAGCAAGATTATCGTTCATAAAGTCCATTGCCCAGCACTCGTTTATCCGCGAAGCCTTTGGCGGTGTTGATCGTTGTACCGCTATCATCTTTTTTCGTCTTCTTATGCGGAGCATTAGCCCTTCTTCACGGTAGAGTCGTTCGGTCCTTTTATGATTGATCTCAAACCCTTCTCGCCTTAAACGATTATGCAACCGACGATAACCCCATCGCTTTCGTTCATCAGCCAGTTTTCGCAATCGCTCACGGATAGGGTCATTATCATCCGCTTTCTTTTCATAGTACCACGTTGAACGCGATATGCCGAGTAATACACAAATTTTCCGAAGACTCTGCCCAAAGTGTTCTCGCAAATGATCTACCGCTTTGCGTTTTTCTTCGGGCGTCACCACTTTTTTGTGGTGATCTCCTTAAGCATCTGAATATCAAGGGCTTGATCGGCTACCAACTTTTTCAGACGACGGTTTTCTTCTTCAAGATCCTTTAACCTTCGAGCCTCACTGACTGCCATGCCACCATATTTGGATTTCCAATTGTACAGAGTCGCATCGCTCATTCCGTACTTACGGCATAGTTCTTTCACCGGCATGCCGGATTCAGCTTCCTTCAGGACTCCGATAATTTGCTCTGTTGTGAATCGCTTGGTTTTCATGTTTTGTACCTCCTTGGTTGAGTTTATTATTACTTCACTCTAATTCCAAGTGGTACAGTTTTTTGGGCTCACGTCA
>JAPLFE010000155.1 GCA_026390855.1 Chlorobiales bacterium | reverse complement strand
GAAAAGCTGTCAATCACGTTCTTTGCTTCCGCATCAAGCTGAACAACGCCGGTTGAACTTTTATATTCCTGCAGCTTTGTTTCTGCTCTCTGCATATCATCCTTTACACCCTGCAGCTGCATTTCAATGAAGTTAACCGATCGACTGGCTTCCTGGGTTTTGAACAGCAGGCTCTTGCTCAAATACTCCTGGACCAAGCCGTTCACCACATTGCGCGAAAGCACCGGATCAGTATTCTGGTATGCTATCTTGATAACGTTGCTCATTTTAACTACTTCTGCAACCTTGCACCCGTTCTGCAAACCCTCTACCGCACGGTTAAAATTGAGCCTTTTCAGCGTGAAGGTATCTCCTTTTTTACCGTAAAGCTGAACTTGAAGTGAAAGCCCGAAATGCTGGAATGGAATACCAGACTTACCATTTCCAAGTACTTTATCATCAGCATCCGTGACCACGAATGAATCCGGACCGGTCATCGTCAGAAGGTAAGAGGTATTATCTTTTGACCAAGGCAGTGTCGATTGCAGGGTCAAAAAATTAGATGAGGCGATTGAAGAGGAGGGTTTAACCTGCCAGTCTAAATGATAGTTTCTGACCACATTCTCAGCGATGGTCCTCGACTTGATGATCTCTATTTCTGCCTGAATAGAGGCTGACTTACCCATCATCAGCATACTACTCATTTCGTCAATTTTCGTCTTATCGTCCTTCACATAGACGCTTGAGCTGGCCTCATAGACCGGCTTCATCAGAAAGGTGTAGAGCGCCGCAAGTATGAAGACTGAAAGAAACCCCGTCACAATCACCTTTCTGCGACGGAGAAGGATCTTGATATAATCAGAAAGATTAACTTCCTGCTGCGGCACATTATCGATAGGATTCATAACTGATATTGATTAGGGGGTAAATCAAGAAAAAAAGGTGCTGAAACACGCTTTTAACGACAAGGGTCAGTTTTTCAGATACTTGATATTGACAAATGGCTGCAACGAAGAGCTCACTGCCTGAAGCGATGGCAGAATATCAGAGATAGCATCATTCCAGCCACCCATAGTGCTTTTCGGGATATAGATAATGTCGCCCTCATGCAACGCCATGGGAAGAGCTTTGCCCTGCATCACCCTTTTAAAATTTACTACAAGAAGTTCTCCCTGCGTAGGTGTAAGAGAGCGGATGATCCTCACCTTTTCGAGATTGTACCCTGTATCGCGGAGCTGTGCGCCGGCAATGGCCTGAGCAAGATTCATCCCGCCAGGAGTTATAGGCAGTGGACCCTGAATCTTGACCGCCCCAAAAACAAAGACCAGCCGGTTGCGGTACTCGGCAATCTCGATGACCACACGAGGCTTATTGAAGTAGTGGAGTATGGTCGAATTAATACGGCTGCGAGCGGCTGACATGGTCAGGCCTCCCACATGGACTTCACCTGCCAAGGGGATAAAAATACAGCCCCTGCCATCAACCCTGTATCCGGAAACCTTTTGATTGCTTTGCACAGTGTTTACCAATGCATTGCCAGAACTATAGTCCATCAAGCCGTTGACAGTAATGTACAAGACATCATTAGGACCGATAACATAATCAGTCGGCTGATACGGCGATGCCGCAGAAGAGGGAGCCTCAATTATTTCACGATTGACCACACCCTGAGAATGCTCCCCGACAGAGATGCGCGTGCCGGCAGGAAGGTCGTTGTATGTAGCGCAGCCAGAAAGGTTAAGATCAAAAAAGAGAACAAGAACTGCAGACAATATAGAAAGGTAACGCATGGGGGGATAGCGTTAGAATGTGAATAAAATATTTTTAAATATAAAAAAAGTTGGGATGTAAAAATATTTTTCAAAAAACAACCACTTTAATAGTGGCAGTGGGCTTTGCTGAGTGCTGCGAAAGAGTGCTGGGCGAACATACCCCCTTTTGCAAATAACTGAATGGGTTCGTTTTGTAAATTTTCTTTGGACGGATTCAGAAATGGGTTGCTCGCTCACCCTTCTGTCAGTTTGAGTTTATTTGGTTTTCATCGCCAAGCACGCTGAGTTTGGTTCGCACCGTTAAACGACGAAGAATAACGGGTATTATTTTACGCCCAACTGACGATACTTATTTTCAAAAAATCGCTGGTTCTTATTTGCCGGTTACACCTTTACCGTCCCAATGCCCAGATCTTTCTCTTCTCGTTGATCAACTTACAGTTTACAGATACGTTTACCAATAGCTTCACAAAAGTCACTTACTTGTCCTGCATGTATTGGCAGTCTCGACTGACTGAACAGTTGGACTGTTTTATCAGACAACTCCACTACAAGACCTTCACGTCGCACAGATTCTTGCGTTCTCTACTTTCTACCGGTTTTAATCGGCGTTTTCACGACATCCACTTCTTTTCGTTTTCGGACTACGGCAAGCATTACATGCCACAAAAATATTGGGGCTGAGACAAACATTCTTCGCCATAATCTACGTGGTTCTTGAATCAATCTGGGGAGCCATTCAAGACCGAGCTTTTGAAAAACAGGATGCGAACGTTTCACTTTTCCAGCATAAAAGTCAAAGACTGCTCCAAGACTTGCAGCAAACTTCACATTCAATCGGTGTCGGTTTTGAAAAAGCCATATTTCCTGCTTTGGCGCAGTCATAGCGACCCAAAGAACATCAGGCTTTGCTGCATTAATAGCATTGACCATTTTCATGGTATCACTTTCTGAAAACTGAGCCTTATATGGTGGTGAATAGGTTCCAGATATCTTAATATAAGGATAATCATGAGCCATGTTTTGACGAATAATCTCTAATATCTCTTCAGAGGAGCCAAGAAAAAACACACTTTTCCCTCCGATGAGCTGAAAATGGTTATGTACGCCACTAAATATATCGGAACCAGTAATCCGGTCATCAATAGCTCCATTCAGCCACTTTGATGCATAGACAATACCTGTTCCATCAGGGATCAGCCAATCAGCATCATGCAGGGCATGACCAAACACGCTATTGCCTCGTGAGACAGCATACGAGTGAGGATTGAGGCATGAGAGTAACCTGCATGAGTTCCCTTCTTCAATCCAATCATGAATTGTTTGCAAGCAATGTTTCAACCCGCAATTCATTACCTTATACCCTAAGATTTCTTCCGATGATGATTCTGTTTTTTTCACTACTTACCTATTTTTCTTAATACTAATACCAGCTCGATCAATCCAACTTGCCGTACTCTGGCAAAAGGAGGTGATTGTTTAGCACCTCACTGGGTTCAAATGCAATAGTATATCAGATTTTTTTAATACAAAGGCCATTTGGAGTAGCAAGAGCTGAATCTCTATTCTGTTTATGACCTGCGTAATAATTAGTTATTAGAAGGTTTTTACTCTTTGTATGACATGCAGCAGAGCGACCAGTCTTTAATCATGAGTCTGTATAACATATCAGCAAAACAATTCACCCGCTATTGACGATTCAAACGCAAAAGATACTAAAACCTTATGCCTCGCCTCCCTCTACTCCAGAAGTTAATCGCATTGAAAAGATAATTAATACTAACTTAATAGGATTTAAGTCTTAAATTGACAAAAAAACATTAAATAAATATCAGCCAAATACTGAATGGCCATAGTATCTGGAAGGATTACGGAATAACTTTTTATTGAGTACTTATCATAGATTCTTTCTTCGAAATTCTTATATGAATAAGTAGCAATAGGAAGTTTTTTTACGACTTTTTTTGTCTGTTTCTTGCAGGAATTCCAGCGGCCATATTGTTATCAGGGACATCATATAGCACAACTGCATTTGCACCGATAAGTACATTATTACCAATTCTTATATTTCCTAATATTTTTGCACCTGCCCCAATAACTACGTTATCACCTATAACCGGAACATCATCATCTGCATGCCTATTCCCTATAGTAACCCCATGACGTATTGTGCAATTTTTACCTATTACAGTTAATGGATTTAAAATAATACAGCCATAATGATAAATCCTAATACCAGGACCAATAATCGCACCTCGAGGAATATGTATACCTGTTATGATGGACAAAGGTATATATAATAATAGAA
>JAPLFE010000005.1 GCA_026390855.1 Chlorobiales bacterium | reverse complement strand
GCCAGTCGATTCACGGTGAAAACCGGCATTTCTCAATCTCCAGATATTGATTTCTGCTCGTTTCAGCTATCGCTATCAGATTATTGCATTTTTTGGCGCTCTAAGCAGTCTGGATTATTACTTATCGCTCAACTTAGGTATTACTTATAGCATATACTTTACTCTTGTCAAGTATAATCCCTTTACACTCAACAGTATAAGGCGTTTTATTATTATAGAGCATCATGTTAATGCTATCTGCAGCATACCATGCACAACTGATAACAAGCAGTGTTAAGAATATGAGATATTTCTGCATTAGCAATTTATTTTAATGATGGTAATGATTCGAAAAATGCGATTTTATCACTCAAAATTTCATCAAACGACTTATTTGGCTGTTTTTTCTCTTTTACGACAGAGCTGTAGGGCTTTGGATCTTCTTCCAAAGGTGCGTGCATGTCAACATCCGTCCATGGCTGATTGCCGCGAAACTTATTTTGGTTCCACCCCGTACGGGAAATGATCCCTTTGATTACAGCAATTAGACTCATAACGTAAAGAATTAAATGTTGAGTAAAAGACCTCCCTCTATTTATAAGTGTAATCCAGTTAGTTCAAGTTATTTCGACATTGTTTTATACAAAAGATCATTACCTCTGGTTCCAGCTGTCGTATTTGACCATTAGTTCCTCATCAGAAATCGCTCTGTATTCAGAATGATTGATTTGAAACGCCTTATAAGCTACATCTGAAAGTGTTGATGAGCCATCATCATTATCGATTATTACACATGCATGCGTAACAGGCTTTTCGTTTATATCCTTTGTCACTGTGCAATAGTTGCAGTCAATATTGACTGCCCGTAACATGCTCATGTACAAGACACTCAATTCGCCACAAAGCCCAAGCTTTTCATCATAGGTTTGCATTGCTGTACGATAGTGTTGTTTTGAATGTTCAGTGTCATAATCGATATTTTTAACGATCCAGTTAAAAATATTTTCACAAAGTGTTTTGTTGGTTGAACAGATTTTAATTGTCTCAACAATTTCTTTCATAGTTTGATTCATTTCGAATATATCTTGTACATCATCCTTGTCTGATGAAGTTGATTCATCTTGGCCAAATATCCTTTTGATCTCCTTTGCACTATCTAAGTACCCATTGTTGATACAGATCTTTAAAATACTTTTAATTGCTTTTTCTTTTGTTGCGATATCCTGGACTTCATCCATGGCTACAACAAATTGTTCCTGCTGTTCTTCTGAGGAAGCTTTTTTATTACGTATTAAGGCTTTTTCTTTTGCAGCTCGGTTTGCCTCATTTAAGCTCTCCTCCGTTAATTTTCTTTGATGCTCAATGAATATATTTAGGGCTTTGTGATATTCATCATCCTTAGTGATGTTGAACTTTAGAGTCATACTTTGTATTTCCAAAGCACAAAAGAATATGAACCCGCATAAAGCAAAAAACTGCGTTGTAAAATCTCTATTCAAAATTTGCGGCAGAAGACGGAGTTTCGCGAAATAATCATTGCTCCGTTCGCTCAGAATTGCTCTTTTTGCATCTAAATAATTATTTAAATATGACTGTTCAGCCATATCAAGCTTAGAGCATTCTGCAGCAATTTCTTTATTTGTAACGTCGCAAAGCCTATGTTTAGCTTCATATCGAGCTCCTGGGTATCCGTTGAGAGCTTCTGTAACGCAGTTGGCTTGATGATAACGCGCAATAGCGCTCTTCTTTTCTGTAACCTGTGCATACCGTACCTCTTTCCCTGCAAGGTACTCTCTCTGGATTGTTGCTATCCTGCTACTTGTATCGCGATTAACAGTTGTCTCTATCGTTGCACGATTCAGTGTGATAAAAAACGCGCTTATAGTAATCAAAACACTGGCTAACCCTACGCCTATTCTCATGATACGTTGTACTTTCCCGGCCATGCTGTTGATGAGAAAGAAATCAAAACTGAACACCGCAAGACCCCAAAACAGCCCCACTAGCAAATCAATCCAGATTGTATCTGTGAATTGACTTGCTATTTCATAGCCACCGAATACCGCTAATCCAGCCGTCAACAACAATGCATATGCAATGTGACTGTAACGAGTTCTCGTGTCTGGACTGCAATGCTTTATGACATCGTAAGTCGCGCCACTTAAACGGTATAGAGCTTTTAGAAATGTGTTCATAATGAAAACATATTTAGGATTATGAAGTTTAATTTTGTGGACATGCCGGGAATCGAACCCGGGTTTGTCGAGGTCACTTTGGATTTACTCGACAGCCAGACCTGTCATGCCCATATCTTTTGATTACTAACCCTTTTCGGGGAGGGGGCTCATTGCCCCCTCTTAATTCTCAGTCATTCATAACCACCTCCTTTTTTGGTTTGATCAATTTCCTCTATAACTATAACTCGATGCCGGTTATTTGGAATTAGTTGGAGCAGAATGCTGAACTGTATAACTGAATCTTTTATTCCTCGTGTTGTGTCATATGAGTCCACTCTTATTCCCATGAATCCGGCAGCTATACTTTTTTGAAGAGAGTTCATGGTTTTGCAAGTTTGTTTGGTTTAAAATTTCCCTCTCAGATATTATTATCTTTCGGTTAGTTCTTATTAGCTGGAATACTCTATCATCCTACTTCCAACATCTTGACAACTATTTCCCTGCTTTGTATTTCGTAGTAACCATGCCTGCAAACCACCTCCAGAAAGCAATGCCACCAAAAGAGCAATTCCTTTGTGATGTCTTTTGATTTTTTTCATTGCGTTTCTCTCCTATTATTTTCATTGCAAGAACCATCACTACTACCCCTCTATCTACTATTCGCATCTGGTTATTTCCTGTTAGCTCAAAACAAATCCTCTTACCTCTGCCCTTTCGGGGAGGGGTTTCCGCCCCCTCCTGGATCTCTTCAATCTTCCATAAACACCTCCTATATTTTTATTTTAGAATTTCCCTCTCAATGACAGTCAGATTTCGGTTATTTGGTATTAGTTCGAGCAGTCTATCATCACATGCTCATCAGCTTCTGACCGTTTACAATGCTTTCTCTTGTGCAGCAAAAAAAGATTATCCATCCAACAGCCCCCAGTAACAGCATCACCTCCCCTCCTGCGATTTTACCTTGATCTTGTGTCATGGGTTTGTATCCTTTTTTCTGTTAGTCGAACCCGAACAACACAACAACCCTCTATCCATTACTGGAAACCAGTTATTTGACATTAGTTGAAACAGAAAGCTTGTTCTTACGATCTATGATTATTGAAGTCATCCATAAAGAAGGACAAGCAGCTATGAGACAATAAGAATCTGAAGATGAGTATATTCGGATGGTTAGGTATACCTTGTTGCAGATTTAACAAGAGCTTTGATACATTGATAAATCACCTTTGCTCAGTACAACAGAAAATCATACCGGTATGATATTACCGCTCAACATTTATGGTGTGTAGGCGGAAATTTGATTTCCGCAGATTTCGGCAATTAACGACCAGCAGTTTGACGTAGTTTAATCTACAAGCTTTAGTTCATACATTGAAGCCATTTAATCATAAAACGACCTCTTTTTTTAGGACGGTTCCTCCTTTA
>JAPLFE010000098.1 GCA_026390855.1 Chlorobiales bacterium | reverse complement strand
AGGCGCTTAATTGCCGGAAGGGGTATGAGCAGTTGCTTGAGTTTTGTGAGAGTGAAAATATCCCTTACGAGATATGTGGGAAAATTGTTGTGGCGACTTGTGAGGTTGAGTTGCCAAGATTGGAGGAGTTGTATCGCAGGGGAGTTGCTAATGGTTTGGATGGGTTGAAGTTTTTATCGCCTTCTGAAATCCGCGAAGTTGAACCGAACTGCAGAGGGATGCGTGGGCTTTTGGTTCCACAGGCTGGGATTGTTGATTACACGGCGGTATCAAAAAAGTATGCAGAAAAGCTGGTTGAGTTGGGTGCGGAGATTCTTTTTGGTGAACGTGTGGTTGATATTCGGAGTCAGGGTGATGGGGTAGAGGTTATTAGCGAATCGAGGGTGCTGAGGGGCAAAGCTGCGGTTGTGTGTGCCGGCTTGCAGTCGGACAGGTTAGCGCGGTTGACTGAACCCGGTTTACCGTTGCGTATTCTTCCTTTTCGTGGCGAATATTATCAACTGAAAGCATCGGCTCCGCAGTTGGTCAATCATTTGATTTATCCGGTACCTGACCCCGCATTTCCGTTTCTCGGGGTGCATTTTACTCGAATGATTGGCGGCGGGGTAGAGTGTGGACCTAATGCAGTCTTTGCTTTTGGCCGGGAGGCTTATCTGAAAACTGATTTTAATCTGCGGGATACATGGGAATCCCTTTTATGGCCAGGCTTTAGAACAGTAGCGGCGAAGCATTGGCGTATGGGGATGGGTGAGTATCAACGTTCATTCAGCAAGCTTTCGTTTGTGAAGGCGTTACAGAAGCTTATTCCTGAGATTCAGGAGGAGCATCTTGAAGTTGGAGGAGCTGGCATTCGTGCTCAGGCTTGTGATCGGGAAGGAAATCTGCTGGATGATTTTGATTTTAGAGTACATGGGAATATTATTCATGTCTGTAATGCTCCTTCGCCAGCGGCTACGGCTTCGCTTGCGATTGGGGATACTATAGAAAGAAAGTACGGAGGGAAGAAGTACTGGGTACTGAGGAAGGAAAGATAAGAAAGTACTGAGGAAGAAAGGGAAGAGAAGAGAGAAGAAGGAAAGAGAAGAAAGGAGAAATATGGGGGAAATGTTATATTAACGATTGTTAATTTGTTTTTTGGGTATGTTGTTCATCAAGAAAGGCTGAGGGAATAGACCCGGTGATGCCTTGACAACCGATTCTGCTTTTTAGCGGGACACGGTGCCACATTCTACTTTTGCGCTCTATGCATCTGTTTTTTTCAGATGAAGCAGAAGAACGATGAGTGAAAAAGAGGTTTTTTTTCAGCTTCTCTTTTCAAAACAGGTATGTCGGCTTCTGGGACTGCCATTAGAAATAGAGTTACGCATTAAACCTCTTCCAGGCTCATCGTGGAAGAGGTTTTTTTATTTTATACATTCGATAATAATCTAACTAAAAAGGGATCCATGAGTTTTCAGACTGACACTATTCATGCTGGTGTAGGCCCTGACAAGGCTTACGGCGCTATTATGACTCCGATTTACCAATCGTCTACTTTTGTGTTTGAGGATATTGGGAAGCACCGGGGATTTGATTATACACGGAGCGGGAATCCGACTCGTAAAGCACTTGAAGACAGCCTTTGTGCACTTGAGGGGTGCAGCTTTGCTGTTGCCGTTACAACTGGGATGGCGGCGATTACTTCAACCTTGAACCTGTTCCATTCGGGTGATGAGATTATTTGTACTGATGATTGTTATGGTGGCACTTCGAGGCTGATGAAGACGGTTGAGGAGCATTTTGGCATTAAGGTGCATTTTGTGAATCTGCAGGAAGCAGGGAACCTTGTGCCATTTGTAAATGAAAAAACGAAAGCAGTGTGGGTGGAGACTCCTTCGAATCCACTGTTGAACCTTGTTGATATTCCAGCAGTTTCAGCTCTCGCTAAAGAGAGAGGGCTACTCACGATTGTTGATAATACTTTTCTTTCGCCTTATGGTCAGAAGCCTTTTGAGTTGGGAGCTGATATTGTGGTTCATTCGACTACCAAGTACCTGAACGGGCATTCCGATGTGGTTGGTGGGGCAGTGCTGTCGAACAATGAGGAGCTTGACAGTAAGCTGAAGTTTTTGGTGAACGCTCTTGGTACTTGTGCGCAGCCGTTTGATTGCTGGCTGGTGCTTCGCGGTATCAAGACCCTTGTTGTAAGGATGCGGGAGCATGAGCGTAATGCACTTGCTGTAGCGGAGTATCTTGAAAAGCATCCAAAGGTGAAGCGGGTTTTTTATCCTGGCCTTACGTCCCATCCGCAGCATGAGCTGGCTAAAAAACAGCAGAAGAGTTTTGGCGGTATGGTTTCCTTTGAGCTTGATGGACCGATTGAGGATCTGTACAGAGTGCTGAAGGCAACAAAGCTTTTTGCTCTGGCTGAAAGCCTTGGGGGGGTTGAGTCGCTGATTGAGCATCCTGCTACGATGAGCCATGCATCTATGGATAGTGAGCATCGGCTTGCGGCGGGGATTACGGATTCTATTATTCGACTGTCCGTGGGAATCGAAGATAGTGGGGATTTGATTGAGGATCTTGGGAATGCACTTCTTTAAAAAAGAAGAAGTGTGCATTCCCAAGATCCAGTACTGAGTACAATAAAAGAGAGGAAAGTACTGAGGAAGAAAGTAATGAGAAAGATAAGAAGTGATGAGAGGGGAAGTACTGAGGAAGAAAGATTAAGAGAGAGGAAGAAAGGGAAGATGGGGCTCCTGATGATGGGGGCCCTTTTTTTTGTGATTTTTTGAGTACAATGGTTACATTTTTAGACGTTGGTTATCATGCTTTGACGTAATGGGGCGTTGTTGGCGCGTTTTTTTACGGTGGTGTATAACTTTTTTAAAGTTTTGCTCAAATGTCTGTAGTGTGTTGTAAAAAATGCGGCGGTGAGTTTTTGGGTGATGAGGTGGTTTGTCCGCATTGTGGTGCTAGGAGGGTCGGGAAGAGGGGGTTTTACTGGTTGATTTTTTCTCTTCCGTTTGTTGTGGTCTACATTTTTCTCCTGATTGTGTGGCTGATGGATAGGATGAGGTGATCGGGGTATTATGCAGGAAATGTTGGCTGATTTGCGGGAAAAATTACTGTATTGGCGTAAGGATGATGTAGTAGCGTAATTTTATGCAGTGAAGTAGTGCAAATGCATTGTTTTTCAATAAATAAATACTATTATTACGGCTTATATCACGCCAGAGGAGGACGTGGTGCTGTAATTGTAAAATTTCACTGATGGCAGTTTCCAAAGAGCCAAAGCTTAAAATAACAGATAAGAGCCATTGGCAGAGTAAACACCCTGAGGCTGGTTATACCAAGCGTATCAATGTGATTGATGGAGACATTGTCCATTCATGGGTTGATGCGGATCGGGATTTTGTGCTGGAGTTCATGGATGCGGATCTTTTACAGACGGTACTTCATGAATCCGGACTTATTGGCAAGCAGTTTCACATCATATTTGATCTTACCCACATTATTGATATTGGTTACCGCTACAAGCTGGCGATTGCCAATCTCCTTTTTAACTGGAAACCTGTATCCGGGGTCATAGGCTTTTATAATATTCCGCCGCCTATGCGCATCATGGTGGAATCATTTGCTGCTGTGGCACCTGAGGGCCTTTGCGTGCTTTTAGCATCGACCTATGAAGATGTTCTTGAAAAGGTGATGGCATACAGGGCAGGAACGCTACCAGTTGATGAGTGCAAAGTCGATGAGAACGGCGGGGATATAGCGCTTAAAAACCGCTTTCTTGTTGCAGGAGCCAAGATGACGTGGTTTAACATGCTTGAGGAGCAAGTATCGGTACCGCCTGCTGACTGCCTTTCTTATCCATTTTTTAAAGTACTGGAATCAATACGGTCAGATCTCCTGGCAAAAGAGATTGAACGAGAGAACAACATTACACTGCTTAAACAAGATTTTGAAAAACGAATAACCCAAATGCAGACCAAAATGAATGCACAAGTAGAACTCAACAAAAAATCTACCAGCGATTACGACCAAGAGATAGCCACTCTTAAAGCAAGGATTGCAACTCAGTATATGGAACTCTCCAGGTTTTCAACCGCAATATCCGAAATATCAACTGCATTGAGGGATCTGCTTGACCAGATACATGCACTTGAAATTGATCCCACTGTCAAAAGAGTGATGACCGATTCATGCCTGAACCTTATTGAGACTGAGACAATAGAAAAACGCCTGAATATTGAATTGACTGAATCTGATTCGGTCTTTTTATCAAAACTGCAGAAAACACATCGCAACCTTAACCAGCGTGAGCTGAGAATAAGCTTGCTGGTAAAGCTGAATTACGATACCGTATCAATTGCCCGATCAGTGGGTATATCGACCAGAGGCATGGAAAGCATCCGTTACAGAATGCATAAAAAGCTCGGCCTTGGAAAACACCAGTCAATCAAGACCTACCTTTCGGATTTTGCTGTTGCGCTTTAACCGGTAACACCAGCCAATAACCCGGTCATTTACGCCAGACCGAAAAAATCGGAAAAGCACCTTGTACAACAATCATGTATAAGGTGCTTTTTTCGGTTATTGTAAGTAATACAACTGCGAGGACAACAGCGAAAGGTCAATTAATTTTTTCAAGGAAACGAGACAGCCATGAACATCCCCAATAGCTATAATTCGTTTACTTTCAGATAAAGCAGGTTTTGTGTCAAACATGAAAACAAACTTCAGAACTATGCATTTGAAAAGCTAATACTTGATATTTAATGTAAAAGTTTTGTATAAAAAACCGAAAAAAAAGTAATTCATCTAAAAACCATGCTCAGGATCACAATGATTTGAAATATTGCTTTTATTTTAAATGCAAAGCAAGTATAATTAAAGCAAAGGATATTGTTCGTACACATTTGATACAGAGTGTATTTGAATGAATAAATGTAACAAGATCTGATCTATTGCCAATATGCGGCTCCCCCAAAGAGTCACCCGGAATCGATAAAGAAGTATAGGATTAACTCCGTAAGATGGCGGTCATTATTAATGATTTCCCATCATGTTAGTGATATCGGCTATAAAAAGCTGATTGAGTTTTGTCCATTATGCAGGATAAAAAACTTCGCTTGTGACTGAAGGATGCGAAGCATTCTAATTCGATTTATCTGCGTGCTTACAGTACCGAAGTTATTGTCATTATCACGTGATATGATTATTCGATAACGGTTACTTCCCACTTAAAATTTCATTGTCCGGCCATGAGCATGATAAAGAATTACGGTAACAATTTTTTTTTTGCAGAGGTTCGCCACCTTAGCCTACTAACTCTTTTTATTGTAAGCTTTAGCATTCTGTAACACTTTCCGTTATGGATACGGGAAGTATGAAGAAGAATAACTGAATTAATAACCTCTAAACCCCCAGTATCATGAAACTCTCAAAAAAGTATCTCGCAGCGTTACTCTTCGGGCTGATGGTACAGAACCCGTCAGTGCTAAAGGCTGCAGACGGATCTTCTCCCACTTATCTGCCTAACAATTATGGAAAATCCTTGACAACTCCGGTTGCCTGGGGAGCGTCTAACAATGTCATTTTTGTTGGTGTGGGAGGAACTACTCCTGCCCAGTATACCCATGGTACTGATGGTGCCGCAGTATTCGGTGCTGGTATTGGCGACCCTGTGAAAAACCTTGGTGTTCAGCTTTCTATTGTTTCGCTTGATGTGAGTGAGTGGAAGGAGTATTCGGCTTCTCTGCACCTCTTCAGGGATCTCGGAAACGCGAATGCGTTTGGCGTTGGTGTTGAAAACGTTATGCTCACTAACGGTGGTGATGCAGGTAAAAGCTTTTACGCTGTTTACAGCCAGGGTGTGCAATCGGATCCATTTGTCGATAAAAACAGTGGTAACTCAAAACTAACTTACAGTGTCGGTGTAGGTAGTGGTCGATTTGGAGATAAATCCCCATTAGATATTTCCTCTGGAAAAGGCGCCCATGGAACCTACGCTTTCGGCAATATCGCTTATGATATAGCAGATTCGTTCAACGTTATTGCTGACTGGAATGGTCTGAACCTAAATGCGGGTGCCTCAAAAACATTCTGGGTGGGGAATTTACCTTTAGCTGTTGTTGTTGGTGCAGCTGATTTGACACATAACTCCGGTGATGGAGTCCGGTTAATCGCCGCAGTAGGAACAGGTTTTAAATTCTAAACTAAAGAAGATAGTCAGCTCAATGCTTCTTCAAAGATTCATAAAAACTCAACAAGGAAAAGTAGCTATGAAAAAGAACATTATTCGCATCGGCATTCTTGCAGCAGGTTTTTTAAGTTATTCATCAATGCCGGTTATTGCAGCAGTATCTGGCAATGCTTCTGATGTTGCAGCTCAGGCAACAATAAATGCAAACGTTGGATCTACCGTAAAGTCGGCAGTTACCACAAACGTTGGAACCACTAGAGCAGGAAGTAGCAGGGACACTACTGGCACTGGTAGTTTTGGAGGAGGAGATGATTCGCGGAAAAAGAAAAATAACGGTAACTAACCAGAAAAAAATACATAAAGGGCCAATCTCTTGAGATTAATTGTCAAAAAAATAAAGTTGACGTGCGTGAAAGATTGGCTCTTTTTACGATGATCGCTATTAGTTCCATTATGTTGCTTAATAAATCTTAACGGGTAAATAAGCTGTTTTGAATTTCTACGACTTTTTTTACTCTGGGATATTTTTATCCGCAAATACCTCAGCGGCATTAACCATGCTTCTTGTGATGACCAAGAAATGGCATGGTAGGTTGTCGAACGACACATCGTGTGGACCGCAAAAGTTCCATGTTGGCCTTACACCCCGAGTCGGCGGGATAGCGATATTCCTCGGGCTTATTGTAGCCTGGAAATTTTCTCCAAAACCCATGTCTCAGTTGCTTGGGTCTATGCTGATTGCCGGATTGCCAGTTTTTGCATCAGGGATTACCGAAGATATCAGTAAAAATGTAAGCCCATTAAAAAGGCTGCTGGCTTCCATGGTTACTGGTGCAGCAGCCTGGGCACTTACCGGGTACAGCTTGAACCACCTTGAAATTGTTGGTGTAGATTATCTCCTCGCATTTCTTCCAGTCTCTATATTGTTTACCGCCTTTGCTGTAGCTGGGGTGACTAATGCTATCAATATTATTGATGGCTTTAACGGGTTGGCAGGTGGAACGTTGATGATATGCTTTGCGGCTTTAGGATATATTGCGTGGCACGTAGGTGATTACCAGTTAGCACAACTTTGCCTCACTTTCATTGTTGTTTTGAATGGATTTATGCTGTTTAATTACCCTTTTGGTAAAATATTTATGGGGGATGGAGGCGCGTATCTGCTAGGGTTTATCTTAGCATGGGTTGCAGTGATGCTTCCTATGAGGAATCCACAAGTGTCTGTTTGGGCGCCAATGCTGGTTTGCTGCTATCCAGTTAATGAGGCGGTTTTTTCAATGGGACGTCGATTCTGGAAAAAAAGCCATCTTCATGAGCCTGACAGTTCCCATCTGCATAGCATGATTAAAATCAAGATAATACGCCCTAATCTAGGGCATTTGCAGGGATACATTCGTAATAGCCTTGTTGCACCATTCTGCTGGGCTTATGCACTATTGTTTGCTAGTATCGCGATTTTTATACACGATCAGACAGGACTGCTTATGATTGTATGTCTGGGTAGTTTTGCGCTATACAGTTTAATCTACTGGGGTATTTCTCGAATAAATGTTAAAGAGATCGTCGCAACGAGGGTGGATGGTAGGATAGCTAGTACGGAGTACTGAGAAGAAAGAAAAGATGCGAGAAAAAGTACTGAGTACGGAGTACTGTGTGCTGAGAAGAAATAAGAAGAAAAAAATAGTTAGTACTGAAGAGAAAGAAAAAGTTGAGAGAGGAATTGAGGGGTATAAAGTAATTACTTAAGTTTGGTTTTGTATAGATGTTGAGATCATACAAAAAAACCTTATTCCAAGTGTCCATTATGTGGATGCTCTTGGTTTTGTGTTGTATCTTAGCAAACTTATACCTTAGCTGTCACCAATACTCAGGATCTGTTGTCGGTGATGAATACGTTTTTTGTGAGGGATAAGAATAAGAGAGCCATTAACATAACTGCTTCAGCGGCCATACCGATTTCGATACTGAGTTCCTTGGACATACCAGCAGCAATCATACAACAAACAGCAAGGACTATAACCATTGCAGAATTGTAGATAGCTGACATAAGATGCTTTTTTCCTACTTCTGATACGCCATTAAAATTAGTGGCTACTTCGGCAGACTTGAGATTGGAAAATGACTCAGTCTGCAACACGTTATGCTTTTTTGATATGCTTCTCATGAGTCACCTCTTTATTGTTATTAATGTCAATGCTTTCTTAATAGTTTAGTAACAATTGCAATGCCAATAAAATGATGGATTTTGTTAATTGTATATTGTGAAATGAGATAGATCTTTGAGGTGGTTAAGGGGGGAAAAAAAATGTGTTCAGAAATAGAATAAGTGTCTCAAAAAGAAGCAGTGTTGAATATAATGATACAAGATTTGTCCGCTTAACATTACAGTGTCTCAAAAATTCCTTATAAAAATAGTGCTCTCTCTTCAGATACCTTATCTCGGACCGTAAGAAATTTGTATGCGTTTGGGATGAAGAAGAAATAACTCAGGCTAATACAGTTGAAGAGGTATAGCAATCAGTAATAATACGAGTGAATAACCAACAAAGAATCTACATTGCAGGCCACCAAGGTATGGTAGGCTCAGCCCTCCTCCGCCAGCTTCAGGCAAAAAACACAATCACTCAGCACTTTATTCTCAGAACACATTCGGAGCTTGACTTGACTGATCAGGGCGCGGTTCGGGCGTTTTTTGAGCTGGAACGGCCTGATCAGGTTTATCTTGCTGCGGCTAAAGTTGGGGGTATCTATGCTAATAATACGTACCCGGCTGAGTTTATTTACCGGAATTTGATGATTGAGGCCAATATTATCCATGAAGCGTGGAGGGTTGGGGTAAACAAGCTTTTGTTTTTGGGGTCGAGCTGCATTTATCCTAAAGAGGCGTCACAGCCTCTAGGTGAAAGCGCTTTGTTGACTGGGCCGCTTGAAGCGACTAATGAGCCTTACGCGATTGCCAAAATTGCAGGTATAAAACTTTGTGAGAGCTACAACCGGCAGTATGGTACTGATTATAGGAGTGTGATGCCTACAAACCTTTACGGCCCTGGTGACAATTACCATCCCGAAAACAGCCACGTTATCCCAGCGCTGATCCGTCGGATCCATGAAGCTAAACTGGCAATGGAAGCTAACTCATTGCTTCCGTCTCAGCACTCAGTACAAATTTGGGGTACTGGAACTCCCCGTCGGGAATTTTTGTATGTGGATGATATGGCGGATGCCAGTATTCATGTTATGAACCTTGATAAAGCAACCTACGAAGCTCATACTTCGCCGATGCAAAGCCATATCAATGTCGGCAGTGGTGAGGATATAACAATTCTTGACCTTGCCAAGACGATCGCAAAGGTGATAGGGTATCAGGGAGGTATAGAATTTGAC
>JAPLFE010000151.1 GCA_026390855.1 Chlorobiales bacterium | reverse complement strand
GTGAGTAACGTTTTTGGGAGCTTTGTGAAATCTAAGTTTTTCATGGTAGTGAAGTTTGATTGCGATTCAATTGTATTTATACAACTACCATGCCAAGCTTATTTTTTCGCATGCAATCAATGCATCGCGACAGCTTATTTCACTTGTTTTTGAAATCTTTAAACTGTTATTTTTATAATATTTTGAAGAGCATTAACGTCCGAGCGGTGTGGGGCAAATATTATAGTAAAAAGCAAAGAGAGTGGAATCAATGAAAGTGACGTGTTAAGAGGTGATTGACTCAGTGTAGCGGTTTGGGACAATTGGGACAGGATTTGTGCGGTATCAAGGAAAAGAAGCAGGCATGGAAATGAGACAGTGAGGAAATACGGGCAGGAGGAAAAAAGCAAAACCCTGGAGTATACCAGGGTTTTGTTATGAAACGGAAGTTAACAGATTGATGTACCTTAAGTTATGTTGTCTTTATCTCGATATTATTCCCCAAAATCTTTCTCTCCTCTGGTTCCTTGATTAATCCCGTTCCATCAAGATTAATGATACTGATAATATCATCTACGCCAATACGATCTACAATCTCGTCAAATATTTCTGTTGCTGTATTATAAAGGTTATCAGTTCTTGAGGCTCCGCTTCTGTTAATTGGGATGGTTTTTGTGTTATAAAAAAAACCTTGTGGAGACTTGTTGATGGTTAGGATAATCCAGTCTTCTTTTGTACGAAACCTTATTGTTTGAATACTTGAATCGTCCATCAGATTTCATGTTATGGTTTATGAAATAAGAAGATGAGTTATAATTGTAAAGTTAAACAATCATACCATAATCACCGCTACTGCTTACCCATACTTTTCCTTGTTCATCATCACTTCCCTCACTTTTTCAAAGTAAATTACGGTTTTCATTATGCGCCTGCAACGCACAGCGCATGGAGAGGATGAACACTGAGAATATTTGACGCAAATTTGAGTAAAACTTCAAAATCCAAGTATTACAGAAAATGAGGCCAACTCCCGTACAGGCGATAATTTCAATGTATTTTACAGGGTAGAACCAACAAGCTTGGCTATTGTAAAGTGTGAGGATTTTGAGAAAGAGAACTAGAGGGCGTTCAGGCTTATAAACCTATCGAATATGACTGGCAAATCGCTTCTTCACAAAAGTATTGATATACAAGTTGAGGTTTTCACCAGAATCCGCGAACCTCTTCATTGTTTCAATATTTTGCTGCCCAGCACTATGATAAGTGTATTCATAAATATCACCTGTACAAAAATAAACCTGAATCCAATCTGGTCCGTATGCATAGGCCGCAATTTCATATTCGCCATCAATGTCTTTATAGATTTTAAACATATCACCTCTAGCGAGTTTGTGTTTAAATCCTGCAGGGCCTATTGCACTTGAATCTATTAAAAAATATACGCACTGCATTGCGGAATGGCAAAATAAGAGTTGCACCAGAAATGCACAATCCTGAGGGTATACTGTAACTAAATTATCAAGCGGGAGATTTATGAACTCTTGGGGAAATGGTGGATATAAAGGAACATTTCTGAAGCTCCGTAGTAATTTTGCTGGTTGCTCTTTGCCAAAATGTGCTGAAACTAAATTTCCTCCTTCACCAAGATTGCGCCCATACTGGGCGCACGAAAAAAAGGGGTGAACCCTGACAGGTTCACCCCTTGAGTTTTTCAGTCACTATAATCCTCATTAAAGGAAGCTTCTGCGGCAAGCCAATCCTCTCTATCTTCCCCGTGTTTTTCTCCTTTCTTTTTCCACAAGTAATAAGCCATATCTCTGATCCACTCTTCACGTTGTTCCAGATCCAGATCTGTTTTTGACTTATTACCTGCGATAATGATTGTTGTGGCATGACTATCTGATATTTGCACTCTGTTTTAGAAAAACATTGATGAACAAAATCGAACAACACATAATCAATGATCGTCAAGGTATACCTGCAAGAAAGGCCTCTATTTCAAAAGGAGGATCCTTTCCACTTCAACCCTCACTTCACAATAATTTCTTTTCCTGTTTTTGGTTCAGGGGCTTTTTTAGGCACTTTGATTTTGAGTTCACCATTATCATATGATGCTTGTATGTTATCTGCATCCACATTCTCACCAACGGTAAAACTCCGGCTGAGACTTCCCCACGAACGCTCGGTACGATGATATTCTTTGGTCTTTTCTTCCTCGCTATGGTTTCTTTCGGCACAAATGGTAAGCACATCATCATCCATTGAAACCTTGATATCCTCTTTTTTAATACCAGGCATGTCCGCCTCAATAAAAATCGCAGTGTCATCCTCGGCAATATCAACCTTGAAGGACGGAGCGACAATGGATGAAACAAATGGCGACACATTATCATTAAAAACGTTTTCAAACAGCTTCATCGGATCCCGTTTAAAAATTGTCAGTGACATGATAATATCTCCTGTTTTTGTTATAGTTTTCGTACAGTTCAATCATAAAAAAAAGAACAAACGATATACAAAACACATATTATGTAAAAAAAATTCCTGAAATTTCACATGCGTCATTTATGACGTAGGTTGTTCTGAATATTTGAAATTTCTCGAAAAAGCAACAAGAGGAATAGAGTGGATGACTAGAAAGGAAGAGAAAAATGAGTAAAATGGTAGTGTGCCTCAAATTATTTTATAAGACGGAATACCTTATTTTGGCTTATTCAGTAAACCCATTCCATCGGTGCCTGCCACCTCTCCCCACAGGCGGATTTGCTCAAATATCATCTTTATCACTGGTGGCGAGTAAATATTAAGATAACAACGCGATTGCGCGATGCGACAGTCAGATATTTTAGGTTTTAGCGGCATGACGGACCGTCTTTATCTGACTCTCTACCAGTACAACAATAAAACATGGGGTCCGGGGTTATAAAACCTTTTTTTCTCCCGGAAACCATTCAACATTTAAACTGTCGCAACAGAAACAGCACAGATCTAATTACACGTCAGTTAATCTCGAACAACAACCCGAGTGATAAAAAAACGACAGTTGGCTAAGTACTTGTATCTCAATTATTCCGCGTGCTTCGGTATGCACTTAACAACCAGAAGCATTTACTTAACAAAAATCTCCAATATCTCATAGTGAAGTTCACCTTTGGGAACCACTATCTGAACTTTCTCTCCAACACCCTTCCCTATCAATCCTCTTCCAACAGGAGAACGAACAGAAATTTTTCCTAAATCAGTATCAGCCTCTTCGGACGAAACGAGAGTATATTCAATGATCTCATTCGGATCATCAAGATTGCGCAATTTAACTGAGGTAAGAATATAGACTTTGTCAGTCTTGATCTGTTTCGGATCAAGAATCGTTGCCGCTGCAAGCTTGTTTTCTAGATCAGCAATTCGCGCTTCAGTATGTGACTGTTCCTCTCTTGCCGCATCGTACTCCGCATTTTCACTCAGATCACCATGAGCTCGTGCTTCGGCAATTTTTTCCAGAACTTCCCTTCTGGTCTCATGAACCAGCACATACAATTCCTCTTTCAACCGGTTATACCCATCATTGGTCAGGTAAATTCTATCAGTCATCTCTAGTGCTGTTTTTGTTGAAAAAAAGGAAATAACCCCATAAGCACGAATTGTTTGACAATCGGAGAGGATTGCAAACAAAAAAAAGTAAAGTCAGCTATGCGCCACTGACTTTACTTCAAAGCAATGTACAATTCTTAATCTTTCAGGCAAAAAAATCTTTACACATTAAATGCAAAATAGATTCTATTACCCCCTCTATCAACAAGTAAAAATACAAGATCGCCACTTTTGATATTTTTTACAAGGGCACTGTACTGCGCAAACGAAGTAACACTCTGCTTGTTTACAGAAAGAATGATGTCGCCTCGCCGCAACCCGGCAAGGTATGCGTTTGAAGATGTCGCAATTGACGTAACAACAACTTTTCCAGCAGCAGGTTTCATATTCAGTTTCTGTGCTAACTCAGCTGTCAGTTCCTCCGCCTTGAACCCAATCGCTGCACTTATTTTTTCCTCTCCCCCTGCTGATCGCGAGGCAACTCCCCTTGCGGCTGGCTCTTGAAGACGAATACTGAAAAGTTTGATTACACCGTCCCGCATCACCCTCATTTTCACCGTTGCACCCGGAGATTGGCTGGCAATCGTATTACGAAGTACAACACTGCTCGTAACCTTAGCACCGTTAAAGTCAAGGATAACATCACCGGTTTTTATGCCATTTTTTGCTGCAGGGCTTCCTTCAACAACCGTTCCAACCAGCACCCCTTCACCTACCTTCAGATGCATGGCTTTTGCCAGATTTTCATCGATATCCTGTATACTTACTCCCAGATAACCTCTGGAAACCTTACCCGTAGTTATCAGTGCGCTTAAAACCTTTCTGGCCA
Organism: Chlorobiales bacterium; assembly: GCA_026390855.1. Taxonomy (GTDB): domain Bacteria; phylum Bacteroidota; class Chlorobiia; order Chlorobiales; family Chlorobiaceae; genus Chlorobium. Next base: position 12,117 of record JAPLFE010000151.1, on the reverse strand, counting down.
TATTTGACGGGACAGCAAAACCTATACCTTCAAATCCGCCAGTTCGGCTTGCTATAGCAGTATTTATGCCGACAAGTTCTCCGTTGATATTAACAAGAGCACCTCCTGAATTACCAGGATTTATAGCGGCATCAGTCTGTATAAAATCCTCATAATCAGCAAGCCCGACATTTGCACGCCCTTTAGCGCTGACAATACCCTGTGTAACGGTTCTGGCAAAATTTTCACCAAGAGGGCTTCCAATGGCAATAACCCACTCTGCAACTCTAAGTTTATCACTATCACCAATCACAATAGGTTTTAGACCTTTTGCATTAACCTTTATAACAGCAAGATCAGTTTTCGGATCTTTACCCACAACCTTTGCATCAATCCTTCTGTTATCGAAAGTGCGGATATAGACTGCATCTGCATCATCAATAACATGATTATTGGTTAAAATATACCCATCACCAGTCACAATAACCCCCGACCCAAGGCCTCTCTGAATCTCTGTACGCCCATTCCTAGACCCCCTCTCAGGTTTGTCAAAAAAGTCATCGAACTGATGCCCGAAAAAGTCATCAAAAGAACGTCCAAAAAAGTCATGGGGACTCATACTCCGTTGATTTACTTTTTTTTCAGTAAAAATCGTCACTACCGAGGGCGTTGCTGCTTCAGCAATTTGTACAAATGCCTCATTGAAGCCTTTCAGCGACTGGATGGGATAATTTTCAATATTGCTCTTCGCCGTAGCAAAATTGGGCTTGCTTGAAAGGTTTGGACCGTTGACAGAAAGATTAAACTCAACATTGGAGAATACCAGAGCCCCTACGGCAATTCCTGCAAAAACAAGAAGCAGATATTTCAGTAACTTTTGATTTTTGCTCATCGGTTATATCAGGATTTATTAATCTTTACGATAAAGCCTCAATATTTTCAACAGCAGTTAAACCAGCTTTCATTTTATTAATTGTCTCTTCATATTCAGCCTCAGGCCTTGAATCAGCAACTATACCACCAGCTGCCTGGAAATAAATAGTTTCGTCCTTAATAACCATGGTACGAATCGCAATGGCCGTCGTTAGGTTCCCTTTGAAATCAAGAAATCCAACAGCGCCACCATACAACCCACGTTTTTCCTTTTCAAGCTCATAAATAATTTCCATTGCACGAACCTTCGGAGCACCAGTAAGGGTGCCCGCCGGGAAACAGGACCAGAAAGCATCCATAGTGCCAAGCTCATCACGAAGTTCGCCCCGAACATTACTCACGATATGCATCACATGCGAATATTTTTCAACCACCATCATCTCATTGGTCTCTACAGTTCCGATTTTAGCAATTCTACCAATATCGTTTCTGCTCAAATCAATCAGCATAAGATGCTCTGCCAGCTCTTTTTCATCAGCAAGCAGTTCAAGGGCTATGCGTTCATCCTCATCAAAACTGCTGCCACGATGTCTCGTACCTGCAATAGGTCGAGTATCCACAATCCGTCTGCCTGCATTATCACGCTCCACCTTTACAAGTAATTCTGGTGATGAACCGACAATTTCAACCTCATTCAAATCGAAATAGTACAAATAAGGTGAAGGATTGATGGTTCTCAACATCCGATAGACATCAAAAGGACGCGTATAGAGAGGACGATGAAGACGCTGTGATATCTGTACCTGAAAAATATCTCCTGCAACAATGTACTCTTTAGCTGTTTCAACTTTCTTCAAGTACTCATCTCTCGTTGTATTAGAAACAACATTCTCAAATCGTTCAGGCTGAAAAGCAATCTCTTCACGCTCAAGCGGTCGAAACATCTGCTCTGCAATCGCATCTATTTTCTTCAATGCTAAAGGCTTATCCTTCTCATCAAGATAATTGGAGACAATAAACACTTTGCGCATAATATTATCAAAAACCACAAGTGTATCACAGAACAAAAGGAAAATATCAGGCATGCCTGCAGGATCAGGCAGCTCAGCATTTGGAATCTTTTCGACAAGATGCATCGCATCATAACCGAAATAACCAAAAACACCCGATGTAATCATCTGAGGAGCACCATTCTTTTTTCTTGGTATCTCCTCAGTATCAAATACAGCAAGACACCGGTCAATCTTTAATCGAAGATTTGTTTCCTCACCTGCGATTTTTCCAAGCTCATTAAATTTTTCATTAAGAATTTCAATATCAGCCGACCCGTCCACAGAGCCCCTTAGGATTGCAAACGGATCAATGGCAATATATGAAAACCGCGCAAGTAGCTCCTCACCCTCCACAGATTCAAGCAGGCATGAAAAAGGTCGTTTAAGTTTCAAATACACTGAAACCGGCGTTTCTGTATCAGCATGTACCTCCTTGAAAAGCGGCTTAAGAAGATAGGGGGCATGCCGTTGATGTACTGGCATAAAAAGAGGGAACTGAATTGGTTATTGTTACAGCTTAATAAAGAAAAATATTTTGTATAGTAAAAAAAAGATAACCGGAATTACTCTCCGGAAACAGCCGAAAGCAAACAGATAGCATGCCCCCCCGATTCCCCCAAAAAAGCTCAGTCATAAACTGGCTGAAAGCTCTTATGCTTTCCCCAGGTATCCTTTTTCCTACTGGTTATCTTTTGCTTTATCTTGCCACGAATATCTATCTGAATGCAGAATTCAAAAAAGACCTTTCTCTGTCTGTATCCAATGCTACTGGAAATACTTGGCAAATAAACATTACATCACTGAAATCCGGCTGGGCTCTTGACTCTGTCACACTCAATCATATTGAACTCATAAAAACAGCAGCACTAAATAACCAAGAGACGGTTCCAAACAGCACCATTACCATTAAAAGTATTGATATACCATTTCCCAACCTTGAAAAGCTCCTTTTCAGCAGCGCCGAGCGAGTATTATCAACAGATACATTTTGCAAAAAAATTCTTGCAGAAAAACACAGCACTCAGTGAACCATTAATCCAGTACGCTGCAATCTGATAGAAGCGATTTTGTTCACAGGATCAGTAATCAGTGACAAATCCGGATTCCATGACCAGTAAACCATGAGTGCCTGACCAACGATATCTTTTTCAGGCAAAAAGCCCCAGAAGCGACTATCAAGACTGTTATCCCGATTATCACCCATTGCGAAATAGTAGTTTGACTGAACAGTGTAGTTCTGAGCCGGAGAACCATCAACAAAAACCGTCCTGCCCTGTAAACTCACCTCATGTCCTTCATCGGCAATAAGAGAACTGTAAAGAGGATAGGTAGCAGGCGACAATTTCACAACATCTCCCTTGCGAGGGATACGAATCGGACCGTAGTTATCCTTGTTGAAATCTGAATACTGCGGAAAAATCATGTAATCCCCTTCTCCAGCAGGCATACGGTTCCCTATATACTGACCATGTTCTGGCAGAGGCACCGGTTTTTTATTGATAGAAAGCTCTCGACCATGAATTTCAAGGGTATCCCCACCCAGAGCAACACAGCGCTTGATATAGTTCAGTGAACGATCTTTAGGAAACTTGAAAACTATGATATCACCACGCTTAACCTTGTCAACTCCCGGCAGCCGAATATCAGTAAAAGGCACTTTTGGACCATAGACATACTTATTAACAAAAAGAAAGTCACCGGCAAGCAGCGTATTCTCCATAGAACCGGTTGGTATCCGGTAAGACTCAACGATAAAAACACGAAGAATGGTTGCAAATATCGCTGCTATAATGAGAGCATCAAACCACTCCCTTGAATGTTTTTTTTCCGGTTTCCCTTGCTGATTATTCAATGGTGTAGATTATTGATTCGTTTTATAAAAATCTTTCCCCCGATGGAATCATAACGGCAAGGAATGCTTCCTGTGGAACCTCTACCCTTCCCACCTGTTTCATTCGTTTTTTACCCTCTTTCTGTTTTTCAAGCAACTTGCGCTTTCTCGAGATATCGCCGCCATAACATTTTGCAAGAACGTTTTTTCTCATTGCCGATATGGTTTCGCGCGAAATCACCTTGCTGCCGATAGCTGCCTGGATAGCAACTTCATACATCTGCTTTGGAATAATCCCTTTCAGTTTTAAGCAAAGCTTTTTGCCCCAGTCATATGCTTTTGAGTGGTGAACAACTATCGAGAGTGCATCGACTGCCTCGCCGTTCAGCAGCACATCGAGTTTCACCAGATCGGATTCACGGTAGCCGATATACTCGTAATCCATCGACGCATAGCCTTTTGAAATAGATTTGAGCCTGTCATGAAAATCAAACACGATCTCTGCAAGAGGAAAATCAAAATGCATGATCACTCTTGTAGTGTCAAGATAATCAGTAGTTTTGTAATCGCCGCGACGCTCCATACCAAGCTTCATAATATTACCAATATAGTCGGCAAGGGTAATAATCTGCATGCTGACATAGGGCTCTTCAACAAGATTGATCCTTGTCGTATTGGGCATTTTGGAAGGGTTGTCGACAATCACGACCTCAGAGTTGGTCAAGACCACGCGATACTCCACATTAGGCACCGTGGTAATGATATTAACTCCGTATTCACGCTCAAGACGCTCCTGGACAATTTCCATATGAAGCAGTCCGAGAAATCCGCATCTGAACCCGAAACCGAGAGCAACTGATGTTTCAGGGGTATAAACAAGCGATGCATCGTTCAGCGCAAGTTTTTCAAGTGATTCTCTAAGATCCTCAAACTCATTTGAATTAATAGGATACAAACCACTGAACACCATCGGCTTGACTTCCTTGTAACCCTCAAGGCGCTCTTTCGCCGGAGCTTCGACAAGTGTAACCGTGTCACCAACCTTGGCATCCTTCACATCCTTAATGGAACAGATGAGATACCCTACATCTCCTGATTCAAGAAGATTTTTAGGCTGCCTCTTCATTCCCATTACCCCTATTTCGTCAGCAAGAAACACTTTGTCACTGGCAAAAAACCTGACTTTGTCACCCTTTTTAAGCGATCCCTCAACGATACGAAGATAGACCACTACTCCACGATAGGCATCAAAGACCGAATCAAAAATCAGAGCCCTCAAGGGAAGGTGATTGTTGTCGGCAGGAGCAGGAATCCGGGCAATAATGGCCTCCATGAGTTCAGTAATCCCAAGACCAGCTTTAGCAGATACCTGAAGGATATCCTCACGTTTATTTCCGACAAGATCCATAATCTGGCGGGCTACACCCTCCACATCCGATGAAGGCAAATCAATTTTATTGATAACCGGAATAATTTCAAGACCGGCTTCGAGAGCGAGGTAGAGATTGGCAATTGTCTGAGCTTCTACACCTTGAGTGGCATCAACGATGAGAAGTGCTCCTTCGCATGCAGCAAGTGAGCGGGAAACTTCATAGCTGAAGTCAACGTGACCGGGAGTATCGATGAGGTTTAACGTATAATCGATACCATCAGCTGCTTTATACTTCATCTGGACTGCATGGCTCTTGATGGTAATACCACGCTCTCTTTCCAGATCCATATCATCAAGAACCTGTGCTGAAGCCATCTGAGTGCGATCAAGAGTATGCGTTACCTCCAACAGGCGGTCAGCCAGCGTGGATTTTCCATGATCAATATGTGCGATAATGCAGAAGTTCCTGAGACGGTTAACTTCTGTACTGGACAATGCCATAAAATGTGCGTTTGATTCTGATAAAAAACAAGGTGAGGAATATAATCAATAAATACGATTGTGACATGCCAGAGTCGCTATACAAAGAACTGCAGCCCTGCTTCATAACGAAACCCCCGAAGAAATTCAATGGTTTCCATAGGTTTACGGCCCTCAAGCTGCAGTGAAAGCACCTCAATCCACCCATCAGAACATGATGCATAAAGTCTTCCCTTATCGACAAAAACCATTCCCGAAGAGGAAGGCATAGTCTCAAAAAAAGGATCTACAAGAGAAGCTTTGAATATCTTCATGGTTTTACCGTTGAATGTTGTCCATGCCGTTGGCTTCAGTGCGAGCCCTCTTATAAAATCATTGACAATATTAACTGGCTGCGACCATAGAATGCGCGTATTATCACGGGTAAGTTTAGGAGCCTTTGACGCAAGCGCATCATCCTGAGGTGATAACACCACTTTTCGTGAAGCAATCAAATATAGAGTATCAAGAACAACACGAGCACCAATCACCGACATACGACAGGCGAGATCAGTGGCGTTTTCAGCCCGATCAATAAGCATTTTTTCCTGAAGAATGATATTACCGGTATCGACACGCTGTTGAAGAAAAAATGTCGTAACACCGGTTTCACGTTCACCCTTGATAATGGCCCAATTAATAGGCGCAGCTCCCCGATACGCAGGAAGCAAAGATGCATGAAGATTAAACGCCCCAAAAGCAGCCTGCTCAAACACCGCAGACGGCAGAATACGAAAAGCAGCCACAACTATGACATCCGCTCGCTGGGCGGCTACAATGTCAGCAAATTCCTGGCTTGTCACATCATCAGTTTCATATACAGGGAGTCCAAGAGATATTGCGGCCTGTTTTACAGGAGAGGGTTCAGCTGCGGCATGTTTACTCCTGCGGGGTTTATCGGATCCGGTAACAACCAGAACCAGCTCGAAATCATTATCTTCTAAAGCAATAGCCTTCAACGAGGGAACAGCAAACTCTGGCGTCCCCATAAAAATAATCCGCATGACACTCAAAAATATTTAAAATCAAATCAGTAATATCGTACCAAACTCCACATTGCAGAATACGCATTTTTTCTTGAATCCTCACAATCTTAATCAGCTTTGAAGTACTGTAAGAGATTCACGTACAATGGGATACTGTGTCTGTACAGTACCTGAAACAAGAGCATCCAGTTCTTTCTGAATTTTTCTCCTGTCACGCTTCTCCATCCTGTCGACAAAAAGAGTTCCATTAAGGTGATCTATTTCATGCTGAAGTACCCTTGCAAGCATACCTGAAAACTCCCCCGTCATCTCTTCAAAATTCTCGTTACGGTATTTTAACGTAAGAGCCGCAGGTCGTTCCACATCCCCGTGAATCCCAGGAAGACTTAAACAACCCTCTTCCATGTCGTTATATCCCCTGACAGCAAGAATATGGGGATTAATCACCACCATCGGCTTCTCATCAGGGTAATGAGTCAGGCAGGAAATATCCAGAACAACCAATCGAACAGAATGCCCAACTTGTGGAGCAGCAAGACCAATACCCGAAGCATTGCGCATTGATTCAAACATAAATCCTATAAGCTCTTCAACACCGCTGTCAATACTCTTCAGCGGCTTGGCTTTCTTGCGAAGAATATCGTCACTATAGATATTTATCGGTAAAATCATAAAATCTTAAAAAAAGTTTAGTTATCTGTCATGAACTTCCGCAACAGGCTAAAAGTTGCCCTCACCCCAAATTCTAAAGCTTCTGGGCTTTTTTACAAAATAATATGAAGACTGGTATCATTTCCAAAGTCCAAAAAGAAGGCATTACTTCAATTACTGGCCTTTCGATGATTCCGATTTGGTTTTTTTATAAACTTTATCAAAAAATTTTCCAATACCCTCAAACCTCAATAAAGTTTTTTTGATCGGCAGAACAGGCGTATCCTCGTAAGTATCCTCAATTATTCCAGTCTGTACAGGGTAAATTAAAATAAAACTGTTTTTCTGGAAATATCTGTCGAGATAGCCAGGCATCTTCGCCATTTTGCTATGATAAGAGAGATGATTTTTCCTGCTCATCACCACAATAAGATTGTCATCATTTTTTATATCTCGCGACACTACCAAAAAATCATCCCAATCCTTAATAATCTTATACTCTGCATTTGATATGCTCATCGAATAAGCATCCTTCAGGTAAGCGAGGGTTTGTTTTGTCGCATAAACCACCAGTTTTGATCCTGTATTTCTTATGATATTGATCACTTTCTGCATCCAGAGCACAAACCCGATTTCATTTTCTGCTCCAGCAGGAACAACCAAAATAGTCCGTTTGATCGTAGCAAGAGGCTGAACCGATTTATATATAAAGGTCGTAACATTACACCTGCCAAGAATGTTCTCCGATGAGCTCCCGAGTAACCCGTCCACAAGACTGCTCTCGTGATGCAAACCTAAAATAAGGTCCGTGATTTTCTGTTCTCTGATGACACAGGCAATACCGTTAACCACATCACTGTCATAACGAATCAACCGCTTTAGCTCGTAATCGGTAGACGATGCCGCAACAGCTGCCTTCTCAAGAAGTTTTCCAGCATACTTTTCTACAACATCATCAGACATACTATTGTCTACTACATGAAGGGCATAAATACCATTGTTTGTCTTATTCGACTTGACAGTAACACTGAGATTGACCAGCTCATCAACCGTACTGACCTCCTTCATAGGAATCAGTATGCGCTCTTCAGTAACTGAAATTACAGATTCAGCGACCTCATCGAGGGTATCCGCAAGCACGATATTCTGAGCGCCTTTCTGCCCTACAATGGTTGCCAGAGTACAGGTTATTAAAATAAACAGGATCGTACCATTCAAAACACTTTCACCAAGCAATCTGATAGGATTACCATTAAGGGAATAACCGGTAATAATGTTATAACCAATCAGAACCGTTGCAAGAGCCACTGCCGCATGGGCGCTTATCAGGCCAAAAATAAGCCTGCGTTGATCCCGTGAAAGCCCAAAAAGTTTCTGGGTAATCCAGGCAGAAAGATATTTTGCCACTGTAGCAGCAAGCGTTATAACAACAGCAACCTTTATTGTTTCATAATCCTTAAAAAAAGCCCTTATATCGATAAGCATCCCGACGCCAATCAAAAAAAACGGAATAAAAATTGCATTCCCGACAAACTTGATTCTGTTCATGAGAGGCGAAGTATGCGGAATCAGGCGGTTCAGGGAAAGACCACCAAGAAAAGCACCAATAATAGGTTCAACACCAGCTGCCTCAGCAAGAAATCCCCCAAGAAAAACCAATGCCAACACAAACAGATACTGCTGAACACTATCATCAAAACGCTTAAAAAACCAACGGGCTATCACGGGAAAAAGAAGCAGTACAACAAGACTGAAAATCGTGATGCCAATAAAAATTCTGATCCAGAATCCAGTTGCCAGCTCCCCTGATGACATTTCAACAACAACCGCCAGCACTAGCAGAGCAAGGATATCAGTAATAATGGTTCCACCGATTGCAATATTTACCGCTTTATTCTTGGAGATGCCAAGCTTGCTGACAATCGGATAAACAATAAGGGTGTGAGAAGCAAAAATACTGCCGATAAGAATGGAAGACGGCCACGAAAAGAGAAGAATGAATTTACCAACCGCTATACCGAGAAAAATAGAAATCAAAAAAGTATAAAGACCGAATAAAATACTGTTGCGGCTGTTTTTGCGAAAGTCCTCGACATCTATTTCAAGCCCGGCAAGAAACATGATATAGAGTACCCCCACTGTTCCAAAAAGGATAATACTGCTGTCACGCAACATCAAGTTAAGTCCATGCGGTCCAATCACTGCTCCAGCAACAATAAGACTGATAAGACTCGGGATTTTCAAACGACTTAAAAGAACCGGTGCGAAAAGGATAATAAAAAGTATCAGCGAAAACTGTAACACCGGATTTTTCAATGGCAATGAAATATCAATCAGACTCATCAGCAGCATCTTTAACAATCCAAAAGTTAATCTCTACCCCTGCAGCATTTTTTCATGCCGAAACAATCCCTTTTTATAAATCCAGCAATACTTTAAAAAAAAGTTCAAGAACCTGTTCAGCGGGAAAACAAGCGATAGGACACAATCATATTTCCAGCCGGAAAAATAATTTACCGGGAAATAAATATGCATATCTTTTCAGTTGAACACAAACCGACCATTTGTAACAAACCTCTCTTGGAAAACGCAGTCAAGCAGTGTATTTAATGTGTATTGGCTTTGGCGATTCTAAAATCATCAATGATGAAGTTTTGTTGCATATTTCCCATAACGTTTTGAATTTTAAAATCTTATTTTTTTTGAACAATGCACTGGTTTTATCTGATTATTGCAATACTTTTTGAAGTATCCGGCACTACCTGCATGAAAATCTCCGACGGATTCACTAAACTTGCCCCAACACTTTTTATTTTCTTTTTTTACGGGTTGAGCTTTACCTTTCTTTCTTTAGCGCTCAAGGTACTACCCATCGCATTAACTTATGCCATGTGGTCAGCAATCGGAACAGCAATCATAACGGTCATCGGGGTAATCTGGTTTGGAGAAAGTATCAGTACCATCAAACTTTTATCACTGCTGCTGATTATTATTGGTGTTGTGGGATTGCATTTCAGTCAGGAACACGTTCAATAAACGAATGAAACCAATACCGTTGATAAATCCTATCTATAAAAAAATAGTCGTAAAAGTCGGCACAAATGTCATTACCTGTAAAAACGGGAAGCTTGACCTTAAGATTCTCGACAGCCTCACCACCCAGATAGCTCAACTTCAAAAACAGGGAGTTCAAGTCATCCTTGTGTCATCCGGCGCGGTAGGAGCTGGTCGATCTCTTATAAAACCATCCGGTACCCTCACACCAGTAGCCTCCAGACAAATACTTGCATCCACAGGACAGATAAAGCTGATCAGCACGTATAACGAACTTTTTCTACAACACAACCTGATTACTGCCCAGATTCTTGTCACTAAAAGCGATTTTCGGGACCGGCAACACTATCTCAACATGCAGACATGCTTTACAGCATTGCTGCATCAAAGCATCATTCCTGTTGTTAATGAAAACGACGCCGTATCCGTAACCGAACTGATGTTTACTGACAATGATGAACTCTCCGGTCTCATTGCATCAATGATGGATGTTGAAGGATATATCATTCTCTCACATGTTGACGGACTCTTCGACCTTAAAACAGGAGATGGATCCGTTATCTCTGAAATCGATCCATCAAAAAAACATTTCCATCAATATATACATCCAGGAAAATCAGAATTTGGACGAGGCGGCATGCTGACTAAATGCCATATTGCACAGAAGCTCTCAAGGCTGGGGATAACCGTACATATCGCCAACGGACGTACTCCCGGTATTCTGCTATCGATTCTCGACGGAGAAAAAACCGGAACAAAATTTCTTCCGCAAAAGCCAACCCACGGACCAAAGCGCTGGATTGCCAACAGCCAGGGACTTGAAAAAGGAGCAGTCACCATCAACAAAGGGGCCGAAATTGTACTAGTATCCGATGAACAAGCCAACAGCCTTCTTCCAATTGGCATTGAATCGGTCGATGGGATATTCTTCAAGGGAGATATTATAAAAATCTGTTCACAAGAAGGTAATGCAATCGGCTATGGAATGGCACAATACGGCTCGGAAAAAACGCTCTCAATCAAAGGACAAAAAGGCCATAAGCCTTTAATTCACTATGACTACCTTTATATAACACCCTGAAACTGCCTTAAATTACAACAATGCAGGAAACCATCATTCAACAACTCAAAGCCGTCCAGCAGGCAAGCAGGGAGATTATTACGCTCAGCGATGCAGCCATTAACAGCCTGTTGCTTGATCTTGCCGACAGGATACCCGCTCATCAGGAGCAGCTTCTCAATGCGAACCAAAAAGATCTGGAACGCATGGATGAGGATGATCCTATGTACGACAGATTGCTCCTTAACGCTTCACGTCTTGAAGCCATCGCCGGTGATATCCGTAATGTCGCTACGCTCCCCTCACCTCTTGACCTTCTCCTTGAAAAGCGTATTCTGCCAAACGGTCTCAGCCTGAAAAAAGTCACCGTCCCAATAGGAGTCATCGGCATCATCTATGAAGCACGGCCAAACGTGACCTTCGATGTCTTTGCGCTCTGCCTGAAATCCGGCAATGCTACCGTACTCAAAGGCGGAAGTGATGCCATGTATTCAAATATTGCTATTGTCGATCTCATCCATACAGTTCTAAAGGACCACTCCATAAATCCCGATACTCTCTACTTGTTACCCTCTGAACGGGAGGCTGCAGCCGTCATGCTTAACGCGGTCGGCTTTATTGACATGATCATTCCCCGAGGAAGTCAGAAGCTTATCGACTTTGTCCGTAACAATGCAAAGGTTCCTGTCATTGAAACAGGCGCTGGCATTGTGCATACCTATTTCGATAAAAGCGGCAAT
>JAPLFE010000154.1 GCA_026390855.1 Chlorobiales bacterium | reverse complement strand
ACTGGCACAAACGGCGGGGGAGTTATCCTTTGGTCAGCAGAAGCTGTTATCCATAGGTATGCTGCTTATGAATGAGGCCTCACTGCTGCTGCTGGATGAGCCTTTCGCTGGCGTCAATGCTAAAATGATAGATCATATTTCAGAGGTTATGTCAACCTTGAAGCAGCAGGGTAAAACCATCATGATGATTGAGCACAATCGGGCAAAAGCATCATCTATCAGCGATACACAGTTTTTTTTATCGAAAGGACAGGTCATAACAAAGGGGACTTATGCCTAATACAGACCTCATACTTCAGGTTGATAGCATCTCCGCAGGTTATGGTCACAAGAGTGTTTTACAAAATGCCTCTTTTACTCTGAATAAAGGAGAGGTGCTCTCCATTATCGGACAGAATGGTAGCGGCAAGTCAACACTTCTCAAGGCAATAGGAGGCCTTGTGCAAGTGAACAGTGGTAAAGTCATTTATAAAAGCGATCAATTGCCAGCGTTGCATCCTCATCTCTTGATCAGAAAAGGGATTTCCGTTTTTCTGCAGGGAGGCCTGGTTCTTCCGATATTAACCCTTGAAGAACATTTTGAACTTGCAGCCAGGCAGTGCGGAAATATTCTTGACAAATTGCTGATAGAAAGTGTCTATGAGCATTTTCCGTCTTTGCGTGCCCTGAGAAAAGAGCGGGCAGGAAACCTCAGTGGTGGTGAAAGGCAGATGCTTTCTTTTGGAATATTTTTGGTTCAGGGCACGAAAACATGGTTACTGGACGAACCGACAGCCGGTCTGGCACCGGAAATTGTCGATTTTACCGTCAAATTTCTGGAACGCAAAAGGAGCGAAGATGGAATCAGTATGGTCCTTGTTGAGCATAACATGGATGTTGCATTTGGGCTTGGAACGCATGTCATTATTGTGAAAGATGGAACACTTACCCGAAAATTCAGTCCTGAAGAATTTCATCAAAAATCATTTCTCGAAACCTTTGTCTATAACTAAAAACTAACAAAATGAAAAATCTGAATAGTATCAAGACGACGGTTGTAATGCTTGCAATGTTTCTTCTTGCGGGTATTTTTGCGACAGGCTGTTCGCCTCAACAAAAGAAAACGGGAGATATAACGGTGGGCGTTATTCTTCCGTTGACAGGGGAACTTGCCAGTTATGGCGAACCTATGAAAAAAGGAATTGAAGTTGCCCTTGAAAAAATCAATACCGACGAAGCTAAAAACGGTACTAAGATTAACCTTGTCTATATCGATTCACAAGCCGACACTAAAATTGCTGTTTCAGGGTTGCAAAAGTTGATCTCGGTAAATGGAGCACGGTACGTTATTGGAGATGTGAGTAGTTCAACAACACTTGCAATGGTACCTATTGCAGAACAAAACAAAGTATTTCTGCTATCACCTGGAGCTGCAGCTCCAAAGTTGAAAGGTATAAGCCCTTTCTTCGCAAGAAATTACCCGTCAAGTACTGATGAATCTATTGCATCGGCAGAGTTCATTAAGAATAGGCTTAAGAAAGATAAGTGCGCAATTGTTTATGTGACCAATGAATATGGTCTGGGGCTGGCTGAGATGTTTGAGAAAAAGTTCACTGAGCTTGGCGGGCAAATTAGCATGAAAGAGCCGTATAAATTTGAGGAATCTGATTTCCGTACCATCATTGCCAAACTGCGTGAAGCAAAACCTGAGGTGATTTATCTGGCAGGAAACCAGAAAGAGATGGGGAAATTCATGAAGCAGTTCGGGGAGGCGGGCATAACGGCTACGATTGTGTCAAATATAAGCTTTTTGGAGCCTGATTGTATCAACATTGCAGGAAAAGCCGCTGATGGCACCATCGTTCCTATAATCAATTTTAAGCCTGAAGATCCTAATACAAAAAGCGCCCATGAATTTGGTGTCTCATACAAGGCTAAGTATGGTGAGTATCCCTCATTCGCTGTAGCACTTGGATACGATGCAATGATGCTTATGGCAAATGCCATGAAGGAAGGCGGGAGTGATACGATTAAAGGGGCTGCGGCGATAAGAAACCTGAAAGGCTTTGATGGCGCATTGGGGGCATTGAGTTTTACAAATGGTGATGTAAGCGTCCCTGTTGGGTTCAAAATAGTGAAAAATGGTAAGGCTGTAGAATACAACTAACTGCAATTAACCGATAATCATTTATGTATAGAAGGCGCTACATCAACAAAGGTGGCGGCTTTCGAAACTGGGTAGCAAGAGTAGCTGTAGTTTTATAAAAATCTAGTGAACAGTGTAAAGCGTATATGATGAGCCCTATAATTCTATCAAAATTGAAAAAAATGGAAACGACTAAGGCTCTTATCCCTATGATTAAAACGATTAACACCAATAATATAGCGCCGATGAAAGGTAGAGTTCGATATAAGACAATAGATGCCGTATTGGAGAGCAGGCAGGATATTAAGGCGTTCATGGATGGTGAAGCTGACATGCATCTTCTTTTTGATCTTCCGTCATCAATTCCTGCAGAAAGAGTAGAGTGTTATAAAAAACTGTATGCGGGAATTGGTAATACCTCTTGCTACACCATTCCCCTTGCAAACGACAACCTGCTCCGTATAAAGATGGAGTATACTAACGGAATGGGGAATAATCATTACTCACGGTGCTGGATCCCATACTTGTTTATTGCAGAAACGTTAGGGGTGATAGTGCCGGAGGAAACGCACCTGCTCGAGGTTAGTTCTGGCAGTGCTGGTATTTCATTATCGATGGCTGCTAATTTTCTTGATTACAAGCTGACTTTAGTGATCCCGGATAAACTTCCAAAAGGAAGGACAGCTCCGATGGAGTACTATGGAGCGAATCTTGTGAGGGTTCCTGGGTATATCGGGAACTGTATCAAAGAAATGCGAAGATTACTTGTTAGAAATACTTATTTTCCATGTAATCATAGTGAAGAAAATGCTGATTTGTTGGTCAAGATTGATAAGCGAATCGCTATGGAGTACAAAGCGGTATATGGTACCCCAGACTATTGCATCATCGGGTTGGGAAATGGTACTTCAACGTATGCAATTTTTGACTATTGGACGAGCTTCCAAAAGCAGCCGGCACTCGTGACCTATCATCCAGATTTGACTAAACCTGAAGTTGTTTTTGGCTTGTATACATCAAACGTCAATCTTAGGCATATTGAGCCTGCTCTATCAATGGCGACGGAACGTCTTTATACATCTGAGATGGATATTGATATGGTAAGGAAGCTTTTCTGCTTTGATACTGAAATTAGCAATCTTGGTGAAAGCTCGTTATATGCAATATTTATAGCATTAGAAAAAGCGAAACATGTTGCCAGTAAAACATTTTTTACAATAGGGTATGACAAACGGGATAGATATGTCTAGAAATTATAATGCAAGGAAGCTATTAAAAAAATTAAGAGAAATCGATAATAAATATCTTCCAATTATTAAAACAGAGCATAAAGATCCAGATGAGCATATATTTGACTTCCTTGAGCTGTTCAGATGTGAATTAAATAAGGGTACGAACGGTTTATTGCTTGTTAATCCTGTATTTAACTTGTTTTATGACTGGAGAGAATGGAAGTTAAAAGGATTTCAAAAGATATATTACCTGTCATATACAGGCAATAATGTATATGATAAAAAATATTCAATCCAAAGAGCGATATCAAAAAAAGGAACAAGTACTAAAATTCTTGATTCAATAAACAGGAAAGATGGCAGAAGTGGGAATGTGGGAATAATGATATCAATAAATCAAGGGGAACAAGACTGTTTGGTTTGCCCTGTTAGTA
>JAPLFE010000124.1 GCA_026390855.1 Chlorobiales bacterium | reverse complement strand
AAAGTAGATTTTGAAGGAACAGATAATGCCATTAAAATCCTCAAAGAACTGGGTGATATAGCTCCTGATGTTCAGATTACTGCCAAACAGATAGTTAATGAGCAGTTTCTCACGAAATAAGATATCAGTCATAGTAAACATTATGGAGATATAAAGGTGGAGGTTCAAGCGATGCATTTATAACGATTGCAAAGGCTAAAGGATTTAAGAGCTCAGATTTTCAATTAATCAACACTGGTACCAGTGCAAACTCCCTTGCTGCTTTGCAGGCAGGGAGAGTTGAAGCAATCATTGCACCAGAAGTTATCGGGGTAAAAGCTGAACTGGAGGGGTTTGGCAAGATCCTTGAGCATGCAGTAGACTACTTTGGACATTATCAACACTCCTTCATTTTTGCAACAAACCGTTTTATCAAAGAAAAACCTGAAGCAGTAAGGGCTTTTCTTGCTGCTTATCGTAAGACGCTGGAGTATATCAAAGCGCACCCTGATGAGGCGATTCAATTTGCTGTAACAGAGTTGCAGCAGGATGAGAAACCTTATACAAAGGTCTATCAAAAAGAAATTCCTAACTGGAATACGACCGGTAAAGTAGATTTTGAAGGAACAGATAATGCCATTAAAATCCTCAAAGAACTGGGTGATATAGCTCCTGATGTTAAGATTACTGCTAAACAGATAGTTAATGAGCAGTTTCTCACGAAGTAAGACGAAAAAAAATAAAGAGATGTCAGGATTACTGGTGGTTGGTTCATACATCAAGCGAAATTGGGTAGTCTATTCAGCTGGTATCAGTTTGGTTGCTGCTGGTAGTCTGGTCTCAGCACAGATTCCTCGTTTGTTGGGCCGTTTTACCGATAGCCTTCGGAACGGAACGTTGGGCACGTCGGATATTTCCGGTTACGTATGGTTGATTGTCACGATAGGTGTGGTAAGGGTGTCCGCCGGGTGGTGTGGACGCATCCTGGTCCATCGCAAGGGGCGCCAATTAACCTATCGTCTCCGAAAAGAGTTGTTCGAAAAATGGGTGACTCTTTCTCCCTCCTATTATCATCGCAACAGTGTTGGTGATATGATCTCCCATGCATTGAGTGATGTGGAGGTTGTGCGCGAACTGGTTTCACAGGGCATTAATCAGGGGGCCAGCGGCTTTGCCATGCTGCTTGGCGTTATATGGCTTATGGCTGTACATGTGGATTGGCGTCTTACGCTCGCAGGGTTGGGGCCTCTTCTCTTTATTCCTCTTCTCGTTAAGTGGCTTGGGCCCCGTATCAGAATGCAATCTCAGCGTTCTCAGGAAGCACTTGGAGCTATGGCCCAGACAACAGAAGAGGTTATCGGTGGTATCCGCGCAGTCAAGGCATTTGGTACAGAGCAAGTCGTCATCTCCCGTTTTGAGAGCAGGGTTGACGCCATAGTCGAAGAAAAGATGCACTTGGTCCACCTCACTGCGTTGTTTGGTTCTCTTGTTCCTCTCATGGTTAATCTTGGTTTTATCTTTGTACTTGCTTATGGCGGATTTCTGGTAACAATCAAAGTGATCTCACTCGGAGATTTCGTTGCATTCACTCTTTACCTTGCGATGTTGCGTCAGCCGATGGAACAAATGGGTAACGTTCTTAACGTTGTTCAGCGATCCGGCGCCTCTTTGAACAGAATTGACCACCTGCTTCATGTTATTCCTGAAGTGCTTGACAGGAAAGCGCCACTACAGGACACCCCTCTACAGGGTAATCTTCAGGTTAAGGGGCTTAGCTTTTCTTATTCGGGCAGTAACAGGGAAGTATTGCACGACATATCCTTCTCTGTCAAGCCCGGACAAACTCTTGGTATCATTGGCGTCATGGGAAGCGGCAAGTCCACGTTGGCAGACCTGCTTTTAAGGATGTACGATCCTCCAGAGGGGACTGTTTTTATTGATGGAGTTGATATCCTGCAATTTCCGCTTGCACGCCTCAGAGATGGCATCGCCTATGTTCCTCAGGATGGATTTCTCTTTTCAACCACGGTGCTGGAAAATGTTACTTTTTCCGACGAATACCCCGATCGCCAGAAGGCTGAACGTTGTGCAGGAATAACAGCTGTTCATAAAAATATTATGGGGTTTCCCGATCAGTATGATACAGAGATAGGCGAACGGGGGGTTCGCCTGTCTGGAGGCCAGAAACAAAGGATAGCAATAGCCCGGATGATATATAAGGATGCACCTTTTCAGATTATGGATGACTCTTTGAGTGCTGTCGATACAAGTACGGAACGTTTGATTTTAAATAATCTTCGAGAACTCTCAAAGTCGCATCCCGGTTCTCAGGAGTCAGCTCTCAAGGTAACTCTTATTATCTCCCATCGTTTGAGTGCTGTTCAGCATGCAGATGAAATAGTTGTGCTTGACGATGGAAAAATCGTTGAACGAGGCAGTCATCTATCATTAATTGCCCAAGGTGGGATATATGCTGAACAGTGGTTTATGCAGGCAGGTAAGAACGAAGACGTTGACCTCGAAGCATCAACCCTTGAAGCAGGAAGAGATAGTTCTCAGCCTGATTTGGATATTGAAATGGAAGCACTGGAAGCCGGTCGTCTGGAGGAGGCATCATGACAGTACAATCTTCAAAAGGCGGGGTTTTTGCGACTCTTTTCCCCTATATCGAATCGCATCGATCAAAACTTGTTCTCATATTTGGCCTGGTGGTGACTGTTGTTATCATTGATTTGCTTCAGCCGTTGCTGGTCAAGGAAGCCATTGATTCCTACGTGACGGTCTCAAAACCAGATTCAGGCGCGATTGTGCGAATGGCCGCGCTCTATTTGGGGCTGGTGTTGTTGGCTTTTGGTTTAACCTACTATCAGGATATAGTCTTGCAGCGGCTGGGTCTATCAATCGTGCGATCTATCAGGATTGATCTGTTCAGGCATATTCAGCGCCTGGCTCTTCGTTACTTCGATCAAAACAGCGCCGGTCGTATCATGACTAATGTGGTCAGTGACACAGAAGCGCTCAATAACTTCTTTACCCAGTTTTTAGCCAATACGCTAAGGGGCGGATTTACTCTAGTGCTGATCATGTTTTTTATGCTACGTCTAAATGTGACGATAGCGCTTAACTGTTTTCTGTTACTGCCACTGGTTATCGTTTTAGCAGTCTTTTTCCAGAGAAAAATCAGGGCGATAAACACACAGGTCAGGCACCGTTTAGGGGTACTTATTGGATTTTTAGCAGAAAATCTTAGCGGGATGCCGATTGTTCAGATATTTCATCAGGAAGCTAAACAGCAGAAGCGTCTCGATCTGCGCAATAAGGAACTGCTTCAATCAACCATTCTTGAAAATCAGTTCTTCTTGCTCTTTTTTAATATCACCGAACTTTTCGGAGATCTTGCTATTGCAGCTCTTGTCTGGTATGGCGGACGAGGGGCACTTGGGGGATCAATCTCTTTTGGTGTCTTATATGCCTTTGTGGGCTACATTCGACGCTTTTTTCAGCCGATCAACACTATCTCGCAACAGATGAATACGTTGCAGTCCTCCATTGTTGCTTCTGACCGTATTGCTCGTACCCTGAAGGAAGTGCCCGATATTCAAGAGCTTGTCGGTGCCAAAGCGCCGGTTATTGCTGGCCATATCAAGTTGGATGGGGCTTCATTGGCCTATCGCCCTGGGCACCCTGTTCTTCAAAATATTCACCTGACCATTCATCCGGGAGAGCGTGTTGGCTTTGTTGGGGCCACTGGAGCAGGGAAGACTTCCATCATGAATCTCGTTACACGGTTCTATGATGTCACAGAAGGGGCTGTGGTTATTGATGGCAAGGATGTTCGTGAGTGGCCATTGGATGTGTTGCGCCAAACAGTTGGGATTGTTCAGCAGGACGTCACACTTTTTTCTGGCACTATTATCGATAATATCCGCTTCTTCCGGCCTGAGATTCCTGCTGAAAAAGTTAGGGAGGCCTGCAGGCTTGTGGGGGCAGAGCCGTTTATTCTCAGACAGGATCAGGGATATGAAACGATTCTCTCGGAGCGGGGAAGCACTCTTTCTGCTGGTGAGCGACAACTGCTCTCTTTTGCTCGTGTCTTGATATTTGATCCTCGTATCCTCATTCTTGATGAAGCAACGGCTTGTCTTGATTCCCGGACAGAAGAGGTTCTTCAGCGGGCCATCCATCGTGTATCAGCTGGCCGCACCCTACTGGTCATTGCCCATCGTTTGTCCACTGTACAGCAGATGGATACAATTTGTGTTCTGGAACAGGGGCGAATCGTGGAGAATGGTAATCATGGCGATTTGCTCAGGCGGCAGGGGTATTATTGGCAGTTGCATCAGGCAGGACTACTGCAAGAGGAATTTGCTTGAATTGAGGATGTGGACGTAAAATATATACATAAACAAAGCATCCCAGGGAGATGGTTATGGACATAATAATTGCTGAAAAGGTCAATAAAAAGTTTCAGCTCAAGCAAGGCCAAAATATTAATAATAATGGTGTTGCCTCCAATCAGATTGAAGTGCTGAGCGGCTTTGATCTGAAAATTAAAAAAGGGGAATTCCTGGTATTGGTGGGGCCGAGTGGCAGCGGGAAATCGGTTTTTCTTGATTTGGTAGGAGGCTTGAGTAATCCGACTAGTGGTGTTGTTTATCTGGATGACAAACCAGTGGAAGCGCCAAGTTCTAAAACAGCCTATGTCTTTCAGCAGTATGCACTGTTTCCTTGGAGAACTGCTCTATCGAATATTGAATTTGGGCTTGAATCGCGTGGAGTTCTCAAAGAAGAGCGGGTTAAGATTGCCCGAGAGCTGCTATCCCTGTTTGGGTTATCTGATTTTGAAGATCGATTTCCCTACCAGCTGTCCGGAGGTATGCAGCAGAGGGTTGCCATAGCTCGGGCGCTTGCCACAAAACCGGAAGTATTATTGATGGACGAGCCGTTTGCAGCTCTTGATGCTCAGACTCGCGAAATTCTTCAGAACGAACTGATCAGGATATGGGAGGGCACCCAGACGACAGTAATCTTTGTAACTCACAGTATTGACGAAGCTGTCTTTCTTGCTGATCGGGTTGCTGTTGTTACAGCCCGTCCCGGAAGGATTAAAGAAATAATAGAGATTGATCTGCCAAGACCAAGAAACGCAGAGCTGCGATCCAGCAATGAATTTGCCGCTAATCGCCATAAAGTATGGGGTGCACTTAAGGCTGAGGTAAACAAAGCTCAACAGGATTGGAAACTTGCGCCAGTGTTTACTGAGTAGCTCATCAAAAAACTCATAGAATCAAGGAGACTTACTATGTCAGAAGAACTGGTTGTGCCTGCCGGGGTTGTTCAAAAAGCTCGAACAATCGATTGCACTTGGTATAATAATCGGATAGCGCCATTACTGGAAGGCTTGAATACATGGTCACGTGGAATACCTCTTGTGCTTGCGTTTTTTGCTTTATGGGAGGCATTGCCCCGCCTTGGTATTATTGATACGTTATTTCTTCCTCCGTTTTCAACGACGGTACAGACACTGTTTGACCTCATTGTGTCGGGAAAATTGTTAATGCATGTCATAGTCAGTCTTCAAAGATCAGCTATCGGATTTGGGCTTGCATTTTTGATATCCGTGCCATTTGGATTTTTGATGGGATGGTACAACAAATTTGAAAGATATACCGACCTGTTGGTGCAAAGTTTGAGGAATGTCTCAACATTTGCTCTTTTACCAATTTTTCTTCTGTTATTCGGTCTTGGTGAGCCATCTAAAATCGCAATTATTTTCTATGGGGCGAGTTGGCAACTGTTGATGAATACGATCAGTGGGGTTAAGAGTGTTGACCAAATCTACATCAAGGCAGCCAAATCCATGGGGGCCTCAGATTGGGATTTGTTCCGCAAAGTAATTCTGCCTGCCAGTATTCCGTCAATAGCTATCGGAGCCAGATTAGGGGCAAAAATTTCTTTGATGGTCGTTATTGCAGCTGAAATGATTGGTGCAAAATCTGGCCTCGGATTTTTTATCCAGAATGCCCAGTTTAATTTTATGGTTCCGGAAATGTATGCAGGTATTCTGGCGCTGGCTATACTGGGGTTAGTGGTTAATTATCTCTTGGTATGGGTTGAAAAGAAAACGACCTACTGGAAAGGTGAAATAGGTAGCTCATTACTTGGGTGAATTTGAGTGAAGAATTTGATTGGGTAACAAAATTGGAGTCATGAGAATGGCATGTGAGTGTGTGCATAAGGAATTTATGGAAGTAGAATGGTCAGTTCCGACCATTGAATCTAAAGAGTGTGCCGAGAAGGTTGGTTTGGCAATAGAAGAGATTCCTGATGTTCGTGGGGTTAGGATAAATTTGCTGTCAAAAACTGTTACAGTCTGCTTTGATGACAGTCGTATAGGTCTTCAGCAGCTGAAAGAAGTTATGATCAATGCAGGGTTTCCCGCGGTTCTCGTTTAGTGAGTGTGAACAATTTTTTAGGATGCTTTAATGTCAGAATATATACAGGCGGTCGCTCCATCAAGAGATAAGCCGACAATCGCATACAAAATACGAGACTTCCTTTACCTTAACATCACCAATAGATGTTCCAATACCTGCATTTTCTGTCCAAAATTTGAAAAGTACGATTTGCAGGGTAATGATTTATTTCTTGCCGTTGAGCCCACTTTCGAAGAGGTTATGGCGGCTATTAGCGAGCCGACCGGAATCGCTGAAATTGTTTTTTGCGGGTTTGGTGAATCTCTTATCCGGCTCGATTTGGTCATCCGGGTAGCACAAGAGATAAAAAGGACCTTTGGCTATCCTATTCGCATCAATACTGATGGCCAGGCCAACTTGGTTCACGGTCGCAACATCATTCCGGAATTGATCGGTCTTGTGGACTCTATTTCTGTGAGCTTAAACGCTTCTGATGCCGCCTCATATCTTCAGTTATCCAATACTCCATTCGGATTGGATGGATTTAGAGGTATTTGCGACTTTATCATAGATGCAAAAAAACAGATACCAATCGTGATTGCAAGTGTTGTGAATGTTCATGGAGTTGATCTTGATGCCTGTCGGAAAATTGCAGAATCACTTGGAGTATTGTTTAAAGTCAGGGAGTTTAAGTAGAAATATATGCGCTTTCAATTCGTCCTATTATACTGGTTGTAACCTATTTATGGTACATAATATCCCGCTTAAACGGGATTTTTTTATGTATAGTTTTTTAGGATTTTATTAACCTAAATACGGTATAAATTTTCCAAGATAAAGGTCCTTTTAATTATTGGTAATTAATGGAAATCAAAAATAATCAGAAAAGTTTTTTTATGATATTTAGTGCCTTCTCAAATATTATATGTTGTTGTTGCTAACTCTAATATTCTGATTGAAAAGTTTTTGCCCCAAAGTAGCACTTGATAATACAAGTAAGTTTATAAGGAAGCCGATTCTTGATGTCAAAGGATCGGCTTCCTTTATTCATAAATAAGAGATAGTATATTTTTCGAGTCAATTATTTAATAATCTAAAACCCGGAGTATGAGATGTCGTTAAAAAGAAATTTTTTTGCTGGAGTTGATGTGGGATCACTGGCAGCAAAATCCGTGATTCTGGAAGATGGGAAGGTATTTGCGACAGGCCTTGTGTCGAGTGGGTTTGACTCAGTAGAAAGTGGACTGAATGCACTGAACCTTGCATTGGATACTGCTGGACTGAAAAAAGAGGATCTTACCTATATCGTAGGGACAGGATATGGTAGAGTTTCAGCCCCCTACGCAAATAAGGCTGTCACAGAAATTACCTGTCATGCTAAAGGCGCCAACTTCCTGCATCCAACCGTCCGGACGATCATTGATATGGGTGGCCAGGACTGTAAAGCTATCCGGATAGATGAGGATGGAGCAGTAGTTGATTTTGCCATGAACGATAAATGTGCTGCAGGGACAGGACGTTTTCTTGAAGTAATGGCTGGTGTTTTCAAAGTGAAGCTTGAAGATCTGGGAGCTTTATCCCTGTCTGCCACAGAGCTTGTACCTATGAGCAGTACCTGCACGGTATTTGCAGAGTCGGAAACGATATCTCTCGTCGCTAGAGGTGAAAAGCCTGCAAATATTCTTAATGGGATTCATCATGCAATTGCGAATCGAATTTCAGGACTCTTTGCAAGAGTTGGTATAACAAGCGATGTCTTTTTTTCAGGAGGAGTTGCCAAGAATAACGGAATGAAAACAGCGATTGAAGAGGCATTGAAAGTCACCATTGTCAAGCCTGAAATTGATCCACAGCTTATCGGTGCTCTTGGCGCAGCGGTACTTGCTCGTAACTTTTCCAAAAAAGAGGGCTTGTGGTCCTGAAAAATCAGGGAAAAGAGCTCGAATTACCTCATTGACATTACATAACTATAACATAGAGAAATTTAAGAATGGCAAACACAGATCTATACGAATATCCGCCTGAATTGCGTGAAGAGTTTGAAGCAACGGAAGCGATCCAGTTTCGCGATGGATCTAGTGCAAGTGCTGCGGATGTATGGCATTTTATGACCGAGATTGCACCAAACAGATACCCATTTGCGTATACGCAAAAGAAGTATGCCGGGGTACGTTTGTCTCGTGATATTCATCTTCCAAGCGCTATCAAGAACCATTACCTCTTGCTCACGATGAATGACCGTATAACCAAGAGTCGAGAGAATGGTGCTCCCGTAATCTTTGTTCAGGGAGGGCAGAGCGTCGATCCATACTATGCTGCAGGTGGGATTGCATTGCGTCCGGCAAGTGTAGGGCTTTGGGCCAGAGGTCGTCACGAGGGGCTTGGATTAAATGAGGAGGTGGTAAGGCAGCACAAGCAGAAAGAGAAAG
>JAPLFE010000145.1 GCA_026390855.1 Chlorobiales bacterium | reverse complement strand
ACTGTTGGAAAGCATGGTGATGAAAACACGATCAAAGCCTATGTTCAGAGCCAAGGTCGTGAATCGGAGTACAAAAAACTGCATTCACAGCAGTTGCGCCTCTTCTAATACCCCGTAGCTCTGCTGCGGGGATGCTTTATTTCAACAACCCAAGGCTTTTTAAAATGAAGTTTAAAGCAATCCGCTTATAGCTTAATTTGCTTTAAGGTGGCTATAGATTATTTCGGGAGATGATGATTTTGAGGTATAATAAAAGAAGGACTGATGTGTCGTCTTAACTTTCTGAATGCTCAAAATAAGACAGGGAAGGCAGGGTATTGGTTATATTTCAAGGTGATGAATTCTTTTCATTGAAAATCTGTTAGTCTAATAAGGATCAAATGTCAAATTAACACTGATGGAGGTTTATAGCCATGAGAAAAAACACAGGACTTTGGATTGATCACAAAGAAGCTATTTTAGTTTCAATTGAAGGCGAGAAAGCTTCAGTACAGCACATTGAGTCAGGTGCTGAGAGACATCATAAGCCATCTGGTGGATGGAAATCAGGAGGAACATCGGTTGCGCAGACTGTATCGAATGAACATGTCGACGAAGAGCGTCGAAAACACCAGTATCATTCGTTTTATCAAAAAGTTATTGAGTTGCTTAGTGATTCTGCCAACTTGGTAATTTTCGGCCCTGGAGAGGCAAAAATAGAACTCGCTAAAGAGATAGAAAAGTCAAATGGTATTCATAAAAAAGTAACTACAGTTGAATCCTGTGATCGATTGACAGAAAATCAGCTGATTGCAAAAGTAAAAACATTTTTTTCTGCTCACAGGTAAACTGTTGGTTGATTGTTTGGAATTAGCAGAATAAAAGTGTAGTTGGTAACATAGTAATAATGATTAATGGCGTAAGAACAGAGCTTTATGGGATTCTACCAGTGGGTTGCCTGTGGTAGATAAAATGCGGTTATCTCTTATCCCGAAAAGCTCAAACCATAGTGTATGGAAATACTTTTACTTTTTTTTCTGATTATAATTAACGGCCTTTTTGCTATGTCGGAAATAGCGCTGGTAACGGCAAAGCGCTCCCGTCTATCAAAACTTGCAGAGGATGGAGAAAAAGCTGCGGCTGTTGCCATGAAGCTTGGTCAAGAACCGTCAAGTTTTCTTTCGACCATCCAGATCGGTATTACCTCTATTGGGATCTTGAATGGTATTGTCGGGGAAGGAGCTCTCGCCAGTCCGTTCGCCAGCAGACTCCAAATGTTCGGTGTAGATCCAGAAATAAGTCATATTATTTCTACTGTTCTGGTTGTTCTGTCAATTACCTATATCACTATTGTTATCGGTGAACTTGTTCCAAAGCGGCTTGGTATGTTCAATCCAGAAGGCATCGCCTGCCTGGTTGCTCGTCCCATGCTTACGCTTTCGACCATGACCCGTCCATTTGGCAGGCTGCTTACGGTATCGACAGATGCTATTCTGAAGCTGATGGGGAAGCATCCGCAGACTTTGCCGAGTGTTACTGAAGAGGAGATTCATGCAATGCTTGAGGAGGGGTCGGAAGCTGGTGTTATCGAGCAGCATGAACATGAAATGGTTCGCAATGTGTTCCGCCTTGATGACCGTCAACTTGGTACCTTGATGGTTCCGAGAGCGGACATTATTTTTCTTGATGTTTCTCGACCACTTGAAGAAAACATAAGCAGAGTGACAGAATCGGAACATTCTCGTTTTCCTGTTTGCAATGGCGGGCTTCAATCCTTGCTCGGGGTTGTCAATTCTAAACAGCTTTTGTCGAAGACCCTGAAAGGTCGACTTACAGAATTTACCTCGCAGTTGCAGCCGTGTGTTTACGTGCCGGAAACTCTTACAGGTATGGAGTTGCTTGACCATTTCAGGACTTCTGGTACACAGATGGTTTTTGTTGTTGATGAGTATGGAGAAATCCAGGGACTAGTGACCCTTCAGGATATGCTTGAGGCCGTTACCGGAGAGTTTGTTCCTCGTAATCTTGAGGATTCATGGGCCATACAGCGTCAGGATGGTTCCTGGCTGCTTGATGGTCTCATTCCTGTGCCCGAACTCAAAGACACGCTTGAGTTGAAAAGTGTACCAGAAGAGGATAAAGGGCTCTATCACACCCTTAGTGGTCTTATGATGTGGCTGCTAGGGCGCATGCCGAGGACTGGTGATATGATGACTTGGGAAAACTGGACACTGGAGATTGTTGATCTGGACGGTCAGAGAATAGATAAAGTGCTTGCTTCAAGATTGTCTGAAGTTACTAAATCGGCTGAAGGGCAGGCGGAAGATAATACCCCGGCAGAGTGATAGATTTTTCTCGCCAGTGAGTTGAACTCGTTAATGGGGGAAGGGATACAAATATTTTCTCTTCAGCCTCATTTGCTGTACATTATGATCATGTCGTTTACTTGGAATTTTTTCATGACATAGCCTATTTTTCATTATGCCTATACCATCAAAAGTTCGCTCCATCGGGATTTTTTTTGCACTCCTGTCTCTCGGTGTAACCTTGTCCTCCTGCCAGAAAAAGATCGAAGATGTGCTTGTTGAAAAAGCTATCGAGCAGTCGACAGGTAAGAAGGTTGACATCAAATCCGGTGGCCAGAACATAACGATTGAATCAGAGGGGAAGAAAATTGAAATTCAGGGAAATAGCGCGGTCTGGCCGACTGATATGCCAACTGAAGTTCCGAAGTTTTCCTATGGTAAAATAAAGGCTGTAACACGTTCAACAATGCCTGAAGGGAAAAGTTGGACAGTCGTTTGCGAGAATGTTATGGGAAATATAGTTAAGGATTACGAGAGTAATCTTAAAAGCTGCGGGTTTAAAACTGTTGCAACAATTGTCACTTCCGATCAAGGTGAAAGTGGTAGTGTTTCGGGGACAAAAGATAAGCTGAACGTTGCCCTTATAATAGGCAGTGGCAGTGCTTCGCTGTCCGTAGTTAAAGCACCTTAATGGCGGCCTTTCAAGAGAATATGACACACATGAACAATGATTGTTTGTTTTGCCGGATAGTGAGAGGAGAGATTCCTGCTACAATCGTTTATCGTAACGATCACGTTCTGGCGTTCAAGGATATAACACCCGTTTCTCCTCAGCATGTTCTGATTATTCCTATCAAGCATATTGCTTCGTTAAGCGATCTGACTCAGGAAGATGAAGCGATAGCCGGGCATATACTTCTCGCCGCCAGTACGGTTGCGGGAATTCTCGGTATCAGGGATACTGGTTACAGGTTGGTATTTAATAATGGAAAGGATGCCATGCAGAGCGTTTTTCACATTCACGGGCATCTTATAGGGGGCAATCTTATGGGTTGGCCACCCTTTCCTGGTTTGCCTACGGTACACGGATAGCTGCTTTCCTCCCTCCTTTTCAGTGGATTCTCATTTTCAAGGGTATTCTTTTGGTTGTTGCCAGAGAAAAAGACATGCAATTTTTCCTGGGTACTGATTGTTATTTAGGTTATAATTAGTCCTATTTATTTTTTTATTGTTTCGCAGGAGATGGTTGAATGCTGTTATCGGAATTGAAGGTCGGTGATAAGGCTGAGGTTACGTCTGTAAAGGCAGAAAGCGCGGTAAGGCGAAGAATTATGGATTTGGGACTGATAAAAGGTACCCGTTTAAAAGTATTGAGAGTTGCCCCATTGGGTGATCCGATAGAAATTATTTTTAAAGGGCTTCTTCTGGCGATGAGAAAGAATGAAGCGAACGGGATTGTTGTACGTAAATTCAGAGATGGTTGTGAAAGTGAACCCTTATCAGGTAAAAAAATAGCCCGATGGAGGTTAAAAGGTAAGGTATGAGTGAAAATAAAGAGATCAGTATTGCCCTTGCTGGAAATCCGAATTGCGGAAAATCATCGCTATTTAACGCTCTGACCGGCGCTCATCAGAAAGTCGGAAATTTCCCCGGTGTCACTGTTGAAAAACATGAGGGGTATCTTGATTACAAGGGATATCGGATCAAGGTGGTTGATCTTCCTGGGACCTATTCGCTTACCCCATACACTCCGGAAGAGATTGTTACAAGAGAGTACCTTATCAAGGATCGTCCTGATGTTGTTGTTAATGTTCTTGAAGGGCCCAACCTTGAAAGGAACCTTCTCTTGACAACACAACTTATGGAGATGGAGGTTGATTTCCTTGTTGCACTGAATATGATTGATGAAGTGCAGGAAAAGGGTATTGCTATTGATATCAAGCAGTTACAGACTCTTCTCGGTTGTCATATTATCCCGACATCGGCTAAAAAGAAGACGGGACTTGATTCTCTGCTTGATCATATCATCCGGGTATTTCAGAAAGATATCCAGATCCGGAAAAACAAGCTTTTTTTTCGTCATGAACTTGAGGCATCGGTCGAAAAAATTACCAGACTGATTTCCAATCAAAAAGAGCTTGGCGTATTCAATGCCCGCTGGCTCGCCATCAAACTTCTGGAAAATGATCGGGAGGTATATCACCAGGTTCAGCAGTATCCGGTTTGGGTGAAAGTCGAGTTAGCCCTTCAGGATGCAATCAGGGACGCTGATCATCTGCACGATTCTGAGCCGGAGATTCTTATTACGGAAGATCGTCATGCTTTTATTCGTGGAGCCATGAAAGAGTGTGTAAGGCAACCGGAAGAAGGAAAGGCTACTGTTACTGACTATATCGATATGGTGGTTTTGAACAGAGTGTTTGGGTTGCCTTTTTTTTTGCTGGTAGTCTGGGCGATATTTCAGATTACCTTTTCTTTCGGATCACTTTTTACTGGTTGGCTTGCATTTGTTTTCAGTACCATTGCCGCCAGTATCGGACCTATTCTGTCGAATGATACGCTCCGTTCTCTTGTTGTTGATGGTATTATTGCGGGAGTTGGTGGTGTCCTGATTTTTCTCCCTAATATTGTCCTTCTCTTCATAGGGCTTTCATTTCTTGAAGCTTCCGGCTATATGGCCCGTGCAGCTTTCGTAATTGATCGGGTGATGCATCGTTTTGGCCTTCATGGAAAGTCCTTTATCCCTCTTATAACGGGGTTCGGTTGTTCCATTCCTGCAATGATGGCTACACGGACGCTTAAAAGTCAGACTGACAGGCTTGCAACCATCATGATTATTCCTTTTATGAGCTGCGGAGCAAAACTTCCGGTTTATGTGATGCTGACCGCTGCTTTTTTTGCACCTGCTGTGGCGGCTAATGTCATGTTTGGTATCTATCTGCTCGGGATTGTCGTCGGACTCTGGACAGCATGGCTTTTGAAATCTACCATTCTTAAAATGGATTCCGAGCCGTTTGTTATGGAGTTGCCTCCTTACCGATGGCCGACCCTCTCCTCGGTACTTTTTCAGGCCAGGGTGAAAGCTTTGATGTATTTGAAAAAAGCAGGGACGCTTATTTTATCAGCCGTCATTATTATTTGGGCAGCTAGCAATTATCCGCACCAAGCGTCGTTGGATGAAGCTCTTTCGGTTGGAACAGCGCGTATCACTGGAAGCAGCTTGAGTGCATCTGAAAAAAATGCTCGAAAGAAGGCTCTTGATGTTCGTATCAAGTCGGAACAACTTGAGTACTCTTTGGCCGGAAGAGCAGGAAAAGTGCTTGAGCCAATGATCAGGCCGCTTGGTTTTGACTGGAGGATCGGTATTGCCCTTGTAACAGGATTAGCCGCAAAAGAGGTGGTCGTTTCCAGTATGGGCACTATCTATTCTATTGGACAGAGTGATGGAGCGCCGAAGGAGCTGAAATCGATTCTCAGAAATGACCCTTCATTCAACCGGGCAACAGCCTTAAGCTTGATGGTATTTGTACTGCTCTATATTCCTTGTGTTGCGGCTATTGGTGTGATGAAAAAAGAGGTCGGGCGGTGGCGCCCGGTACTTCTTTATTCGGTCTATTCTCTGTCGGTAGCCTGGGTATTTTCAT
>JAPLFE010000061.1 GCA_026390855.1 Chlorobiales bacterium | reverse complement strand
TAAAGCTTGTAGATTAAACTACGTCAAACTGCTGGTCGTTAATTGCCGAAATCTGCGGAAATCAAATTTCCGCCTACATAAGGGTTAGAATCAAAAAATCTGCGGTATAGGCGGATCCATCTTATTATTGTTAAGTTCCACGAGGAGTCGAGCGTGTTTAGTAACCTGTTTAACGTTTTTTCGAGACGTGAAGTGCCAGCTGAAAAGACAGAAAGACGGCCATTGTCTCCGACGTTTCGTAATCGACTGATCATGTTACTGCAGGATCAACTGAATGGCAGCTTTGAACATTTTATAACAATACTACATCGACGGATTTCTTATCTGCATGGCAAGGTCCGACTCACTGATTCAAAATCCCAACCATACGAGGATTTGCTTCAATTCCTGTGGGTGTGTAGCGATGAACATTTTCTCGACGTCATCGAATTGATTTTTCGATCGGACCTCCCCGGAATATCGTGGCCAGACAATGCGCTAGTGCCAAGCATCAACCAATTCTTTCAAATCGATAATCTTCCATACCATTTGACTGGTTACACAATGGAAAAATTCGATACCATCTCGCATGGCACTCCAACTTCGGGAATGCAGATAGCTGAGTTTCCGCGCATAATTCGAAAGGACTGCGAAATCCTCCACCAGAATGCGATTGAACCGGCTCTTGGTCTACTGACTGGCTCAGCGTTCCAACACGCAAACAAGGAGTTTCTGGCAGCTCTAGAAGATCACAGAAAAGGCGACTTTGGTGATTGTTTAACCAAATGTGGAAGCGCCTTCGAGAGCGTAATGAAGGTTCTTTGTGACAAGAGTTCAATTACCTTCAAGCAGACCGATACGGCATCTGTACTGCTGAAAGCATTGTTGGCAAACGGTCAGTTGGAGGGTTTTTGGGAGCAACCTCTTATTTTGATCGCAACATTGCGTAATCGCCTTAGCTCATCACATGGTGCTGGCACGCAGCCAAAACCTGTTCCTGAGCACGTCGCAACCTATATGGTTAATGCAACAGCTTCCGCAATGCTTCTCCTGAGCGAGGAGTTTCTTTGAAAGGGCTGGCACATAACAACAGGTTGCAGGGGTGACTTTTGACCCGCTGCAAGTGTAGGAAAAAACACACATTTGTGATGCTTGTCTCCTCTGAAAGACAGGAATGATTAATAAAGATGAAGGATTGTAACATCAAAATTTACGGTCCTTCATTTGTTTTTGTAAGAATGTACATCCAGTGAATAGCGGTTTTAACCTCTTAGTCGGAATGAACGTGTGTGATTAGCGACTGAATAAATTCCCACCTGACGACAACTATAATTCCCGATGTCCCCGAAAGGGAATTAACTCTTCCAAACCCGTAACTTCAGAAAAAACGGGAGGTTTGGATGGTAACTGTTCAACAGGTCAGGAGGTTATTCATGTTAAGCAACACCGAAAAAACAAAGGCAATCGCCGCTGCAAAGGCGGGGATGGATGAAAAAACTGCCCGAAAATATCTGAAGTCTGGTCTGCTGCCTGATCAGGCAAAGAAAGAACGGAACTGGCGCACTCGGCAAAATCCATTTGAGGCGCAATGGCCTGCAATCAAGAAAAGGCTGACACTCAATCCAGGCTTGGAAGCCAAAACTCTGTTTGAGGCTCTACAGCGAGAGCAACCAGGAATATTTTCTGATGGTCAGTTGCGATGCTTGCAACGGCAGATTAAAGTATGGCGAGCCACCGAAGGACCGGCAAGAGAGGTGTTTTTTCCTCAGGTGCACTATCCCGGTCAACTGTGTGCATCTGATTTTACGAACATGACTCACTTGAACGTCACCATCAATGGCCAGGCCTTTAAGCATTTAGTCTACCATTTTGTTTTGACCTATTCGAACTGGGAGGCCGGGAACATCTGTTTTTCAGAGAGCTATGAAAGTTTGAGTGAAGGCTTGCAAAATGCGTTATGGAAGCTAGGTGGTGTCCCCCAAAGGCATCGTACCGACCAGCTTTCTGCTGCAGTCAACAAAGAATGCAACCCGGAAGTTTTTACAAGGCGGTATCAAGAACTGCTCGACCATTATGGCTTGCAGGGTGAAAAAATCCAGGTAGCTCAGGCTAATGAAAACGGAGATATAGAGCAACGTCACCACCGCTTTAAAAAAGCAGTTGATCAGTCCTTGTCCTTGCGTGGTTACCGTGATTTTCCTACCCGTGAAGAGTATGAGGCCTTTTTACAGAAGCTCTTTATGCAGCTCAACTCCGGTCGCAAAGATCGGTTTGAGGAAGAACTGAAGATCATCAAAGCTCTTCCAGAGCGCCGAATGAATGATTGTCAAAAAGAGAAGGTAAAGGTTGGCCCAAGCTCCACGATACGACTCCGGCACAACACCTACTCGGTACACAGCCGTCTTATTGGAGAGTATGTCGAAGCTCGTGTTTACTCACAGCGAATCGAAATCTGGTATGCGCAAAGGAAAATTGATGTTTTGCCAAGATTGAAGGGTGAACAAAAATGCAAGATACAGTATCGTCATCTCATTGACTAGCTGGTTCGCAAGCCCGGCGCTTTTGAGAATTACCGGTAAAATACTCCATCTGGCGGCAACAGAAAATGAGTCCCGTGTGGAAGCGATATTGCGAGAACTGTTAGCAGCCGAACAACCGATATCGTTTGACAGTGTCGAGCTCCAACTTTATGCTAAGCCAGTTACTACCGGAGTGAAGGATGTCAATATCCTTAAGGTCGACCTCTTCGCCTACGATACACTCTTTGACTGCTTTAGCAAGGAGGTAGCTCATGGTTAAGAGACAAGATACAGCATCCCTGTTAAACGGCTACCTCAAAGAGCTTTTGTTAGGTGCCATGAGAGAGCGCTATGCCGAACTGGCTGTTCAGGCCCGACAGGAGTCGTTGAGCTACGAACAGTACTTGCTGGAACTGGCCGAACAGGAGTGTCTTAACCGGCACAACAGTCGCATAGAGCGAAACCTAAAGCTCTCAAAAATTGCCCGAAACAAGAACATGGAAACGTTCGATCTGCAAAGAGTGCCGGTAAATGTCGTTCAACAGGTTCGCTCTCTTATAGATGGTTCGTTTGTAGATCACAAAGAGAACATCCTGGCATTCGGGAACCCCGGCAGCGGTAAAACACACCTGCTCTGCGCTATCGGTCAGGAACTGATTCGGAAAGGCCGCAAGGTCTATTTTACTCCCTGCAGTCTCTTGGTACAGGAGCTGCTACG
>JAPLFE010000054.1 GCA_026390855.1 Chlorobiales bacterium | reverse complement strand
ATCAAGCATTGAATGGAAGTATTTACCGTGTTTTTTTACATCGGCAGTGATAGCACTGTCGAAGTTTACAACCGGAGTTTCAGTAAAGAAGAGGCATGACATAGAGCCAACACGGTTCTGCACGTAGTTCAGACCGAGTTTTTTCATGTTATCACTGAAACCTGATTCAAGAACTGCAGCTTTCCGTTCAAGTTCTGGATACGGATTTTCTTCAATAAGGATTTTAAGTGTTTCAAGGCCTGCTGTAAGTGCCAGAGGATTGCCTGAAAGGGTACCAGCCTGGTAGACATCGCCTAGAGGGGCAACGCGTTCCATGATTTTGCGTTTACCACCGAATGCACCGACAGGAAGACCTCCACCGATAATCTTGCCCATTGTGGTCAGGTCAGGAGTGACGCCATAAAGACTCTGTGCGCCGCCGAGAGCAACACGGAAACCGCACATTACTTCATCGAAAATCAGGACAATACCTTCTTTGTCGCATAGTTCGCGCAGGGCAGCAAGAAACCCTGCTTTTGGAGGGATAACACCGGTATTGCCTGCTACCGGTTCGATGATGATAGCTGCAACCTTATCCTTGTTTTCATTGACAAGGAGTTTTACGGATTCGATATCGTTGTATTTAGCATTGAGCGTATCCATCGCGGTGCCTTTAGTGACGCCGGGACTGTCGGGAGCACCGAGTGTCAGGGCACCTGAGCCTGCCTTGATGAGGAAGCTATCGCCGTGGCCGTGATAGCACCCTTCGAATTTAATGATTTTATCGCGGCCGGTGTAACCTCTTGCGAGTCGTACTGCAGACATAGTTGCTTCAGTTCCGCTGTTGACCATGCGGACCATTTCGAGCGATGGGACTATTTTACAAAGGAGCTCGGCAATTTCAATTTCCATTTCGATCGGGGTGCCAAAACTTGTGCCGATGTTTTTGAGGGTATATTCAAGTGCAGCGGTTATTCTTGGATGCATGCTACCGAGAATAAACGGTCCCCATGAGCCGACATAGTCAAGATAGGTGTTGCCGTCAACGTCGGTCATATATGCCCCCGACCCTTTAGCCATATAAATGGGATTTCCACCAACGGATTTAAATGCGCGCACTGGAGAGTTCACTCCGCCGGGAATAAACTTCTTTGCTTTTTCAAAGAGTTCAGCTGATCTGGTTAGTTGAGGCATGTCGGACAATTCTTTTTAGGATTGAACAAGACGTTGAAAGAGTAATAAAATGTTTGGTCAAGATAGAAATACTCCGGAAGATATAAAACCCCAAAAACTGATGAGGAGGCTATTTCAAGAGGATTTGTGAGACGATGGAGAGGTTTTTGCTTGGCCTGGTATATCCCAAATGGAGCGAACAATACTCCTGGAGCAGATGCCAGAGGGTTTCAATGTCACCGGGCTCAGCCTTGAGCGAGTCACCGGAAGGAAGGCGGGTTGAAGCCAGGGCATTTAACAGCGTAGCGAGGCGCACCGGGATGAGGTATTTTTTTGCACTGCATTCTTCTGAAGCTCCGGGTAGTGAGAGTCCACCAGGGTTCATGACAAAATAAAGTTCTTTCAGCTTCATCGTCTTAACTGCAGGCAAAAGTTCTGTGCCGCTTAAGACGCAAAAACGAAGGGATGGCTGAAAACCAAGTATTGAAATAAACCGTAAAAGGAACCATGTGTAAAGCTGCTGGAAATTGATTCCGTTACGATAGAGCTGTTCCAGGGTTCCTGTCAGCAGGGTGAAAAGCGAAAGGTTTTTTTCATCACGCTCTGTTGTATGCCTTACAAGGTCGATGATCCGGTAAAGGATAGCGAATCTATCAATGTCCGGAGCGGGAACCATTGGGCTTAAAATAAGGTTACCATCAGTAACAATTTGGATATCGCGATTGCTTTTTTTGTAGAGTATCAGATCGATAACATTACCTGCGCTGAACAATCCAGAGAGCTTGTTTTTTGGGTTGCGTACCCCTTTAATGATTACTGAGATTTTACCGAATTCGCGGGTGTAGACCGAGCAAATCTTTGATTGGTCACTGTATTTGGTTTCTCGTAATATTACAGCCCTGGTTTTTGTGATCACGGGGACAGCTTTTTTATTTTGGGAAATATAATTATATACGTTAACGCAGCCATCATGGGACCTATGGACTTTTTAAACAAAGTCCTGACGATGAACAATAACAGTCAGAAAGAGATTAATCAAGGAGAAAAATAGATATGCCGACTTACCAGTATCATTGCAAAAACTGCGGGAATGATCTTGAGATTGTCCAGAAAATGTCAGATAAGTCTTTGACAATATGTCCGAAATGTGAGAAAGAGACCTTTGAGCGTGTGATTACTGCTGAAGGTGGATTTGTGCTGAAAGGATCCGGGTTTTATAAAACAGACTATACCAGCAGCAAGAAAGAGTCAAGTTCAGCCTCTCCGGCTCCTTGTTCAACGGGAGCATGTTCGGGTGGAGGCTGCCCTTTAGCGAAGTAGAGCTCTGTTGATTTTCTTCCCTTTTTGTTTCAGAGAAAAGCCTTCCGGATCAGGGGAGGCTTTTCTGCTGTTTAAACGGATTTTCCTTTTCTCTCCAGGCAAACTTTGCCAGATTAATTTTTTTATCACCCCGGAAGCTCTCGGGGTACTGCTTACCTTCGATATTTCCTGTAACCTTTACCCGTTTCAGGACGCCGCCGGTGAAGAACATCCGGATCATATCCCCGCTGGAATAGTTGATTCCGAGAGGTTTTCGCTCATTGTTATAGAGGTGGTAGAGGCTTTCTGCCTGAGTAGTAAGGGTAATTCCAGTTATCTTGGATGCATCGTTAAGCAGAATCACCATTTTTTTTCCACTTAACTGGTCATATACAATTGGCGAAAGTGAAAGAGTGTCCTGGGCGGCGAAAAAAGCATTGCCGTGTACTTGTATTTCATCAATGCTTTTGTGTTTGCCGCTTGTGTCGACTTCCTTTAGATGCAGAAGAATAATATCGCCGTTGATCTGTTGATGACGGTCATGCCATGCAATTGCATCATCGTAGAGCCAGATTTGGCTGGTTGTTTTATTGACCACAGCTTTTTTCGATTTGGCGACCAGCGAATTGTCGAGCATACGACCCCTGACGTTTCCGATTAATTCTCCGGTTTGTCTGTCGGTATAGTACACTCCATTTTCGCCATAGATTTCAACGGTATTATCGGTCATGAAGACGTTTCCAGTGAGCACGATTTTATTTTCCTGCTCATAATTAGTGGCGCGGTCACATTTCAGAGTTAAGTTGTGGTGCAGAAGCACCACATTACCAATGATAGAGCGGTATGAACCGGCTTCGGTTTCACCTCCCTCGATGATATCGGCATGCTGGAGAATAATTTTCTTTTTTTCCGCCTGGAGTGTATTATGGTTCAGAGTCGGGAGCAAGATAATCTGAAGTGCCAGAATACTGGCAGTCAAGAACGTAACTGAAATGACTCTTCGCATTGCGGATAAGATATTGATGGCGTCCCGGAAAGCACTTACTCTTATAATGTAACAAAGCTTTTTTTGTACTGTGAAAAAATTACTCCTTGTTGCCGGCGGCAGACCTGGCAATCTTTTGCTTGCCCCTCTCTATGACGCATTGAAAAACAATAAAGCTTATCAACCTGTTGCGCTTTTTGTAACTCTGGAGGGTGTTGAGCCGATCAGCAGCGATCTTGCGGCATGCTTTGGTTTTGGAGAAGCAGAACGCTCCCTTGTCATTTCTCTCTCGCAAGGTTCTCCGATTGAACAACTTGCGACAGTGATAACCGGTATTGAAAAAATTCTTGTCA
>JAPLFE010000167.1 GCA_026390855.1 Chlorobiales bacterium | reverse complement strand
GGGCTTGCCAAGCGAGATATCGGGGTACTTATTACCGACCACAACGTTCATGAAACCCTCTCTATCACCAACCATGCTTACCTGCTTTTCGATGGCAGTATCTTCATGCATGGAAGCCCTGAGGAAATAGCATCCAATCCTGAAGTAAGGAAAATGTATCTCGGCGAAAAATTTACCCTTGACAGATATTAGTTCAAGCGCATATATTAGTATGTATGCAACTTTATCGCGGCCTTTCAGCGTTTTAATTAGAAAAATGAAGCTCAGCTTAAGTAGGGTTTTCTTTTTTGATAGTAAAGCAAACTGATTTTCCGAATGCAATGCAATAATGAATATTCTTCTGATCTACCCCGAATTCCCTGACACTTTCTGGAGTTTCAAGCACGCGCTCAAGTTTGTAAACAAAAAAGCCTCGCTTCCTCCTCTCGGTCTATTAACGATAGCGTCTATGCTTCCTGAAGGCTGGAAGCGGAAACTGGTAGACCTCAATGTATCAGTCCTTACTTCAAAAGACATAGCATGGGCTGACATGGCATTCATCAGCGCCATGGCTGTCCAGCAGGAATCTGCTCGAAAGATGATAGATCTTTGCAATAAGGCCGGTCTGAAGGTGGTTGCCGGTGGGCCGCTCTTTACCTCGGAACCTGAAGCTTTCCCTACAGTTGATCATTTTGTACTGAATGAGGCCGAGCTTACCCTTCAACCATTTCTCGAGGATCTGAATAACGGTACTCCACAAAAGTTCTACCGCTCAGGGCTTTTTCCTGATATTACCCGTACTCCCGTTCCTGAATGGAATCTACTCGACATTAAGAAGTATGTCGCCATGGCAGTGCAGTTTTCAAGGGGCTGCCCTTACCGTTGCGATTTCTGCAATGTCACTGCGCTTTTCGGCCATAAAATCCGCACAAAAAAAAGCACACAGATTATCAATGAGCTTGATGGGATAAAACAAATGGGATGGCGGGACAGTATCTTTTTTGTTGACGATAACTTTATTGCCCACAAAAGCTACCTGAAAAAAGAACTTCTTCCCCAGTTGATTGAATGGCAAAACAACAATAAATCAACAACCAAATTTTTTACCGAATGCTCGATAAATCTGGCTGATGACTCTGAACTGATGTCGCTAATGGTAAAAGCCGGCTTTACCCAGGTTTTTATAGGGATTGAAACTCCTGATAGCACAGCACTTGAAGCCTGCGGCAAGGAGCATAATACTTCGAGAGACATGCTCGAGAACATCAAAAAAATCCAGCAGGCCGGTATGGAAGTACAGGGCGGTTTTATTGTTGGTTTTGACAGCGACACACCATCGATTTTCCAGAAACAGATTGAATTCATCCAGAAAAGTGGCATCGTCACTGCCATGGTCGGCATCCTTCAGGCTTTACCGGGAACAAAACTCTACGAGCGCATGCAAAAAGAGGGCAGGTTGCTGCATAACTCTAGCGGAGATAATGCAGACAGCAATACCAACATTGTTCCGAAAATGGATATGGAAATTCTGCGTAAGGGATATACCGATATGATGACGCAGCTCTATGCCCCAAAACAGTACTATAAAAGAATCAGAACCCTTCTGCGCGAGTACCAGACACCAGAATTCAAAAAAAGCTTCCGGATCGGTCACATTCTTGCCTTCCTCCGTTCAACAGTCTTGCTCGGCGTGGTAGGTCGGGAACGTTTCCAGTACTGGAAAATGCTGACATGGACTTTCTTCCACCGCCAGAAAGCTCTACCACATGCTGTAACGCTTGCCATTTATGGGCACCATTTC
>JAPLFE010000019.1 GCA_026390855.1 Chlorobiales bacterium | reverse complement strand
ACAGCGATAACAACGATTGCAATTGTAATGCCCCATATCAGTTTAGTCCTGCTTACCTTCAAGTGCTCCTCCTTTTGACTGGATCCATTGAGCCTCGGCAATCAGCATATCTGCCCCGGCATTGAGTAAATTCTTTTTTGCGTTCACCAGATTGTTTTCAATAATCACCCACTCGTTAAACGTCACCAGACCATTCGAATACTGGGCGTTGGCTATTTTAGAGCGCTCGTTGGCTGCCAGAAGCTGTTTGTTTTGTACAAGAACTGACTGACGGGTATCCTGAAAACTTTTCCAGCTTTGTTCGAGCGCGTTGAAGAGCAACAGAAAGCCGCTTTTTTCAAGGGCATTCTGCTGACTCAAAACTGCACTTGCTTTGGCAACCCGTGCCCTGCCGGCTCCACCTTCAAAAATGGGCACGGAAACCGTGACCCCTGCACTCCAGTCCACCGCATCGGTCGGCAGACGATCATAAGCACCCCGACCAACCGATGAGGTCAGATAGAGTTGCGGTGAAAAGGCACTTCTGGAAGCATCAAGATCGAAACGCGCAGCTTTGCTTTTGCTGTCGAGCTGCTGAAAAAGAGGATGGTTTTTTACGAGCTGGGCAAGATCAGGTTTTCTTTCCGTCAGGTCACTGACCTTGAATGCAGCCCGAACCCTGAGTGGCTGGTGTGTATCGCGGCCAAGTGCTGAGGCAAGGATTGTCTCGGCAAGCACAAGACCGCGTTTTGCCTGGGATACCTCAAACTGCGCCTGCGCAAGGTCGGCTTCTGCCTGACGAAGCGAGCCGATATGTTCTCGTCCGCCCTGGTATCGCAGACTGATCAGGCGGACATTATTCTGTCGGCGTGCGGCGATTTCGCCGGCAAGTCCGACAAGATCCTGGGCTTTAAGCAATTGGGTAAATGCTGATCGGAGGGCAAAGCGGACATTGGCTGAAACTGCGTTGTAGTTATGTTGGGCAGCTTTGATTGCTTCTGCGTTACTGGCAATCTGGTTAGACGTTTTGCATCCATCATAGAGAAGCTGCTGAGCTGATAAGGAATATGAGAGTGCCGAAGATGAGTTGATTTTGTTTCCCACTGTTCCGTTCTCTGAAGAGTTTACGCCAAGACTGAGCTGAGGAAGCAGTGCTCCTTGCGTGATGCGTTTGTCGGCTTCGGCCTGTTGCATGACAGCAAGAGCAGAATAGAGGTCCGGATGGACCTTGACAGCTTCTCTCGCGCACTGCTCCCAGCTCACAGACTCTTCAGCATGCAGTGGGGAAACAGCAGCGAGAAAAAAAATCACCATACAGAGATTGAGTTTTGCTCTCATACTGAAACAGTCCTTTCTCTTTGTGTAATAATCATCTTTATAACCCGGTTTACTTCTTCGACGACCTTTTTGCTAAATCCTTGCTGCTTATTTTTCAATTTTTGAGAAATACATAAATCATCATAGTTATAACAGGAGTAGCACTCACAATTAACGTAGATCACTTTTGATGATCTCTTATACGATTAAATGATGGCTAATAAAGAAAAATATATTAATGACTTACAAACGAATACCATAAAAATACCATGAATGCGGTATATCTATTTCTGTTAGTTGTTATAGATTAATTGGGGAGTATGATGCTTGAAAATGGTGAAATAGTATTGAAAGGTATCCAATGACAAGCGATGTAACATATTTATGGTACCTAATATGCCGTTTAAAAGGGATTTGTAGTCTTCGCTTTATTGTTGATTTTAGACCAGTATAATTACTGCTAAGTGTAAACTATTGATAATACTACTTGGTTTTGTTCACAAACAAAGACGAAATAACTGTTATGTCCCCCAATATTATATCCAATAGTTCATGTTGTTGTTGCTTACGAATAAGGTTAGGCATAAAAGTTATCGTTCTCATGTAAGACTTATATATAAGCAAGTTTATAAAGGAGCCGATTCATGTTTTCAGAGGATCGGCTTTTTGTTTCTGGGAATAATAGAAGAAAATCCTGAATACGGGGAAATATAATAATGAGTCTAAGTGAGACTCAGATAAAAAACCTGAAATAATTTATTGAAGATATGGGACCTAGGTTTCCTCGATTTAAACGTTGTATCGTAAATAACGATTTGGCTGGTGTGGCAATATTTAGGATCAAGATTAATAGGCTCAAATATCTTGGTCGAAGCAAAGGAAGAGTTCTTTTTCCGAAGATAGCTGTGAGTAAGATATGACGAATAATAATGTAATAGTAGCCTCTGAAAACGGTAGTGCTAAAAGAGTGGGGCACTCAACTCTACCTAATGCCGGAGTTGAAGAGCTGGATAATAGGTTGAGTTTTCCGGCAGACCTTCAACAGCAGTTAAAATTGCCGGATAATCGCTCGGTAAAGCTATCCGTCAAAAATCTTGTGATCGGCTATCTCGATAACCAGACCGGCCATACTATGGTTGCTGTTGATAAAGTGAACCTCGATGTCAGGGAAGGGGAGTTCGTAACGATCGTCGGCCTTTCAGGTTGTGGAAAATCCACATTTCTCAATTCTATTGCTGGCCTGGTTAAACACCAGTACGGCGAAATAAGGGTAAATGACCGGATTGTAAATGGGCCAGGTAGTGACAGGGCTATGGTATTTCAGAAGGCATCTTTGCTTCCATGGAGAAAGGTTGGGCGTAATATCACGTATGGACTGGAACTTGGTGGAATGAAGCCTGCTGAAGCAAAAGAA
Source organism: Chlorobiales bacterium (assembly GCA_026390855.1). Classification (GTDB taxonomy): domain Bacteria; phylum Bacteroidota; class Chlorobiia; order Chlorobiales; family Chlorobiaceae; genus Chlorobium. The sequence goes on along the minus strand of JAPLFE010000019.1, from coordinate 2,052 downwards.
AAGGCGAGTTACTACGTGAATTTGATTCGTCTAAACGGTTTTGAAAATCATTATCCCTATCAATTGTCGGGAGGAATGCAGCAGCGAGTGAACCTTGCACGTGCATTAGCTTGTGATCCCGAGGTGCTGCTGTTGGATGAGCCTTTTGCTGCTCTTGATGCTATTACCCGCGAACTGATGCAGAACGAACTTTTGGAATTGTGCGAAAAGGTAGGCAAGACAGTCCTGATGGTCACCCATCAGATTGACGAAGCGGTGCTTCTGTCCGACCGGGTTATCATTTTTGCGGCTCGTCCTGCTTATGTGTTGGCTGATATCACTATTCCTATTTCGCGTCCTCGGAAAAGCTGTATTAAGGACTCAGAAGAATTTCGGGGACTGATGAGCCAGATATGGTCAATCATTGAAGGTAATGCTAATATTGGAGGGGGGATATGAGAAAAGTGACGGTTTTTCAAAAATCCAACAAGGCGAACAAGGAAAAAATTCTCAACCTGCTGCTGGGATCAAGTGTTATCACTCTGTTTTTGGTGAGTTGGGAACTTCTCTTTCAATTCAAACTCGTTAATCCGCTTTTTATCAGTGCACCTTCACGTGTTGTACTTGCAGAGATCGCAATCATCAAGGATGGTTCACTTCTTGCAAATTTATCTGTAAGCGCTAAAGAATTTCTTCTTGGCTATGGTGCGGCAATTATTATCGGCTTTCCATTCGGGATTATGCTGGGTTGGTTCAAACTCATCAGAGGCTCTTTTGGTCCATTTATCGCTGCCCTGCAGGCAACACCCCGTATTGCTTTAATGCCCCTGTTCATAATCTGGTTTGGGCTTGGTATTACCTCGAAGATAGTTGTCGTGCTGATGAGTGCCATTTTTCCTCTGATTGTTAATCTTCGGGTTGCCATGACAACGATTGATTCCGACCTTATTCATGTTGCCCGGGCCTATGGAGCTTCCCGATGGCAAATATTCAGGAGCATAGCTTTCCCGACTTCATTACCCTTTCTGATGACCGGATTGCGTCTTGCAGCTGGTCGTGGTCTTCTGGGGGTAATTGTTGCAGAGGTGTTCGGGGGTGCAGAAGGCATTGGCTACATGATTCAGTATGCAGGTTCTACGTTCCAGACCGATAAAGTCTTTGCCGGCGTGCTGGTTGTAGCAGTAACGGGTATAACCCTTGACTTTACGCTGGATAGGCTTGGGCGCTATTTTGACAGATGGCGAGGCGAAGTAGCAGTGCATTGAAAAATAAACAGATTTAAACAACCATAATCATGATGCTGAACATAATGCCGATAGTTAACAGACTAAGTATCCTTCCGATACTCCTGGTTGCAGTGTTTGTAACAGGGTGTACCAGGAAAATTGAAAAAATATCAGACCAGAATGTTAAGGCCCCAGCTGTTATTCGATTTGCAAATATTGGCGGAACGAATCTTCCTTTAAACTTTGGTTTAAAGAAAGGCTTTTTTGCAGAACAGGGGATTGATCTTAAGATTGTCAGTCTACCCAACGGTCCAGCTTGTGTTACAGCTGCAGCATCCGGTGACGCTGACTTGGGTGTTGTTGGATCGCCTATTCTTGTAGGAATTTCCGCAGGAGTCCCTATTACTATTGTTGCGTCGCCACCACATGCCGGCGAAAATTATGTCATGATATCAAAACCCCAAAACAATAGTTTTGCGGAATTGAAAGGCAAAGCGGTTAGCCCTGGTAGTGTTGGAGGAGGTTCTAGTGATGCATTTCTGATGATTGCCAAGGCTAAAGGATTCAAAAGTTCAGATTTTCAGTTAGTGAACTCTGGTCAAAGTGCAAACTCTTTGGCTGCATTGCAGGCAGGGAGAATCGAGGCAACAATTGGTTCGGAAATTCTCGGTGCAAAAGCAGAACTGGAGGGTTTCGGAAAGATACTTGAGCGTGCTGTCAATTATTTCGGACATTATCAGCACTCCTTCATCTTTGCTTCTAATCGGTTTATCAAGGAAAAACCGGATACAGTGAGAGGGTTTCTTGCTGCCTATCGTAAGACGCTGGAGTATATCAAAGCGCACCC
>JAPLFE010000100.1 GCA_026390855.1 Chlorobiales bacterium | reverse complement strand
TCGTGATAGTATCCTACCTCTACGTTTTCAAGGACAGCCAGAGCATCATCGGTCAGAACGGCAAGCGATGAGTAGAGTGTCAGCAGATAGGATGCCACACCGAGTTTATCGAGTCCCATCAGTCGTGCTGAAAGGCTTGGGCTGATTTCGCCAGGGATACCTGCCTGATGGAGGCCGACCACTCCCTGTTCGTTTTCGCCGACGCGAAGCAGGATGATGCTGGTTGTGCCGTGACCTGACTTGTTGTTCTTGTTGATTTCAATTTTATCACTCGGAATAAGCGGTACGCCACGCCACGTGAGGACTGGAGTTCCGAACAGGTTGATGGTTGCAGGCGGTACACCACGCCAGGTGCATTCACGTTCGAACGCAGCAATTGCCTTTGGATGAGCGATAAAGAATGCTGGTTTTTTCCATACTTTGGTGAGCAGATCGTCCAGATCATCTGGAGTCGGGGTGCCGTAGCGGGTACTGATGCGTTGGCCGGGATCGACAGAATGAAGCAGTCCGAATTCCCTGTTGTTGATGAACTCCCACTCCTGACGTTCTTTGATACCCTCGATAGTCAGGCGCATCTGCTGTTCTATCTGGTTGTAGGGTTCATTGTAGAGGTCTGAAACACGGGTATGGACACGCACAACGGTCTGTATGGCCTGAAGCGAATATTCACGGGGCTTGTTGGAGTAATCGACGTAGGTTTCAGGGATTTCAACATTTTCAGCGAATCCCGCGACAAGGTCGATGTGTTTTTCGCCGTGCTTGTTGACGGTGGAACGTATTTTCAGGTATTCCTCAACGGCATTTTTAAATGACTCTTTCAGTGCTGGGGATTCCTTGAACAACTTTTCGATATCAATGCTCGAGAGGGAGAAGAATGAGCCAGGAGTAATGGTTCTGATCGTAACTGATGATGGTTTTTCAGAGACCAGATCTTCGTCACCAAAGAATTCACCTTCTGAAAGCAGGGCAATACGAAGGTCTTCGCCGTGAAGGCCCTTGCTTAAAATTTCGACCTGTCCATGTGCAATGATAAATATTTCATGACGGTCTTCGCCTTCAAGAATCAGGGTGTTTCCGAGTTCGGCCTCTTCCAGCACAAACTTGCTGGCTATTTTGGCAATAATTTCGTTGTCAAACGATGAAAAGAGAGGAATGCTTTTCAGGGCTTCAGGGCTGAATGACGGGATGCCTTTGTGGAAATTGATGGCGATACGTTCGGGTTTCTGCAGTTCGATTTTAGTGCGGTTGACTCTGTAGGTGCCGGATGAGACATGAACCCAAGGGAGAAGCTTAAGCAGCCATCTCGGGGTTATGGACATCATCTGGGGAGGAGTCTTGGTAGTATTCGCAAGGTTTCTTGCTACAGTAGTTGTTACACTGCGTTGTAACAGACTGTTGGGTTCCTGTTGTGAATTTGACATGGCCTTTTCTTATGATTTAATTGTGTAGTGGTCGGTTAACAGTTTCTTTTTACATAGTGACAGAGTCATCATCAAACTGATAAAGCAAGGTTGACAGGTACCGTTCACCGGTATCAGGCAGGATGACGACAATACGTTTTCCCTCGTTCTCTTCTTTTAAAGCAAGTCGCAGGGCGGCATTAACTGCTGCACCTGAAGATATGCCTACAATGAGTCCTTCAGAACGGGCCAGATCGCGACCAGTGTGCATGGCATCTTCATTTTTTACCTTGATTATTTCATCAATAATTCCGGCGTTCAGGATTTCAGGAATAAATCCAGCGCCGATGCCTTGTATTTTATGGGGTCCTGGTTTGCCACCGGAAAGAACAGGTGAATCAAAGGGCTCAACTGCCACGATTTTTATATCAGGGTTCCTTTGTTTAAGCACCTCTCCAACTCCGGTGATTGTTCCACCTGTCCCAACACCGCTGACAAAAATGTCAATATTTCCATCGGTGTCCTTCCAGATTTCCTCTGCTGTTGTCTTACGGTGAATTTCAGGATTTGCCGGGTTTTTGAATTGCTGCGGGATAAATGAGTTGGGATACTGCGATTTAAGTTCATCAGCTTTTTTGATTGATCCGAGCATTCCTTCTGAGCCTGGGGTCAGCACCAGTTCAGCACCGAGTGCCTTAAGCATGTTTCTACGTTCGAGACTCATGGTTTCAGGCATGGCAAGAATTAGGCGGTATCCTTTTGCGGCAGCAATAAATGCCAGAGCAATGCCAGTATTGCCGCTTGTTGGCTCAATGATGACAGTGTCTTTATTGATCAATCCCTTTTTTTCAGCATCCTCGATCATTGCAACGCCAATGCGATCCTTAACACTTCCACCCGGGTTGAAGTATTCAAGTTTGGCAATGACAGTTGCCAAAGTTTGATGCTTTTTATTGAAATTTTCCAGCTCAAGAAGAGGTGTGTTCCCGATAAGATCGGTCAGTCTATTTGCAATATGGCCCATAGTTGACAATTGTTATTTATTTGCTTTCATGTACGCAATAATAACAATTGTTACTATAATTACGGTATAAAAAATACCCTCAAAGAGGTATTATTTTCAGTTTTTTTACGTGATTGAGCCGATTATCAAGCACCTTTTCTGCAAACACGATAATTATCAGTATAGAAAATGGGTAAACCGGAAACGATCAAAGAAAATAAAGCAAATAGCTATTAACAGTTACAGCATCGTTATGCTGGTGTTCCTGTTGAATTATAAATTATTAGCCGTTAACATTGAAAAGTTTGATCGATCAGGGTTCATGGCCTGAAGAGGTTTTTTTACATTTAAAGAAGTTTTTTTAGGAGGCCTTATCAGGTTTGAACTCAAGTACAATGGAGTTCATGCAGAAGCGTTTTCCTGTAGGGGAAGGTCCATCGTCGAAAACATGGCCAAGGTGCGATTGGCAGCGTTCCCAAAGGACTTCTGATCTGTTCATTCCAAATGAGTTGTCTTTGCGGAAGAGTACGCTTTTTGGTCGTACAGTTTCAAAAAAACTTGGCCAGCCGCATGTTGTGGCAAATTTTGTGTCAGAGCGGAAGAGAGGATTGCAGCATACAGCACAGTAGTAAGTTCCTACCCCCTCATAATCCCAATACTTACCAGTAAACGTTATTTCAGTGGAACCTAGTCGAGCCACTTCATAAAGAGCATTGGGAAGGACTTTTTCCCATACGGTATTTGAGATGTTCAGTTTGGTTGTATCTGTACGTGAATAATAATAAGGATTGTGGGAATGTTGCTGATTAGTCATGGTTTTATGTTTTGCAGTTATTGCAGAACGTGTAGCTTCATAGCAAACAGTTATTACCATAAATACTGCTACGATTGTTTATTGTGGGATTGAACATGATGATAACCTGTCAATTATGCCGAATCACATTATCCCGAGAGAGAAATTTTCTCTTAGATTGACTTCTTTGACTATTACTTAATACAGTTGATGAAGTTCTAAATTGCGAAGTTTAGGTGCCAGTTTTGTTGTTGCAGCAACCACAGCGATCGTCATTACCCCTCCGAAAATTACTGATGGCACAAGTCCTATTAATCGTGCCATAATTCCAGACTCAAAAGCTCCAAGTTCGTTCGATGAGCCGATAAAGATTCCGTTGATCGCTGAAACCCGACCACGTAAGGCATCGGGAGTTGCAAGTTGCATTATGGTAGTGCGCATGACCACCGATACTCCATCGCAAACACCTGACAGCAGCAGCAGCAACCCTGCAACCCAGATATTTGCGGATATGGCAAAAGAGATAATACAGATGCCGAATCCTGCAACAGTTCCCAGAAGCCAGCGTCCTGCATGAAGATTTATTGGATGACGGGCAAGTATCAGTCCTGTTATCAGACCACCGATAGCCGGTGCAGCTCGAAGTACTCCGAGTCCTTCAGGGCCATAATGAAAGATATCGTGAATAAATGCAGGCAACATGGAAACAGCTCCACCGAAAAGTACGGCGAACATATCCAGTGACTGTGCGCCAAGGATGATCTGGTTGCTGAATACAAATCGTAATCCTCCTGTGATGCTTGTAAAAATGGGTGTGCTTTCTGCTGAAGGAGGTTCCTCGACACGGATTGAGAACAGTGTGAGTGCAGCACATAAGCAGAGTACGGTTGCAACGATATAGCCTGCGGTTGTGCCTGCCCATCCGACAAGTATGCCTCCGAGCGCAGGTCCAACTACCAGACCAAACTGGAAGACGGAGCTGCCGATACCAGAAGCTCGTGCATAATGATTACGTGGCAGAATCAGAGCAAACATAGCGCTGTACGAAGGGCCGATAAACGCTCGCGCAACCCCGCCAACAGCTATAGATCCGTATATCCATAACGAATGATTTCCTGTTATGCAACCTGTTGAAACTGCAGTGAGTGTCAGCGCATTGATGACTAACATCAGGCAGGCGGCTACTCCGAACATGCGTCGGGAATAGTGATCTATCGCATGACCTGCGAAAAGCGCACATGAGAAGTAAGGTATGACCTCTGCCAGTCCAATAAGGCCAAGAGCGAAGGTGTCATGCGTAAGCTGGTAGATATGCCAGCCTACCACGACAGCTATTATCTGGTAAGCGAGAACAATCAAAAGTCGAAAAGATAATAGCTTGAGAAAAGCCTTATTTGTTGTTACAAACAATTGCATTTAATGATTTTTTTCTTTTTGGATCTGGATCTGGCTTTTTATCGTTATAAGCACTGAAATGTGTCACTCAACCCATAACATCCGGTCATCAACATGCTCAATTGTCTTGTGAAAGATGCCTTTCGTCTTTGATATGTTTTCATTAAAAGTATTAAGTGATGTTAAATGGTTCATTGTTTGATTCGCATAAAATCGGGTTCAACAGGTATGCGTAACTCAAAAGGGTAATGTGTCGCTTTATGTGTTTCAATACTATTAAGGGTAATATCTCAAAGGCTTGCAAGTTAATACCTGAAAAATCCCCTATATATGGTATACTATTTGATTTTACATCTTGATCTGATTCTAAAAACGACTTTGTAAAGTGGACTTAGAGTGGTAAATTTGCGCCAGATTGAATGGTGAGTATGCAAGCCGCGTTTGTTTTTTCAATGCATACAACTTTCCAGCTCAGGAATTGAAAAACGCTTATATATTTAGAAGCCTACTGAATCTCTTCCATCTCAATTTCAATGCCGGGTTTCGTCAACGTCCAACTCAACGGATATGGATTTTTTTTCCGTTCTCTACTACCGGTTTAAAAAAGTCTGGAAAGCAATTCGCCTCTACCTTGTGATCGCAGGACCAGGCCTTGTCGTAATGATTGCCGACAATGATGCTGGTGGCATTACTACCTATGCGGCTACTGGAGCTCAATATGGTTATCACTTAATATGGTTCCTGCTTCTTCTTATTCCTGTAGCTTATTATGTCCAGGAGATGACGGTTCGACTTGGTGCTGTAACTAAACGAGGGCATGCTGAAGCTATTTTTGAGAGTTTTGGTGCATTCTGGGGATGGTTTTCACTGATCGACCTCATGATTGTAGACTGGTTGACGCTGGTTACTGAATTTGTCGGAATGACGGCAGCCTTAAGTATTTTTGGTGTTCCAGCTTGGTTAACCGTGATTCTCGTTGTTCTGCTCATGGGCATTATTGTTCTGAATGGTCGGTACTGGACATGGGAAAAGATTGCCTTGGGATTCTGCTTGCTGAACTTGATTTATATTCCGGCAGCATTTATGGTGAATCCTTCAATTTCCAGCATCATTGGTCAGGGATTGATTCCCAATTTTCCTGGTGGATTCAATAACGAACTGTTTTTTCTGCTGATGGCAAATATTGGCACGACTATAGCTCCTTGGATGCTTTTTTTCCAGCAGAGCTCAGTTGTTGACAAGGGATTGCTGGAAAAAGATATCAAAATGGGCAAGCTTGATACTTTTATTGGCTCTATCATCACCGTTGCTGTTGCTATTTTCATTGTGATTGTAACCGGGACACTCCTGAATGGAGCACCAATCGATGATGCTGCTACTGCTGCCCGAATGCTGATGAAGACCAACCACTATATTGGTGCCTTCATGGCTATTGGATTGTTTGATGCTGGTCTTTTGGGAGCAATCTGCATATCGTTGGCAAGTTCCTGGGCCTTTGGTGAAATTTTTGGCTGGGCACATTCACTGAATACGAAGGTAAAGGAAGCCCCCTGGTTTTATATTTCATTTTTTATTACTCTTGCGACTGCCGGAATTGTTCCTTTGATACCAGGTGCCCCGCTTGTGCTGATAACACTTTTTGTTCAGGTAGTTGCTGTTACTCTGCTTCCTGCGGCATTGGTCTTTCTGATTCTGCTCCTGAATGATAAAAAGACTATGGGGGAGTATGCTAATACCCCTCTGCAGAATATCGTCAGTACTATTATCGTTGTCTTAATTATTGTGCTTTCGACGTTGTATGGCATCAGTGCACTTTTCCCTAATCTTTTCAGGTAATTTGAGGGTATTGGATCATGAGGATGATCAAACAGTTTAGAAGCAAGATCAGGGAGATCAACCAGCGCTATGCCAAACCAAAAATAGAAATGTCGCGAGGCGTCAGTTTTTCTCTTGCGGTACTGAGGATTTATCTCTTTCTGCTTGTGATTTTGATGATCTATAAATTCATCACTGTTATCAAGGTTTTTTAAAACGGAAACACCAATGGTCACAGTACTTGAACGCGAATTTTATTTAAGCGAAATTGTTGGTCGCCGTATTTATCTGAAATCTCGCACAATAGGGAAGCTTAAGGATCTTGTGATTCAGGAGAACGCAGGCAAAGTTCCGGAAGTTACCCACATGCTTGTTCACCAGCCATATGGTGAGCCTCGTCTTTTGATTCCATGGGATCAAATTACGTTGATTTCAAATACGGAGATTGTTTCGGAAATCACCAGTACGGAAGGGTACGAGCTCAACCCCGAAGACAGCCATATTTTTCTGAAAGATTATATCCTTGACAAGAAAATTCTTGATATGGATGGCCATGAGGTTGAAGTGGTTTATGATGTCAAGCTTCTGTTTCAGAACGAACGGCTTTTTGTCACTGAAGTGGATTTTAATCGGTTTCGTATTCTCAGAAGAATGGGGTTTAAAAAGCTTGCGAATTATCTGGCCAGATACAAAGAAGGATCCAGTATTTCCTGGCTGTATGTACAGCCGTTGCCGGATACTATCGGAAGCTTTGAAGGTAATGTCAAGCTCAATGTACTCAAGGAAAATATCAACGATATCCATCCAGTCGATCTGGCTGATATTCTTGAGGAACTGGATGGTAATCAGCGGATGGCTGTATTCAATCAGATCGAGCCGGAGCTTGCTTCGGATACTCTGGAGGAGGTTGAGCCGAGAGTACAGCGTGAGCTTATACGGTCAATGGAAAAAGAACGTGCGGCCGAATTAATCAATGAGATGAGTCCCGCTCAGGTTGCCGATATTCTTTCGGTATTGCCAGCCTCGGAAGCTGATGAGATTATTGAGTTTGTTGACAGTGAAAACAAACAGCGAGTACAGCAGATTATCGATCAGAACGACGAGAATATAATGCTGTACTCCACACAGCAGATTATCAAGCGTCCTCATGATACCGTGGTCAGGGATGTCATCAACAATTATCGTGACGTAGCTGGCGATATGGATGTCATCATGTATGTTTATGTTGTCAACGAAGAGAACATCCTTCAGGGAGTTGTTGATTTACGGGAGCTGATTGCCGCTGAGCCAGATCAGACACTTGGCGAAATCATGACAGACAGTCTCATCACGCTCTGTGCGGATGAAACCCTTCAAGATGCGGTTGATATGTTTTCCAGATATTCTTTTCGTGCCATACCCATAACTGAAGAGAATGATTACTTGCTTGGCGTTGTTTCATTCCATGATATCAAAGGGGTTAAACCTCGATTGGATTAAATGTATAGATACTCATCGGGTTAACTCCTCTTGAAAAAAAGTCTAAGCTGAAATCTATTTTTTTATGAAACCTTTTTTAGTTGCACTCTCGTTCGATGAGCCGAAATGAAGCGGTAAGGAAAGGAGGATGGTAAAAAAGTGTCGGCGTGAGGGTAATCGGGTAGAGATAGAGATATAGGAGCTACTCAAAAGATTGAAATAGGGAAATTTAGGATCTTGCACGGTATATGGCAGATACTTCGCGACAAAAAGAACAGCAGCAGTACACCGATCAAGATCTGGTTATCCAAACGCTTACAAATAAACAGGCGTTTGCTGCAATCGTTCGTCGTTATGAAGCACCTCTTTTAAGATACATAACTCGCCTGGGGTGTAGAGATGCTGATACAGCACAGGATCTTCTGCAAGAGATTTTTATCAAAACCTACATTCATCTGAATGATTACGATCATTCGCTTCAGTTTTCATCATGGATCTATAGAATTGCTCATAATGAAATAATCAGTTCTTTTCGAAAGGAAAAGAGCACGCCGAGTGTATTAGAGAGAGAGGGTGATTTATTTCTTTTTGAAAAAGTCGTTGATGATTTAGATCTAACAACTCCGTATGGACAAAAGCATTCGGCAGCGGAAATACAAGCTGCGGTGGATCGGCTTGATTCTAAGAGTCGTGAAATCATTGTCCTGAAATTCTTTGAAGAAAAACGTTATGAAGAAATATCAGATATTCTGCAGATCCCGCAGGGGACCGTTGCTACTATGATCAATCGTGCGAAAAAAAAGATAAAAAGTTATTTAGAAGAGAGTTAGATATCATGATTATGCTTAAGGATAGATCAAAATCCATTCTGGAGGAAATCGAAAAAAGAAAGGCGGTGCCGATTCCGCGCTGGTACTTTGTTCTCCAACGATTTGGTTTTTGGGTGCTTGCTGCCATTTCTGTTTTAACTGGTAGTATTGCGATGTCAACAGCTATTTATGTTTTCATTGACAACGATTTTATTGAAGATCATGATTACATCCACTTGTTTTTAGCTGAGCGACCTTTGATAGCGGAGATAATCTCAAGCATACCCTATATATGGTTGGCAACTCTAGCGCTTTTTACCCTTGTTGCCTACTTTGGATTTCGTCATACCAAAACAGGCTATCGGTACGCAACAACCAAGGTTATTGCCGGCGCACTGCTTACGAGTCTTTTGCTTAGTGTGGGATTTAATACAATAGATGTTGGTAAGTATATCCACCGTTATCTGATAGAAAATGTTCATGTGTATAACAAGCTTGTTTATGCCAATGAACACCGTTGGACCCAAACAGAAAAAGGATTACTTGGCGGAAAGGTTATTCAGTACCAAAAAGATAAACATTTTCTTGTTTTACGCGATTTTAACAAGAATATATGGAATGTGGATATGACTAATACCGAGGTGCGTTCCGGTACTCGTATTGTTCCTGGAAAATATCTGAAAATCACAGGTATTGTAACTGGAAAACAAACATTTCATGCACTCACAGTACAGGGGTGGTCAAAAAGGTATCATAAGCGCCGCGTGTCTGTGCCAAAAATTGTACCGATGCCGACTGTTCCAGATACGCTGGCCCACTGAACTAAGGGAATCTTGGTAATTCACGGAGCAACGCGTCAATACTTTTTACCACTTTTGCACTAGCTCCGGTCCTTTCTGTCACAAATGCTTCAGCTAGTTGGCCAGTTTGTATTCTTTTTATTGTATCGGTAGTTAGGGTTTTAAGAGTAGTTGAAAGTGTTGTCTCATCATGAATAACTATAGCACCTCCTGCTGTGACAAGGTCTTCTGCTTCAGGTGAGTTGTGATGGCGGGGACCGAATAGTACTGGAATACCGTAGACTGCCGGTTCAAGTGTATTATGCACATTTATCCCGAAACCTCCCCCTACATAAGCGAATGACGCGAGCGAATATAGTTCCATAAGGTAACCTGTCTGGTCAATGACGAGAATTTCTTTCTCAGGATCAAATTTGTCGTTCATAGATGAAACCTTCATAAACGCTAGAGATCGGTTTTGAAGATCCCGGTAGAGGCTTGCCATTTTTTCATCACTTACTTCATGGGGTACGAGGATAAGTGATGGTCGTTTATCAAGCTGCTGCCAGGCTGCAAGGAGTATGGTAACGTCTTTTTCCCAGACGCTTCCGGCTACCAGTACGGTATTGTCTTTAAAAAACGGTTTGAGATAATCAACCTTCGCTGCGTTTTTGCTGCGCATAACGACCTGGTCAAACCTTGGATCGCCAGCAGTTTCCGTTTGTCCGCACATGAATATCTGCGTGAACGCCTCGGTGTCGTTTGCTGCTACCGTATAGATTTGATCGAAGAGGTGAAAAATGCTCCGGTAAAAACTTTTCACAACCGGTTTGAAATAAGGAGCATTTTTTTGCAGTACTGCCGCAGCAAGGATCAGTTTTGTCCCATATTTTTTTGCTTCCAGAAGATGGTTCGGCCAGAAGTCGTAGCGCATGAGCAGCAGGATATCGGGCTTGAGTAGGGATACAATTTTTTTTGCATTGGCCTCTGTGTCTGCCGGGAGGTAAAACACGGCAAAAGCATCCGGGAATTTTTTTCTAGCGTTGTATCCCGAATCAGAAAAGAACGAGACAAAAACGGTAATATCCGGTCGCTTTTCTTTTAATGCCGCAATGATGGGGCGAGCCTGTTCGAATTCCCCTACGGACGCGGCATGTATCCAGACCCTCGTAGTGCCGGGTTGTAGGCTGTTGATTTGTTGTTTCAGTTTATCAAAGACACCTTTGCGTACTTCGAAAAAAATTCGAAGTTTCGGATGCAGTGGACTGAAAAGTTTCGCTGCACCAAAAATAAACGGGACGAAGAGGGTATAGAAAAAGAGTGGAAAACTATGCATCGGAATATTTTTCTTGCACTGATTAAAATCGATAAATAGCATAAAGGTAATAAAAAAGTCAACCGTCGACTTCGAATCTGTGTTTCTTTGACAATAAAGCATAAAGGTATCACAAGGTATCCCCCGACCCATAATAAATTCGTCTTTAACAAAAAAAAATCGTACTATGCTCACGTTTTAATGTGTGGTGAATATGCTAAGAAAGGACACTGGGGTATTTGGTCGTGCCGATCAGAATTTTCCCGGTGTTTGTGACGAAACGATGGCGCTCGGTATTTTCTGAAGTTGCCCAGGTGTTTTCGGTTGATGAGAACTCTTCTTCATTTTTTTCTTTCCTGCATTGCTGCCACTCCCGCCTCGTACGAGGCTTTTTTCTCAATGATTTGGAAAGGAATATACAAATGAAAGAACAGCAATTATTGCCGCAGGATTTCCGCAGCCTTCAGCTCGCGGAACCAATTATGAAAGCGCTTGAAGAGGTTGGTTATGAAAATCCTACCCCTATTCAGGCACAGACAATCCCTCTTATACTCGAAGGACGCGATGTCCTTGGGCAGGCACAGACCGGTACCGGAAAAACTGCAGCTTTTGCCCTTCCGATACTTTCGAATATCAGTCTTGACCATGCAGAGCCTCAAGCTCTTGTGCTGGCTCCTACCCGTGAGCTTGCCATACAGGTAGCTGAGGCATTTCAACGGTATGCCGAGTATCTTAAAGGCTTTCATGTTATTCCTATTTACGGGGGTCAGGATTATGGTATACAGCTGCGCATGCTGAGACGCGGCGTGCATGTCGTCGTTGGTACTCCCGGTCGTGTTATGGACCATATGCGTCGCGGATCACTCAATCTCTCTTCTTTGAAATGTCTTGTGCTTGATGAGGCTGACGAAATGCTTCGCATGGGATTTATCGACGATGTCGAATGGATTCTGGACCAGACACCAAAAGGCCGACAGGTTGCGCTTTTCTCTGCAACGATGCCGTCAGTTATTCGTCGTATTGCACAAAAGTATCTCAATAATCCAGCCGAAGTTACCATACAGACCAAAACCACTACTGTCGATACCATTCGTCAGCGTTACTGGATTGTTGGTGGAAGTCACAAGATTGATATTCTGACAAGAATTCTGGAAGTCGAGCCATTTGATGGTATGCTTATTTTTGTTCGCACCAAAACCATGACGCTTGAACTTGCTGAAAAACTTCAGGCAAGGGGATATGGAGCTGCAGCCCTGAACGGAGATATGGCTCAGAATCAGCGTGAACGCACCGTCGAACAATTGAAAAACGGAACATTAAGCATCGTCATTGCCACCGATGTGGCAGCTCGAGGACTTGATGTTGAGCGTATCAGTCATGTTATCAATTATGATATTCCTTCCGATACTGAATCATATGTACATCGCATAGGTAGAACAGGACGTGCAGGACGTGCTGGTGACGCCATTCTGTTTGTTTCTCCAAGGGAGAAGAATATGCTTTACTCTATTGAAAAAGCTACCCACAGTCGCATTGAACTGATGGAGCTTCCTTCTACTGAAATAATCAACAACAAGAGGGTTGCAAAGTTCAACCAGAAAATTACCGATACCATTGCTGCCGAAGATCTTGGGTTTTTTACAAACCTGATTGAGCAGTACTGTCATGAGCACGATGTTCCGGCAATTGAAGCCGCCGCAGCGCTTGCATCTATGGTTCAAGGAGAAACGCCTCTTCTGTTATCCAACAAGCCGGAAAAACCAAGACCACGCGAAGACAGGGATGGATTTGAAAGAGATCGTGGATCGGACAGAGACCGCGGGCCAGCCAAAAGAAGAAAAAAAGATGAGACCTACGGTGAAGAGGGTAAGGAGAGGTATAGAATCGAGGTTGGCAGCACCCATGGAGTGAAAGCCGGTAATATTCTTGGCGCTATACTTAATGAGGTTGGTCTTGATCCTGAATCTGTCGGGCAAATTTCAATCAACGATTCATACAGCACCGTTGAACTGCCTCAAGGAATGCCGGAAGATGTGTTTCATGAACTCAGAAAAGTAAGGGTTTGTGGTCGCCAGCTCAGGCTTACCAAAATGGAAGATCAAGAGCGTCAGTCATCACCTTACGGAATTAAAAAGAGCTTTAAAAAACCGTTTAAACCTGCAGGGAAAGAAACTTCTTTTTTTACAGGTAACAAAAAGAAACGTAAGGCTTAAGGGTTACCATATATTTTTACAAGGCGGGGAATTCTTCTTCGCCTTTTTTCCTCCTCCGGCACTTCTCCTCTTATTACTGATTCTCTTTTTGTTGTATCTTAAAAGTAATGATTCATGGTGTCTGATCTCATGAAGATGTTCTGTGGTGAGCAACCTTGAGAATTCCAAGGAGAAAAATAATGGAGCTTCAATTCTACGGTGCAACGGCCAGGGTAACTGGTTCCTCACATATCCTTAGAGTGAATGGATATACGGTGTTAATTGATTGTGGACTTATACAGGGTTCGCGAGAAGATGAAGCGATCAATCGTCAGCCATTTCCTTTTGATCCGGCATCAGTCAATGCAGTAGTGCTTACTCATGGACATATCGATCATTCAGGACGCCTTCCCTTACTTGTAAAACAAGGCTTTACCGGGCCGGTTTATACACAGCTGGCATCTGTTGATCTTTGCTAGGTACTGTT
>JAPLFE010000103.1 GCA_026390855.1 Chlorobiales bacterium | reverse complement strand
TCAGGAAAAAGTGGAAATTGCCCGGCAGCTTGAAAAGCTCGGAGTAGATGTTATTGAGGCTGGCTTTCCGGCTTCGTCACCTCTTCAGCTTGAAGCCGTTCAACGGGTAAGTGCAGAATCAAATGCTGTTATAGCGGCACTTGCCAGAGCAGTGGAAAACGACATTACCGCAGCATGGATGGCCTTGCAGCAAGCACAAAAGCCCCGAATACACACCTTCATCGGAACCTCTGATATTCATATCGCAGGGAAATTCGGCAGCGACCGCTATGGGGTCAGCCTTAAAAAAAAGAGGCAGACTATCATGAAAATGGCAGTTGATGCCGTAACGTTTGCCAAAACCTTCACAAACGACATCGAGTTTTCCGCTGAAGATGCCGGTCGTACCGATCAGAGCTATCTGGCGGAAATCATTGAAGCCGTTATTGCCGCAGGAGCTTCGACAGTCAATATCCCAGACACTACAGGCTATACCTGGCCTTCAGAGTTTGGCCGAAAAATTGCAGATCTGCACAGTCGCGTCAAAAACATAAACAATGCTGTTATCAGCGTGCACTGCCATAACGACCTTGGCCTTGCTGTAGCAAATACCCTCAGTGCTCTCGAACATGGAGCACGACAGGTAGAATGTTCCATGAACGGAATAGGTGAGCGGGCGGGCAATGCTTCGCTCGAAGAAATTGTAATGGCACTTAAAGTCCGTAGTGATCTTCATAACTTCTACACCGGCATCGTCACTGAAGAGCTTTATAATACCAGTCGGATGGTATCAACATTTACCGGTATCATCATACAACCCAACAAGGCAATTGTCGGCGATAATGCATTTTCACACGAATCCGGAATACATCAAGACGGGATGCTTAAAAATCGTCAGACATATGAGGTCATGACACCGGAGTCCGTAGGTGTACCTCAAACAAACATTGTACTCGGTCGCCATTCCGGCAAACACGGTTTGAAATCGCGTCTGCATACTCTCGGTTACAACCTTCAGGACGCAGAACTTGAAATAATTTATAAGCGTTTTGTTGATATCGCCGACAAAAAGAAAGAAGTCTATGACGACGATTTAAGAGTCTTGATGGGTGATGAACGGAACAAGCCGGTGAATGCCTATGATCTCGACTACCTGCATATCAACAGCGGTACGGCATCTATTCCAACTGCAACCGTTCGAATCCGGCACGAGAGCCATATTTTTGAAGAGTCGGCAACCGGTGACGGTCCTGTTGATGCCTGCTTCAGGGCTATTGAGCGAGCCCTTGGTATAGAGTCGATGGTCACATCTTACTCAGTACGCTCAACCACTGCCGGACGACAGGCTCTCGGTGAAGCACTGGTTCGCATCCGAGATAAAAATATTTCATTTAACGGAAGAGGGGTTTCAACAGATATTATCGAAGCAAGTGCAAAAGCCTATCTACAGGCTCTAGGCCTTCGAGATCATCACTTTGAAAACAACATTACTGAAACAATAGACAATGGGGTTTAAATAAAATGGCACAAACTATAACCCAGAAAATCCTTTCGAAGGCCGCAAACAGAAAATTTGTCGACGCAGGTGAAAGCATATGGCTTAATGTGGACATACTGCTTACCCATGATGTCTGTGGCCCACCTACGTTTGATATTTTCAAAGAAGAGTTCGGCAAGGACGCAAAAGTATGGGATCCTAAGAAAATTGTCGTTCTACCTGACCACTATATTTTTACGGCCAATGAACATGCCCATCGCAATATTGATCTCTTGAGACAGTTTGCTAAGGAACAAGGACTTGAAAATTACTATGATGTAGGTACTGACCGATACAAAGGTGTCTGTCATGTTGCACTTGCCGAAGAAGGATTCAATCTGCCAGGAACTGTACTCTTTGGAACCGACTCTCATACCTGTACATCCGGTGCATTCGGGATGTTTGGAACTGGTATAGGCAATACCGATGCCGCATTCATCCTTGGTACCGGCAAACTCTGGGAAAAAGTCCCTGAATCAATAAAGTTTACCTTCGATGGTGAAATGCCTGAATATCTTACTGCTAAAGACCTGATTCTGCAGATCCTTGGAGATATCACCACGGATGGTGCAACCTACAGGGCTATGGAGTTTGACGGCGAAGCAGTTTTCTCGCTTCCGATGGAAGAAAGAATGACGCTGACCAACATGGCAATAGAAGCTGGAGGCATGAATGGCATTATTGCTGCTGACAAGATTACCGAAGCTTATGTGAAGGTAAGAAGCAATAAACCATATGAAGTTTTCCAGAGTGATCCAGACGCAGTTTATCACAGCAGGTACCATTACAACGTCCGGGAACTCGAACCGGTAGTTGCACAACCGCACAGTCCTGATAACCGCGCTACGGTCAGAAGTGTTCAAGGCACAAAAATTACCAAGTCCTATATAGGATCATGTACCGGCGGTAAACTCACTGATTTTGTGATGGCGGCTAAAATCCTCAAAGGGCAGAAGGTTGCCGTTACCACTAACATAGTACCGGCAACGGTTAATGTAGCCCGTCAGCTTGAGTGTGAACTCTACGACGGACAGACACTGAAACAAATTTTTGAGGATGCGGGATGCAGCATTGCATTGCCTTCATGCGCAGCATGTCTTGGTGGACCTGCCGATACAGTTGGACGTTCGGTCGATAACGATGTCGTTGTTTCGACAACAAACCGCAACTTCCCTGGACGAATGGGCAGTAAACATGCCGGAGTCTATCTTGCTTCACCGCTAACTGCAGCCGCTTCTGCTATTACAGGAAAACTCACCGATCCGAGAGATTTCCTCTGATCGGCTCAATGGACTAACTTATTGCTTTATACCAATGGAAACAGTCATTCAGGGAAAAGCCTATGTTTTAGGCAAAAATATTGATACCGATCAGATAATTCCAGCTGAACATCTTGTGTACAGCCTCTCTGATCCTGAAGAAGTAAAGTTATATGGTAAGTATGCCCTTTCTGGTGTTCCACCTGAACAGGGCGGTCTGCCGGAGGGTAATATCCCCTTTGTCAAGGATGGGAGCTTCAACTCGGATTTCACCATCATTATTGCTGGGCCGAACTTCGGTTGCGGATCTTCACGTGAACACGCCCCATTTGCGCTGAAAGTTGCAGGAGTCAAAGCCATTATCGCTGAGTCCTATGCAAGAATTTTTTATCGCAACTGTGTTGATGGCGGTTTTGCTATTCCTTACGAAACGTCCGAACAACTTAATCAGCTCATCAGTACGGGTGACGAACTGAAAATAGATGTGGCTGCAAACACCATAGAAAACCTGACTCGCAACGTCACCTATAAGCTTAATCCTCTTGGCGATGTATTCAGGATCGTGGAGGCCGGCGGTATTTTTTCATATGCCAGGCAGGAAAATTTAATGGCCCAAAGCTGATTTATGAATTTGATCGACAAAGCAATAGAACTTTACGATACCACCCTGCGTGACGGCACACAGGGTGAGCATATTAATCTTTCAGTACAGGATAAACTGCTTATTGCGGAAAAGCTTGACGAGTTCGGTATGGACTATATCGAAGGCGGATGGCCAAGCAGCAATCCCAAGGATGAAGAGTTTTTTATAAAGGCCCGGAATCTCAATCTCAAGCGGGCAAAACTCTGTTCATTCGGTTCGACAGCCCGTACTTTAGCAACTGTTGAAAGCGACCCGAACCTGCTTGGACTTATTGAATCCGAGACACCAGTCATCACCATCTTTGGCAAGACATGGAAAGCCCATTCCGTAAAAAGTCTGGGGATTTCAGATGAAGAAAATGCAGAACTTATCTATAGTTCCGTAGCATTCCTGAAGTCGAAGGGCCGTGAGGTGTTTTTTGATGCTGAACATTTTTTTGACGGTTACAAGGACAACCCTGAGTTTGCCT
Source organism: Chlorobiales bacterium (assembly GCA_026390855.1). Classification (GTDB taxonomy): domain Bacteria; phylum Bacteroidota; class Chlorobiia; order Chlorobiales; family Chlorobiaceae; genus Chlorobium. The sequence goes on along the minus strand of JAPLFE010000103.1, from coordinate 12,305 downwards.
TAAAAATGCTGCGTTCAGCTGTTGAAGCAGGAGCCTCAAGAATTGTTCTCTGCGACACCAATGGCGGTTCACTCCCCCATCAGGTTACAGACATTGTAAAGCATGTACTCGCTGCTACAGGAGTACATGTTGGTATTCACAGTCATAACGACAGCGACCTAGCTGTTGCTAATGCAATCGCTGCCGTCATAGCCGGTGCAACCCATATCCAGGGTACTATCAATGGGATTGGTGAACGGTGCGGTAATGCCAACCTGATCAGCATTATTCCGAATATTATGCTGAAACTCCAGCGTTCATTCTCGCATGTGGAGCATCTCAATCAGCTTACTTCCCTTTCAAAGTACGTCTATGAGATTCTGAATATGCCATCAAATACCAGAGCGCCATTTGTCGGAAAATCCGCTTTTGCACACAAAGGCGGTATCCATGTGAGTGCCGTTATGAAAGAGAGCTCACTCTATGAGCATATCGATCCTGCGCTGGTCGGAAACCGTCAAAGGGTTCTTATTTCAGAGCTTGCAGGTCAAAGCAATATCAGGTACAAAGCACAGGAACTCGGTATCAGCATACCCGACAAAAGCGAAGTGTTTAAGAATATTGTACACCACATCAAGGGGCTCGAACACGAAGGCTACCAGTTTGACGGAGCTGACGCCTCTTTTACCTTGATCCTGCAAAAAGAACTTGGCAACTTCAAGCCGTTCTTTGAAGTCCTGGAAACCAAGGTTCATATCGAGTCGAGCATAAATGCAAAAAATGTCGATCAGGCAGTACTCAAAGTAAAGGTTGGAGATGAAATCGAACATATTGCCGCTGATGGTGACGGACCGGTCAATGCGCTTGACAAAGCCCTTCGCAAAGCCTTAATCCATTTTTATCCAGAAATCAAAAGCATCAAGCTTGTTGACTACAAAGTTCGTGTTCTTGAAGAAAAACGGGGTACCAGCGCTAAAGTACGGGTTTTGATAGAATCAAGTAATGGACGTTATACCTGGGGAACGGTAGGGGTATCGACAAACATCATTGAAGCAAGCCTACAGGCCCTTCAAGACAGTATGAACTATCACCTGTTCACCGTTAAAGCCATCATACCAACAACAGAAAAAAACACTCAGCTGTAAACAATTACGAGCAGCATCATTCGAATGCTGCTCGTAATGCTCTTGTATTCGACGGTTTTTTACTGCACACTTCACCTCATTCCCTTCTCTCTTGTTTCAGAAAGCAAAGCGGTAATCTATTTTTTCCTGGAAGATTCATTGCCAGCAGGAACATTTTCCTGTGGCGCTGATGAATTCTGCATGCATTGCATCGACCCACCATCACTCATTTTCATTTCTTTTTGTGACGTATCACCTTTCTGTTCACTTTGACCAGGCATATCACAACACATCGACATACTTATTTGTGGCAGTCCTTTTTCAGCCACCTTGCTATCAGGTTCCTGTGCCATTGCTGAAACATTGTACACAAACAAGCCCATCAAAACGACCACGAACATCTTCATTTTTAATCCTTTAAGCTGATTCATAATAGTAGAAATTTCACTGCGGAATTGCCTTCTCTATAATGCTGCGTTAAAAAAATATGAAAATAAAAGTTTTTCCCTGCATACCCTTTGAGTACATTAAATTATTACGCTTTTTTTAACATACATGCATCAATATTATTCGCAACAATACCTATAGAAATAAATAATGCGAATCCATGATCTGGATCCTGAAAACAGACCAACCGAGCGATTTCTCCAGTTTGGCCCAGCTTCCCTCAGTCCTGCTGAATTGCTTGCAATAATCCTGCGCGCAGGAACCAAGCACCTGAATATCGTTGATGTCTGCCATGAAATCATTGCTGAGTTCAGTCTTGAAAAACTTGCTGAGACAACTCCCAGGGAACTACAGAAAATCAGAGGAATAGGAAAAGTAAAATCAATGCAGATCATTGCTGTTTTCGAACTGAACAAACGATTGCATTATGCACGAAATATCAACAAAAAAATTACAGTGGCAAGGGATATTGTTGAATACATGACTGGCAGGATCCCTGATGAGACAAAAGAGCATCTCTTTGTGCTCCACTTAAACACAAAAAACCAGATCATTAAAAACGAACTGGTATCTGTAGGGACACTCAATGCCGCGCTTATTCATCCACGAGAGGTTTTCAAGTCGGCCATCAGAGAAAGCGCGCACGCCATCATCCTGGTTCATAACCATCCTTCAGGGGACGTTGAACCAAGCAATGCCGATAAAAAGGTAACCACCATCCTTAAACAGGCAAGCGCCATACTTCAGATCGATCTGCTCGACCATGTGATTATATCAAAAGAAGAATGGTTCAGCTTTCGGGAGCGCTCGATTCTATAAAGAATCGATACCTGTCAAGGTTAAGCGAATGATTCCCGGGAAAAAGATAGGGGTTCGGAAAAACCATTCACAGAAACCTCACGGACATTTTTGGCCTGCAGTCCTTTCTGGGTTGTATCAAGTTCAAAATCCACTTCGGCGTCCTGGTTCAGCACTTTGAAACTCTGTTCTGACTGAATAGCGGAAAAATGAACAAAAATATCCTCTCCTCCATCCGGATTCAAAAGAAAGCCATAGCCTTTTTTACCGTCAAACCATTTTACTTTACTTATTGCCATGATAAATGTTAAGATTTACCATTAATAAGACTGTAAGAACTCACTATTGAAGCTACGCATTTACACAAATTACTTACGTTTCAAATATAAAAAGATTTTCTCAATTATTTTACGTCTCCCCATAAAAACACGAACACAATACTTTTTCAGTGCATCAACAGTTAGAGAAATTTCTTTTACACAGTACCAAATCCTTAACTCTCAACGTAATATGAAAAAGGTTATCATCATAACCGGAGCCGGCAAGGGAATCGGAAAAGCTATCGCGCTTGATTTTGCAAAAGCCTCTACCCGGCAAAACAACTTTGATCCACAACTGATGCTTGTCTCTAGGACTGCATCGGACCTCGAAGCTGTTGGGATCGAATGCCGATCTTACGGCGCGACTGTAGATATCATGGCGATAGACATTGCCGAAATCACCCAGATTGACAAGCTCGTTACGGCAACCGTGGAACGCTACGGCACCATTGACTGCTTGATCAACAACGCCGGAGTTGGCCGGTTCAAGCCTCTGACTGAAATAACAGAAGAAGATTTTGACTATACCATGTCGACAAACCTCAAGGGGACTTTTTTTCTCACACAGAAAGTTTTTTCTGTCATGGAAAAGAAAAAATCCGGTCATATTTTCTTTATTACCTCCATCGCGGCAAAAACAGCATTCAAAAGTTCCTCAATCTACTGTATGTCGAAATTTGGACAGAACGGACTGGTTGAAACCATGAGATTATATGCTAAAGAATGCAATGTCAGAATCACAAATGTCATGCCTGGAGCGGTTTATACTCCAATGTGGGGTGAAGTTCCGGATCCTATGAAATCTTTTATGATGATGCCTGAAGATATTTCATCAAGTATTGTCAACGCCTATTTTTTACCACAGCGAACATCAGTTGAAGAGCTAGTGTTGAGGCCGGTTGGCGGTGATATCAATGAGTAAACAAAGCAAAAGCTATTGTGGGAAAGCCGCATTTTTTCCTGTATTTTCAGTTACTCCATTTTAAAACAAACCTTTGAGTAGATATAACTATGAGTTTGAAAGAAAAAATAGATCAGGATCTGAAAAATTCAATGAAAATCGGGAATAAAGACCGCCTGAACGCCATTCGCTCAATCAGGGCATCATTCCTTGAAAAAGAAGTCTCAATACGTGTTGCAGGTAAAGCAGTGCTTACTGATGATCAGGAAATAGAAGTACTGGTCAGTCTTGCAAAAAAGCGCAGAGACGCTATAGAGCAGTTCACCGCCGGAGGCCGTCCTGATCTTGCAGAAATAGAGCAATCAGAACTGAGCGTTATCGAGGAGTATCTCCCCGAACCAGTATCCGATGACGAAATACAGGCTATCGTAGCGGAAGTTGTTGCAAAAACAGGAGCTTCATCCATGAAAGATATCGGCAAAGTAATGGGCGCGGCCATGAAAGCACTCAAGGGAAAAGCTGACGGCACCAAAGTTCAGGAAATCGTCAAATCTCTGCTTTCAGCATAACAAATTCATCTCACTACCATGCTTGATATCAATATTATCCGTCAGCAACCGGAGGAAATTATTGCAATGCTGCATAAACGGCAGCTTTCCTCGGATGAACCAAGAGTAACAGAACTTCTTGCCTTTGATCTAAAACGCAAGGAAATGGTACAGCGTTCAGATGATCAAAAAGCTCTGCGCAACAAAGTATCAAAAGAGATAGCTGAAATTAAAAAAAGCGGAAAAGGTTCAGCTGAAGATCTTATTCTTCATATGAAATCAGTTTCCGAAGATATTGCCACCATGGATACCGAGCTTGGCCGTCTTGAAGAAGATATCGAGAATATTCTTCTTGGCCTCCCCAACAAGCTGCATCCATCCGTGCCAACAGGACGTTCAGCGGAAGATAACCAGCTCTTTAAAGAACCTGTAACATTTGTCCACCATCTTGACTTTCCTGTTAAAAATCATCTCGAACTGGGCAAATCCCTTAAGATTCTTGACTTTGAAAGAGGAGCAAAAATCTGTGGTGCAGGTTTTCCTGTCTATACCGGTAAAGGTGCGCGCCTTGAACGGGCATTGATCAATTTCATGCTCGACTACCATTCCGAACATCACGGCTATACAGAAGTCTTCCCGCCGTTTATGGTCAATCAGGAATCTCTAAGAGGAACCGGTCAGTGGCCGAAATTCGCTGATCAGGTATACCATATCAATGAAGATAATCTTTACGCTATTCCAACAGCAGAAGTGCCAGTTACCAACCTTCACCGTGGTGAAATGCTTGACAACAAGTCACTGCCGATCTCTTATGCAGCCTATTCAGCATGTTTCCGTCGGGAAGCTGGCAGCTATGGCAAAGATACGAGGGGATTTCTCAGAGTTCACCAGTTCAACAAAGTTGAAATGGTGAAGTTTACCCGGCCCGAAGAATCATACGAGGCACTGGAACAGATACGCGAAAACGCTGAAGCGATCCTCACAGCCCTTAAAATTCCTTACCGGGTGCTTTTGCTCTGTAGCGGAGATATCAGCGCGAACGCTGCAAAATGTTACGATATTGAGGTTTGGTCACCTGCAGAAGAGAAATATCTTGAAGCATCAAGCTGTTCAAACTTTGAGGATTATCAGGCACGAAGAGCAAACATTCGCTTCAAGCCCGACGGTAAATCGAAACCTGAATTTGTACACACCCTTAATGGCTCTGGTCTGGCGACTTCACGTCTCATGGTTTCACTGCTTGAGCACTATCAGACCCCTGAAGGCAACATCAAGGTACCTGATGTTTTACGACACTACACCAGATTTGACGAAATAACTCAGGCTGCGGAATAAGCTTCCAGAGCCCTTCCGTCAAGGAAATCCCTTACCATACGGCTGACCGTTACAACATCAATCAGGAACGCATCATGGCCGTATGGTTCGTCAAGATAAAGAATTCTTGACTTAGGCATCAGTCGGGCAAGCTCTTCCTGCTCCTCTTTGGGGTAAAGGACATCAGAATTGATTGAAAGGATATCAACAGGAATCTGCATGGACCGAAGAACCTCTTCATAGACTCCCCTTCCCCGTCCAAGATCATGCGTGTCCATTGCTTTTGTAAGAGTGATATAGGTATTTGTATCAAACCGCTCTACCAGTTTTCTGCCTTGATGATGCAGATAACTTTCAGCCTTGAATGTTGTTGTTCCATGCTGAACGTCACGACCAAACCGTGATTGAAAGTTTTCAAAGCACCGGTAGGTGCACATAGCCATCATCCTTGCTGCTGCCAGCCCGAGTGCGGGTGGTCGATTCTCGTCATACCAGCCATTGTTCCAATCCTTATCAGCGTAGATAGCCTGACGCTGCGCCTCACTTTGAGCTATACACCATGCCGAATGACGCCCTGAAGCACCCATCGGCATAAGCGCCTGAACCACATCAGGATAAAGAAACCCCCACTCAAGAACCTGCATACCACCGAGAGATGCTCCCACCGCCAGTTTAACCCGATCAATACCAAGACTGGAAAGCAGACGACGCTGCACATGCACCATATCCCTGATCGTAACCAGCGGAAAATCAGGTCCATAGTGTGAACCTGTAAGCGGGTTTACAGAGTACGGGCCAGTTGTACCATAACAACTGCCAAGCACATTGCTGCAGATAATAAAATCCTTGGTTTCATCAAACGCCCCTCCTCTGGAAAACATACCTTCCCACCAGGCATCAGCATCAGCAGAGCCAGTCAATGCATGGCAGATAAGAATAACATTATCTTTTTGCGCATTCAGTGTTCCCCAGGTTCTATATGCCACCCTGATGGAGGGAAGCAATCGCCCTGTCTCAGTAGTAAACGACTCACTGGACTCGAAATAACGTGTTTTGTCGGAAATCATTTCTGTATATGCTCTCATGCGCGTCAAATCAGTTTTGCAAAGGCTTGTTCAAAATCCGCCTTTATATCATCAATATGTTCTATACCTGGTGAAACCCTTACCATATCAGCAGTCACCCCGGCTGACTCCTGTTCGGCCAGGGAAAGCTGAGAGTGCGTTGTAGACGCAGGATGAATTACCAGCGTTTTGGCATCCCCTACGTTAGCAAGATGACTGGCAAGCTGGACGTTGTCGATAAACCCTACAGCTTTTTCATATCCACCCTTTATACCAAACGTCAATACACAGCCAAAACCGTTCTTAAGATATTTAACAGCCAGTTCATGGGTGGGATGACTCTCAAGACCTGGATAATTAACCCATTGAACAGCAGGATGTACCTGAAGCCATCGGGCAAGCTCCATGGTATTATCGGCATGCCGCTGCACCCTTAGGGACAGTGTTTCAAGCCCCTGAAGCAGCATGAAAGAGTTGAAAGGGCTGATGGCCGGACCGATATCACGCAATCCTTCAACCCGTGCTTTAATAATGAATGCCAGATCGCCGAACGTATCATGAAATTTCATCCCATGGTACCCTTCAGAAGGCTCACTCAGCAACGGAAACTTACCATTCCCCCAATTGAAAGTGCCTGCATCAACAATAATACCACCCATTGATGTGCCATGTCCTCCAATCCATTTGGTGGCCGACTCAACAACAAGAGAAGCTCCATGCTCAAGAGGCCGGCAGAGATACCCGGAGCAGCCAAAGGTATTGTCAACTATAAGGGGAATTCCGTTTTCAGCAGCAATTGCGACAATCGCATCAAAATCAGGCACATGAAAGGCAGGGTTGCCGATAGATTCCAGATAAATTGCTTTTGTGTTTTCGTCGATGGCATTCCGAAACCCTTCGGGGTTGCATCCATCAACAAACTTTACACCGATACCAAGGCGATGAAAAGTTACTTTAAACTGGTTATACGTGCCCCCATAGAGATAACTTGAAGAAACAATATTATCCCCCGCCTGACAGAGAGTGGTTATAGCAATAAACTGGGCCGAATGACCACTTGCAACTGCAAGAGCAGCTTTACCCCCTTCAAGCGCGGCAACCCGCTGTTCAAGTACATCCGTTGTAGGGTTCGTGAGCCTTGTATATATATTACCAAACTCTTTCAAGGCAAAAAGATCAGCTCCATGCTTTGCGCTATCAAAAACATAGGAGGTTGTCTGATAAATAGGAACGGCCCGAGACCTTGTAACCGGATCAGGACGCTGGCCAGCATGAACCTGAAGAGTTTCAAACCTGAATTGCTGTCTTATATCGCTCATTGAGTAACTGATTGGAAAATGCCACTATCGCCCTCTGAAGGAAAAGAACCCTTCAAAAAAAGAGTTTTGCGGAAAATATCTGAAGAGAGGTATGAACATGAGGAAATGCATGCATACCATCATCATTCCCGGCATTTATTCCGGGATGGAATTGGCACCGTTCATCGTGTAATGACGGTTGCCAAGGCTTCTCTGGGCCAGTCCCTCCACCTTTCTGGATGATAGCTTGAAATCTTAAAAAGAACATTTAGTTTGATTAATCTACAACAGGGAATAGTATTTTACAAACAGCCTGAAGACACCGACGCACTTAACTGATTTTTATTATTACTTATGATCACAGCTCGTGAACTTGCTTTAAATGTCCTGCAGGCCATAGAAACTGAAAAAAAAAAATCCGATCAGGTTTTACACAGAATGCTGCAGCACTCTGCACTTAACCGCGTTGACAAGGCACTTTCGACCGGACTGGTTAACGGAGTGCTGCGATACAAGCTTCAACTTGATTTCATCATCAGCCGATTTTATCACCACAAGTTTGAAAAAGCTGCGTCTGTCATAAAAAACATTCTCCGCCTTGGTGTCTATCAGATTCTCTTCCTCGACAAAATACCTGACTGGGCAGCTGTCAACGAATGCGTAAAGCTGGCAAGAAAATACAAAGGTGACCGGATGTCAAAACTGGTCAATGGCGTCCTAAGAAAAATCACCCCCGAAAGCGTAACCCTTAACGAATGGCTTAAAGACAAAAAACCAGCAAAACAGCTGGCTCTAAAATACTCGCATCCCGAGTGGCTTGTGGAACGCTGGATACATACCTACGGCATAGAAAAAACCGAGTCCATCCTTTCTTATAACAACCAGTTTCCCCTTTTAGGATACAGGATCAACCGTCTAAAAACGTCAGCAAAGCAACTTTTTACTGAACCGGTGATGACTACGGCGATACATGAAAAGTGTGGGATTGAAAACTTTTTCCTTTCAAAAGATTTCAACAGCTTCGAACCCGCTGTGAATAATGGATGGCTTACCGTCCAAAACCCAACACAAGGTTTAGCTTGTCTTTTACTGAATCCAGCTCCTGGCATTACGGTCGTTGACCTCTGCGCTGCTCCTGGTGGTAAAGCAACCTTTATGGCTGAACTGATGCATAATAGCGGACAAATTATCGCAGTTGACCTCTATGAGCAAAAACTTCTGAAAACAGAAGCCCATGCCCAAGCTCTTGGAATTACTATCATCAACACTGTCGCGGCAGATGCACGGAGCTTTGAACCCGATATTCACCCTAACGCCATCCTGCTTGATGCTCCTTGTACGGGAACAGGAGTCCTTGGCCGGCGCGCTGAACTGCGATGGAAACTTAGCCCAAACATGCTACAGGAACTTCTGACGCTGCAGGCAGAGTTGCTTGATCACGCTGCCGAACTGCTTAATGAAAATGGGATTCTTGTCTATGCAACCTGCTCCATTGAACCTGAAGAAAATACTATTCAAATCGAATTATTTCTTCAAAGACATCCTGATTTTATTATTGATCACGATCGCAAGAGAGTATCTGAACAATTCCTGCATAATAAAAACTCAGATGGCGCCATATGCACCCTACCTGGGGAGTATCCAGGTTTTGACGGTGGATTCTGCCAGCGACTGCGGAAAATCAGAATTTAACCAAATGAACAAGCTACATGAACAATACAGGAGCATGCTCGAAAGCTTCCTTAACTATATGGTCGTTGAACGGAACTTTTCAGAAAACACAAGAGAGTCTTACAACAATGATCTCAAGCGCTACCTGCTTTTCATGCAAAACAGCTCTAGACCGATTAGAACTATCACTCCCATTCAAATTAATGATTTCATTAAAGAGCTATACTCCATAGGCCTCGAAGCAAGTTCAATAGCAAGAAATATTTCCGCTATCCGATCCTTTCATAAATTTCTGGTAACAGAACGCGCGCTCAATATAAATCCAGCTGAAAACCTCCATCTACCAAAACAGGCCCGATACCTTCCTACCGTTTTGACAGTTGATGAAACTATAAGGCTGCTTGATATCCCATTGGCTCAATCTCCGCAAAGCAAATATTTTTTGCGGGACAAGGCAATGCTTGAAATTCTTTATGCAACAGGCATCAGAGTCAGCGAGCTTGTCAACCTTCAGCAACAAAATCTTTACTTTGGAGCCAGTTTTATAAAAATCTTCGGAAAGGGCTCAAAAGAAAGGCTTGTGCCCATTGGCAATTCCGCAATTGAATGGATAGAAAAATACAAAACGGAGCTACGTTTTACTCTCGTAAAGGACAAATCAGATGACTTTTTATTTCTCAATGCACATGGACTAAAACTTTCACGGATGGCACTATTCTTAATAGTGCGCAAATATGCAGTAATTGCCGGGATAGAAAAAAATATCACCCCGCATACATTTCGCCATACTTTCGCCACCCATCTTCTCGAAGGCGGGGCCGATCTTCGTGCTGTCCAGGAAATGTTAGGCCACAGTTCTATTGTCACCACCCAGATTTACACTCATATCGACCGCTCTTTCATCAAAGAAGTACATAAAACGTTTCATCCCAGAGGATGAGTTCTTTTTAGATATTTCATTCTATACTCTGCTAGGACGTCACCTGCCACATTCACCCAGTAATGAGTTCAGTATCCTTTTGTCTCAAGAATAAGCCTTTTTTTATCATGACTCTCCATCTCAATTCTAAATGCAGAAAGGTTCATATTCACATCTAAAAAGAAAAAAAGCAGAGAACTACTCAGACAAAGCATACTTGCAATAAAGACCGCCGATAAAACCATTGGAAGATCAATATTAACCAGAGCGCTGAGAAAGAGCATGATAATCAGCAATGACGCTCCAAAGCATGTCATACAAGCCAGTAAAATTGCAACCCGGATATAACGTGCCCGCTTCCAGAGAATGGCCACTTCTCTGTTTATTCGGAGAACATATGACTCGGGATTTGACTCAAGATTATCAAGCAGTGATCTTGAGCGGTCAATAATACGACCAAGCCTGTTGGTCATAGTAAGAAGAAGAAGACCAAGACCGGAGATAAGAATCATAGGGCCTATAGCTGTCTGAAGAATAGGGACAAGCTCCCTGAATGAAGTAACTGACATAGTATCCTTGTTAATAACATAAAAAAACGATCGTCATCATCATATATGCAACCCCGTTGCCCCCCCGATAACTATCAACTGTAACGCAATGTTAAAATAGAAATTAATCCAACCCACACAACCCTATTACAGGGGTTTTGCAAAAGAGTAACAATCACTCGAATTCAATAGAGTTGAAGAACAAAATCATGACCCAAACATAATAATATTACCCGACTTAGGAATCGTAGCTTTGAAATGCAGACGTTCCTCAATCGCATCCCGGAAAACTTTTTTAACCGGCTCATCCCCATGAACAACAAATATTTCGGGATTATTTTCAAAGCCACCCACCCAGCGTAACAGATCATCACGATCGCCATGAGCCGATAATCCACCGATAGTATGGAGAGTTGCATTCACCTGATAATTCTTTCCATGAATAACAACCTCTTTATCCCCATTAACAAGAGAACGACCAAGAGTCCCTTCCACCTGAAAACCAGTCATAATCAAAGAACATTCTGACCGCTGAATATTGTGTGTAAGATGGTGTAAAATTCTTCCCCCATTGCACATGCCGCTTCCGGCAATGATAATCGCCCCGCTTTTTATAGCATTTATAGCCTTCGACTGTTCCGGCTTTGGAGTAAAATGAAGGTTTTTCAAATGAGGCATAATGCTTTTGTCATTACGAAAGCGCGCCGTCTCTTCATCCAGCAATTCCGGATATTTCCAATAAATACCACTTGCTTCTATGGCCATAGGACTATCAAGAAAAACCTGCCACTGATCAAGCCCCCATTCTTCATAATACTGCCCAAAAAGATAAAGCAGCTCTTGGCTTCTGCCAATTGCAAAAGCCGGAATAAGTATATTCCCGTTCTCAGTACTGGCCGAACGGATAACCTCCCCTATTTCTGCCAGAGTCAGCTTAAGTTCCTTGTGAAGTCGATCGCCGTATGTACTTTCAAGAATCACTACATCAGCCTCCTCAATAGTTTCGGGATCCTTCATGAGTGGACTGCCATACTGTCCAACATCACCACTGAAAACCAGTTTCTTTGCTAAAGCACCTTCTTTCAGCCAAACCTCAACCAAAGCAGATCCAAGAATATGTCCGGCATCACGAAAACGAATGGTTATCCCCGGAAGAATGTTCTGTTTTTCATCATAAGGTAGACCTATCATGGTATTAAGCGCCCTTAGCGTATCCTCACGAGTATAAAGTGGCTCAGCATGTTTATCAGCACGCGTTTCAGGATGTTTCCTGTGATACTCAGCATCACGCTCAGCAAGAGATGCCGAATCAAGCAACAGTACCTTGCAAAGATCAACAGTTGCCTGCTGTGTATAAACCGGCCCGGTAAAGCC
>JAPLFE010000030.1 GCA_026390855.1 Chlorobiales bacterium | reverse complement strand
AATTCCAGCATAAATTCATGACCAGCTATTACAAGGTATATTCCTGGAAAAATATTTTTAACCGTGTAAGACGCAATCCCTACAAATTGCTTAACCTTGTGACAAGTATGGCGTTCAGAACAAACCTTCGGGAACAACTTGATACCTTCGAGAAGGACAACAACATTAAATAATCCTGAATCGGCCGGCTTTTAATGACAGAATTTACTTCGTTTCATACAATGCTATTTTATTTAACTTTTTAGCCTCACCTGCATCATGAATGACCATGAGTTATTGAATCAAAACCACAGGGCCAATGAGATTGTTTTCAAAGGGCTTGTGGAGTTTGGCTGTTTCAAGGCTGCTCTTGAACTCGATCTTTTTGCACATCTTGCTCATGAGGCAAAAGACAACGAAACACTGGCAACTGAAGTCGGTGCAGTTCCGCAAAGGCTCATAATGCTACTTGAAGCTTTGCATCAAATTGGAATTACTTCGAAAGAGGAAGGGAAATGGAGCTTGACTCCTTTTGCAAAAAACATGTTTGTGCCTAACCCTGAGACTCCTAACCTCTATATGATTCCAGTGGCCAAAGCCATGGCGAACCTTGCAGATAACTTTTATATGCAAATAGCCGATGCTGTTAAAGGGAACATGAATTTCAAGGGGGAAGTGGCCTATCCACCGGTAACTCGCGAAGATAACTGGTACTTTGAGGAAATTCACCGCAGCAATGCCCATTTTGCTATCAAGTTGCTGCTTGAAGAGGCTAACCTTACTACAGCCAAGACCCTTGTTGATGTTGGGGGCGGTATCGGTGATATTTCAGCTGCCCTTCTCAAGAAATTCACTCAGCTTGATTCCACAATTCTTAACCTTCCTGGTGCTGTTGATCTGGTTAATGAAAATGCTGCTGAAAAAGGAGTCGGTGATCGCCTGAGGGGTGCTGCTGTTGATATTTACAAAGAAGCTTACCCTGCCGCGGATGCGGTGATGTTCTGCAGAATTCTGTATTCGGCAAATGAGCAGTGGACTAATATGCTGTGCAAAAAAGCCTATGATGCGCTTTCAGCTGGCGGTAAAATCCTTATTCTGGATATGATTATTGATGATCCGGAAGATCCGAATTTCGACTACCTGAGCCACTATATTCTTGGTGCGGGAATGCCGTTTTCGGTGCTCGGCTTCAAGCAGCAGAGTTCTTATCAGGCTATTCTTGAATCGATTGGCTTTGAAAATGTACGCACAGTAAGAAAGTACGGTCATCTTTTGTGTGAAGCTGTAAAACCAGCCTGATATTAAAAAGCGGCCATTCATAACTTGAGTGGTCGCTTTTTTTGTAATAGCTCAAGCTATGATACCCTTGCAAATAAAGAGGTATCACTCAATAATTTCGGAATTCTTTCGCTGAAAGTTTTACTCTTCGGACTGATTTTCCTCTGCGTGATCAGATTGTGAAGATGGAGCTGGCATGAGCGTACCCACCTGTTTCAAAACTGCATCAACTGCAAAAAGTCCTGCACCACCGACCACAATTCCAGAGAGCCCGTGAAGCAGAATTGGTACACCAAGAGGTGAAAATATTAATGCCCCGCCAGCGACAGCTGCAGCTTCTTTCAACATAATACTCCTCTGTTTATTTGCTTTATGATTATGGGAAGCCATTCCATTTTTTGAAATATACTATAAAGAGCTCTAATTTTTGAAATACGGCCCATATTTTACCATACCGTCGCATGATGGCGGAGGAATCAGGTGTTCAGGGCGGTACTGGGTTTCAGGGATGCTGCTATTCGTGCTGGAATGAATGCAAAAAGAAGTGTTAGTGCTATGACAGCAATTGACACTATGGCGTAATCGAGAGGTTCTATCAGAAGCGGAACATATTTGATGAAGTAGCTTTTTTCGGGAAGGGTTATAAGGTGAAAGCGCAATTCGAAAAGTGAGAGCGAGAGAGCCAGTATATTGCCCATGGCAATACCGGATAGAGAGATGAGAAAGGCCTGTGCCATAAAAACCATACTGATTTTACCGGGTTCGAGGCCAAGAGCGCTGAGCATGCCTATTTCTCGGGTTTTTTCGATAATCAGCACCAGAAGCGTGGAGATGATATTGAAGACTGCTACAATTGTGATAGTTACTATCAACAGTGGTGTGATATTTTTTTGAAGCTTCAGCCATTCAAAGAGATTTGCATACCGCTCAAAGACGGTATAACCATAAAATGGATATCCAAGAGAAGCGGTGACCTCTTTAGCTGTTTTTGGGAGATCAGCGAGTTTTTGTACGTTGGCATCATAGCCGCTGATCATCATGGGGTTAAATCGGTGCTGCAGCTGTTTCAGGTCGGAGAGCACAACATAATCGTCAAATCCCTCCTGAAGGCCTGTATCATAAATGCCTCGTATGACTCCAACTTCCAGATCAAGGGAGGAGAGCATATCTATAATGCTTTTATTCCCTGCAATAAGTTTTGCATCGGATGAGTTACTTCCAAGCCCTACAAGCATAACCTTTTTACCAACTGTGAGGCCCAGGTTTTCGGCTAGAGTTTGTCCAGCGTAGAGAGGTATGCCTTCGGACGACTCCCCTGCTGCTTCAGGTTGATTGCTTTTGCCTGCTTTGAGAAATTTATTAAGGAATGCTTGCTGTTGCTGCGTATTGATTCCTTTCACTATAACCGGTTTGCTTCGATAAACTTGGCCCTTGCCGGAATTGCGGCTGCGAAGAATAAAACTTTTTTCGAGAAATGGGGTTGCGTTCGCTACGTTGGCATGGTCGGTCACTTTTGCAAGATCTGACCGGCGTTCCTGAAAAAGTTGGTCCTGTGGATGACGGATCTGCATGTGGGCACTGAAGCTGATAAGCTTGTTTTCGACACTACCGGCGAATCCGTTGACAATAGAGAGCGTCAAAATAAGGGCTGCGGTCCCTACTGCTATACCAATAACCGCTACCATAACGATAAATGTCGGCTTTGATGCGGAACGTTGCTTAAAGGCAAAGCGTCTGGCTATGTAAAACTCGGGTTTCATCCTGTGATGCTTTGCTTTGTATTCATAGAGGCAAAGGTGACGACGTTGTTACGGCCTGCTGATTTGGCCATGTAAAGCGCCCTGTCGGCGTTGTTGATAAGCGTCTCGCGGTCAGGTGCATCACCTGGAAAAGTCGCTATGCCGATACTGACCGTAAGACGACTCGCCAGTTGCTGATGTTTATTTTGAAATTGCGCTGCGCTGACGACCTTACGCAGACGTTCGGCTATTTCCCGCACCGTAACAGAATCAGTTTCGGGCAGCAAAACAGCGAATTCGTCGCCTCCGAACCTTGCCGGGACATCGGATATGCGGCATTGACTGACGATGAGATCAGCAATATTTTTAAGTGCATGATCGCCAGCTATATGACCGTTAGTATCATTGTACTTTTTAAAGTAATCGATATCGATCATCGCAAGAGAAACCTTGTCGCCATGGCGCTTTGCCCGTTCGATATCAATGATAAGATGTTCCTTAAAATGTCGATAGTTATAGAGATTGGTTTTTTCATCGCGTATATGAAGTTCATCAAGCTTTTTATTTTTCTCCTCGATTTCATCGCAAAAGCTCATGATTGACTCGGTAATCTGGGTAATATCGCTTGAGTATTCAGTTTCGGTCAACTCTTTTTTGATTTCCTTAGCAGTGTCGTGAATACTTTCGGGGATGTCTTTGTTAAGCTGCTTCAACTGTCCGGAGAGCTGGGCCAAGGGCAAGAGTGTTTGCCGGTAATTGTTGTGCAGCAGCCATCCGGCTGTAATACTTAAGGTGAGAAGTACGGAGATAATAAAAAAAAGAAAAAACTGGTTGATAACAACAAGTCCGTCAGTGGCTACTTTTGACTCGAGCTTTGCTTTATCGATGGTATTGTCGAGCCCAAATCTGAAGAGATCCAGGTTTTCGCCTGAAAGCACTGCTGCCCAGTTCTGTCGGTCGGCATGCATGGGGGCCACTGGTTGCAGGCCGGCATCATGCATTTGATTAAGAATTTTTTCGTACATGAGGCGGAGTACGGCGACGGACTGTTTACTACTTATTATCCGTTCATTTCCGTCAGCATGCAGAGAGTGTTGCAGGGTTCGCGTAAGGTCGAATTCTATGAGCTTGCCCCTGAAATCAAGAAGTTCCAGATAACAAGCCTGTTTTTTTTCAACGTTTTTGAGCAGATTGTGCTGCATGACAAGAAACCCTACCGTACCGGCAATAACTATCAGAATGCTGATTGTCCCGGTAAATACAATGGCCTGCAGAGGTGAGATCTTTTTTATTGACTGCTGCGGATCAATACTCATAAAATTTATTTCAAAATAATAGTCCTTTCGACTCCTTTGTAGGGAGCCAAAAAGCTTCTTTCAAAAACTTTTTGGCCTGAACTGCTTAGCCACGAGCCGAAGCCTGCAGCAAGCGCATCGCCGGAATAATATACATAGTAAACAGTTGTAACAAGAGGATAGCGGCCTTCGAAAATGTTTTGCTGGGTGGGTTGGAAAAACTGGGCGCCATCGGAATTTTGTTTAAGAGATATGATTTTGACATTCGACTGCACCTTGCCGGCGCCCCGAGCTCCGGCAAGCGACGAATGAAAAAGCAGTCCTACAGCTTTGGTGTCGACAGAAACCCTTTTGATAAGTTCATTTTCGCTGATGCAACCCTGGGCGTGAAGATTTTTTTTATGTATCCCTATGCTTGCAGCAAACACTGATTGCAGACGATAATCATCTGCCGTTATGAGTGGGGTTGTACCATTATGCTCTTTTTCGGAAAAAAGAGATCCAAGCTCTTGAACTGAGAGTGTATTGAGAGGGTTAAGAGGATTGACTATACAGACAATAGCATCGCGGGCGACTGGTTCCCGGCGAAGAGGATGATGTAATGTTGAAAATAGCGAGTCCTCACCGGCTTCGGGTTCACCGCTGATCAAAGCCGCTCGGGCAGTAGATTCGAGAAGATGTTTGAGGGTTTTGCCTGAGCTGGAAGGAGTGATCGTAATGTGGGCGTCGGGGTAATAACGAGTGAAAAGCTCTCTCTGAGTTCCGGCGATATCCATAAACTGCCGATCAACTGCAAGGGTCATTTGTCCACTTCGAGCGGTTTCGACTGTCGCTGGCTGCGAACAGTTCAGTAACAACAACAGGGGAGAAAGAAGCAAAAGTGCATTGATTACCAACGCGGCTCTCTTCTGATATGCTTTATTATTCATAGTAATTCATTTTCACGAATTCGATTGAATCTCTATCCTCTTTCTGAAGCGCTAAAATAGTGAGAAAAAGGGTGTTGCCACAAAAAACAACAGGCATGTCAACGTTGTGAAAAAAATTGTTCATATCCTTGAAAATCTAAAAAAAAAGCTTAATATTTTCACTTTAATCTCTATGGGTAAATTCCCCGAAGCTTGCTTCGTGAATGAATCGATCTTCTTTGAATTAATACCTCGTAGCTCTGCTGCGAGGATTCTTTATTGAATATTTATTCATAGGGCAAAACTTTAAACGAAGCTCTAGGATTTTAATCTTTTGACTGGTTGGCTTTTCTATAACCTAATGCCAGTCATATCCGTTTTTCAATGAAACTTTTTTTCATAGCATATTTTTGAAATGAGTGTATCTGTGGCAGATGGTTTGAAACAATATTCAGTGTCCGTCATTGGTGCTTCGGGGTATTCCGGAGCTGAGCTGACGAGGTTGCTCCTTCATCATCCAAATATAAGGTTGCAAGAGCTTTATGCTTTTTCACAAGCAGGCAAATTCGTCAATGACCTCTACCCCGCTCTTGCCTGTGACAAAGTTTATAACCCTTATCATGGAGAAGCAGAAAGCGATATTTATTTTCTTGCGCTCCCCCACGGTGAGGCGCTTCAACTTGTTCCTGCTCTTTTGGAGGCTGGAAAAACAGTCATTGACCTTTCGGGTGATTTCAGACTGAGGAGTGTGAGTGAACATGAGGATTTCTATAAACAGACTAAGTCGCCCGGGTCCGTGATGACCTACGGTATGCCTGAACTTTTCCGTGAAGAGATTCTAAAGGGTAAGGCTGTGAGTAATCCAGGCTGTTTTGCAACCAGTATTATCCTTGGATTGGCTCCACTTTTTTGTGCAGAAGACAATGTATCGAAGGTTCGTTTTGTCAATTGCACTTCTACATCAGGAATTTCAGGAGCCGGGCGGAGCAGCAAAACAGAGTTGTCGTTTTCAGAGATGAGTGAGAACATCAGAGCTTATAAGGTTGGTGTGCATCAGCATACTCCTGAAATTATGCAAGCTCTTGGTACTTCTGCGACCAACCCGTCCTTTGAGTTTACCTTTACACCGATGATCGGTGCGCTGGTGAGGGGTATTTACAGTATTCTTAATGTACAGCTGGATAGCCCTGCGGATGCAGAGGAGATAACTCGATTCTACAAGGATTTTTACAAGGATGCGCCTTTTGTGAGGGTACGCGACACGATGACAGAGGTTAAGCATGTGTACCGTACGAATTTTTGCGATATCCATATTGCTCATGCTACTGCAAGTGGGTCACTGGTAATTGTAACGGCAATCGATAACCTTTTAAAGGGTGCAGCCGGTCAAGCGGTACAGAATATGAACATCATGCTTGGTATCGATGAAACAACAGGACTGTTGTGATTATTTTCATAATATTTAACGTTTGACACTACATTGGAGAAACTTAAGAAAGGGCTTAAAGTCATTCATGAGCTTTCCAGCTTGACGTTGTGGCCGGAATCGGTCATTCCTATGAAGGCTGAAGCGGATGGTTCTCATGAATTCTGGCCGGAAGGTTTTTCGTCGGGCGCTGTTGCTGCAGGTATTAAATACAGCAACAGAAATGACCTTATGCTGATTTCAGCAGATGAGGCCTCAAGCGCTGCCGCAGTTTTCACCACTAATCTTTGCTGTGCTGCGCCTGTAATGCTGTCGCGCGAACATTTGCAGATTTCTTCTTCTTCGATTCGGGCTATCGTCTGCAACAGCGGCAATGCAAATGCTGCAACCGGTGCAAAAGGCATGGATGATGCTCGAGCAATGGCAGAGGCTGCAGCTTGTGCTCTTACCATAAAACCTGAAGAGGTGCTTGTAGCTTCAACCGGGGTTATCGGTCAACTTCTGCCTATGGAAAACGTTCTTGGTGGAATTGCAGCCCTGCCGTCCAGCCTGCAGAGTAACTCGGGTATTGATGCTGCTGGTGCCATTATGACTACCGATACTTTTCCCAAATTTTTCACTCTGGAGCTTCGGCTTTCGGGTGGAAGTGTCCGCTTGAGCGGCATGGCTAAAGGGTCGGGCATGATTTGCCCTAACATGGCGACTATGCTTGCTTTTATGGCTACTGATGCTGCTCTTACTCCCTCGCTCCTTCAGGAGGCGCTCAGGATTGCAAACAGTAACAGCTTTAACGCGATTACTGTCGATGGAGATACAAGCACTAACGATATGGCTGCAATTCTTGCCAGTGGTAAAGGTGCGGAAATTTTGGCGGACAGCCGGGATTATACTCTTTTTTGTGACGCTCTGGAAGCCCTGATGACTTTTCTGGCAAAGCTGATTGTGATTGACGGTGAAGGTGCAACAAAACTTGTAGAGGTTATCGTTGAAGGAGCTGCTGATAACAGGGATGCTGAGCTTGCGGCGAGAACCATAGCTCAATCGAGTCTTGTGAAAACCGCTCTTCATGGAGAAGATGCCAATTGGGGAAGAATTGTTGCTGCAGCAGGACGTTCTGGAGCCATCTTCAATCAGGATGAGGTTGAACTTTATTTTGATGACCTTAGTATCCTTAAGCCGGGGTTCATTGCTGACTTTTCTGAAGATGCTGCAGCTGAGATCATGGCCAAAAGTTCCTATTCCATAACGCTTCGACTTAGCAATGGCTCTGGCCGTGCGAGGGTTTGGACCTGCGATTTAAGTAAGGAGTATGTTGATATCAATGGAAGCTACAGAAGCTGAAAAATCATTTAACCTTCAAGAGAATATTTCGTGGAATGGAACATTTAGAGTGTTGTGAAGTTAAAGCTGCAAGGAAGGCTCCTCAGGCCGCTATTGGACAAGTATTGATTGAGGCGTTGCCCTATATCCGAAAATTCGAAGGGAAAACCTTTGTTATTAAATATGGCGGCTCGGCTATGAAGGAGGCTTGCCTCAAAAACAGTTTTGCCCAAAATGTGACGCTGTTGCGCAAGGTGGGTATTAATGTTGTTCTTGTACATGGCGGAGGGGATGCTATAACGAGAACAGCTGAGAAACTTGGTTTGAATTCGCGATTTGTTCAAGGCAGGAGGGTTACTGACCAGGAAATGATTTCAGTTATTCAGATGACCCTTGCCGGTAAGGTAAACCAGGATATTGTGCAGTTGATCAGCGAACATGGAGGGAAGGCTGTGGGAGTAACTGGTCTGGATGCTGATACCATTAAGGCTGTTCCCCACCAACATGCTGAAACTTTGGGACTTGTAGGTGAGGTGGAGCATATCAATACTGCTTATATCGACCTGTTGTGCAATGCGGGTTTGATACCTGTCATAGCCCCGATCGGGTTTGATGATAAAGGTAATATCTATAATATCAATGCTGATGATGCGGCAAGTAGTATTGCTATTGCTTTGAAAGCTGAAAAGCTGATTTACGTCAGCGATGTTGAAGGTATTCATGTTGGGGAAAGAATTCTGAAAACCATTTGTAAAGCTGAAGCCGCTGATTTTATAGAACAGGGTATTATTTCCGGTGGAATGATCCCGAAAGTTTTATCTGCTTTTCACACGCTTGACGGTGGTGTGGGGAAAATTCATTTGATAGACGGTAAATCGACTCATTCGCTCCTGCTTGAAATATTTACTCACGAAGGGGTCGGTACCCAGTTTATTGCAGAGCAGGACTAAGAAATCAATCCTAAAACAGGTACACGGTATGGAAGACGTTCAAATAAAGCTGACTTCGGAAAAACGCGATTTTCTCGGGTTTTCTCACTTGGATGCCGGTAAAATTATTGAGTTGTTTGATTATTCGCTTTTCATCAAGAACAAGAGAAAAGAAAAATCCGCCGAATCCAACTTTCTACCGTTGAAGGATAAAACGGTAGCCATGATTTTCAGCAAGCCATCGCTGAGAACAAGGGTTTCGTTTGAGCTTGGCATTCATGAGCTGGGAGGATATGCTATAACGCTTGATGGCCAGTCAATTGGTCTTGGGTCGCGTGAATCAGTTGAGGATGTTGCCATGCTGTTGTCGCGGTATAATGATGCCATTGTAGCTCGTCTGCATGAGCATGCGATTATTGAGGGAATCGCTCAACATTCGACAATTCCTGTTGTTAATGCTCTTACTGATCTGTCGCACCCTTGCCAGGTACTTGCTGATGTGTTTACCCTCTACGAACGGTCGTTGTGGAATGAGCATATCAAAGTTGTTTTTGTTGGGGATGGTAATAATGTAGCCAATTCATGGATTGAACTGGCGGGACTGCTCCCCTTTCATTTTGTTCTTGCCTGCCCGGAAGGATATACTCCGGATCAGGGACTGCTTGAATGTGCGAGGAAAAAAGGCATAAGCAAAATTGAGATTCTGCATGACCCAATGGAGGCTGCAGCCAAAGCTGATGTGCTCTATACCGATGTGTGGACGAGTATGGGTCAGGAAGAGGAGAAAGAAGAACGCATCAGGATATTCTCGCCTTTTCAGATCAACAGCGCCATGCTTCGCGAGGCAAAACCAACTGCAGTTGTGATGCACTGTATGCCTGCTCATCGTGGTCAGGAGATAAGCGCGGAGGTGATGGACGGGCCTCAATCTGTTATTCTTGATGAGGCTGAAAATAGGCTTCATGTTCAGAAGGCTCTTTTGGTGAAGCTTCTTAACCATGATGTGTACAGAAAATTTCACCTGACTCACCGGTTGCTGAATGCCTCTAAAAAAACTAAGTCCTGAACGATGGAGTAAGCATGAACAAGCACGCAAGACAGTTGAAAATCAGAGAGATTCTTCAGCAGAATAATGTTGGAAATCAACATGACCTTCTGCAACTTCTCCATGATTCGGGAATGAAAGTTGCTCAGGCAACTCTTTCGCGGGATTGCGCAGAACTTGGGCTTATTCGTTCAAAAACGGGAGGAAATTATAGACTTCTGTTTCCTGATGATAATGCTGGCAGGATTATCAAGGGGCTTGTCGGTGTTGAGGTGCTTGCTGTTAATTCGAATGAAACCACGGTGATTATAAGAACTCTTCCAGGCAGGGCTCATGGTGTTGGTTCGTATCTTGATCAGCTGAGGAGTCCGTTTATTCTCGGGACTATTGCTGGTGATGATACTGTGCTTGTCATTCCAAATTCTGTAGCAAATATTTCAGCCTTGATATCATATATTCATAAAAATCTTTCCAAAAACTGATAATTCATTGAAATCGCATGAGTAAGGAAAAAATTGCAATAGCCTATTCTGGTGGACTTGATACTTCCATTATGATCAAGTGGCTGAAAGACAAGTATGGTGCTGAAATTGTTGCTGTTACTGGTAATCTTGGACAGCAGAAAGAAATTGAAAATCTCGAGTCGAAAGCATTGGCGACTGGTGCATCAAAATTCCAGTTTGTTGACTTGCGCAAAGAGTTTGTGGAAGAGTATATATGGAAGGCACTAAAAGCGGGTGCTCTCTATGAGGATGTGTACCCTCTTGCGACTGCGCTTGGGCGTCCGTTGCTTGCTAAGGCTCTTGTTGATACAGCACTTGCTGAGGGGTGTACTATGCTTGCACATGGTTGCACAGGTAAAGGTAATGATCAGGTACGGTTTGAAGTTACTTTTGCTTCGCTGGCTCCACATCTCAAGGTGCTTGCTCCTTTGCGTGAGTGGGAATTTACTTCAAGAGAAGCTGAAATTGCTTATGCTCTTGAGCATAATATTCCGGTATCTGCTACGAAAAAAAGCCCTTACTCTATTGATGAGAATATATGGGGAATCAGTATTGAGTGTGGTGTGCTTGAGGATCCGATGGTTGCTCCACCTGAGGATGCTTATCAGATAACTACTTCTCCTGAGAATGCACCCAATACTCCTGCGGTTGTTGAGATTGAGTTTGAAAAGGGGGTTCCTGTTTCACTTGACGGAAAAAAATTAAGCGGTCTTGACCTTATTATCCGTTTGAATGAAATTGGTGCCGCTAATGGCATAGGACGGCTTGATATGATTGAGAACCGTGTTGTCGGTATTAAGTCACGTGAGATTTATGAGGCTCCGGCGGCAACAATTCTTCATTTTGCTCATCGTGAACTTGAGAGGCTTACCCTTGAAAAATCAGTGTTCCAGTATAAGAAGAATATCAGTCAGGATTATGCCAACATTATTTATAACGGCACCTGGTTTTCACCAATGAGAACGGCGCTTGACGCGTTTGTCAATGAAACACAGAATCCAGTAACTGGTCTTGTGCGGTTGAAACTTTATAAGGGTGGAGTCTCTCTTCTTGGAAGAAATTCACCTTATTCTCTCTATAATGAGGAGCTGGCTACTTATACTGAAGCTGATACTTTCAATCATACGGCGGCGGCTGGGTTTATCCATCTGTATGGCCTTGGTCTGAAAACCTTCAGTGAGGTCCATCAAGGAAAATAAGTCAGACAACCACTCAGTGATTCGCGCAGGTTTTGGTTTTGCCTGCGCGAAGTTCTGAACCTATTGCTATATCTACCGTTTTATCACCCGCTCCCGTTAGAAAACTCTTATCACTGTAATATGGATCTCTCTGAAAGAGCTGCACTGCTTTTTGGCAACTCTCCAGCTCTGAGAATGCCAGAGAAAACCCTTTCATTTGAAGAGTTCAATAAGCTTGCTGTGCAAATAGCAAACCTGCTCTATAAAATGGGTCTGCGCTCTGGAGATATTATTGCTTTTCTTTCGCCAAACACACCGGAACTGGTAATGCTTCTGGGGGGTGTACTGAAAGCGGGGATGATTGCTGCGCCGCTCAACAACCGGTTCCCGGAAAAACTGATTAAAAAGACTCTTGAGAATCTTTGTCCGCAATTGTTGCTGTGTAATACCCTGAAACTCCAGTTACCTCGAGGTATCAGAACGGAAACGGTTACTGCAATGCTTGAAAATGCTGCTTCGTGTGCTGCTAATGAGACTTTTGAGATTGCTGATACATTGGAACGGGCTGTAAGCATTATCCACACGTCGGCAAGCACTGGTGTGGCGAAAGCTGCTGTTCACAGTTTGGGAAATCACTGGTACAGTGCGCTGGGGTCCAATGAGAATATCCCTTTTGGACTTGGGGATTGCTGGCTGCTTTCCTTGCCGCTTTACCATATTGGCGGGTATGCGATGCTTTATAGATCGCTTGCCGCTGGAGGAGCTTTGGCGGTGGGACGGCCGGATGACAGTATCGATTTCTCAATGCAGATGTTTCCGGTTACGCATCTCTCTGTGGTGCCTACACAACTTTACAGGCTGCTTAATGACACAAAGAGCGCTGGACTGCTGCGCCGATTGAAGGCCGTTCTGCTTGGTGGAAGCCCTGCTCCAAAATCCCTTATTGATGATGCGATAAGGAATAATATCCCTCTTTATCTGAGTTATGGGTCAACAGAAATGAGTACACAGATTGCTTCTTCTCCTGGACCTATAAGCAGCTTGAAGCAAGATAGTGGAAAGATTCTGCCGTACAGGGAAATTATGGGTGCAGAGGATGGAGAACTTCTGGTGAAAGGGCCTTGCCTGTTTATGGGGTATCTGCAACAGGGGTGCATTCAGCGGAAAACGGATGATGATGGGTGGTTTCATACCAATGATGTCGGTAGTGTGACCGGGGATGGAGCGGTTACAATACTTGGGCGCAAGGATAATATGTTTATTTCAGGTGGTGAAAATATTCACCCTGAGGAGATTGAAAAAGCGTTGATGATGATTGATGGTGTCCAGAATGCTCTTGTTGTGCCGGTTCCTGATTGTGAGTATGGGCAGCGGTCTGGTGCATTTATAGAGACTTCTGAAAAGAATAATCCCGATGATGCTGCTATTACGGCAGTGATGAACTCTCTGGTTGGAAAACTGAAGACGCCTGTTTTTTATAGTCGTGTTTACCAATGGGCCATGCTCTCTGGATCGCAAAAGATCGACAGAGCATGGTACAAACGATTGGGGAACAACGCGTTATGAATGTTGTGACGTAGAGTTTCCTGTGGCCTTACTGCATGCACAAAGCCCCCTGCCAGGGAGGTTATACTTAGTGGCATGAAGCGCAGCTTGCCTTTGTTCGGCGATGTAATGCATCATCAGGTGCCTGGCTACTTCTCATTTGAATGTTGTTATTGTCTGTTGTGGAATTGAGTGCTGTACTGGCACTTTCTTCATTTTCATCCTGCTCGAGCGCAATAAGCTGCGATTCATGTCTTCCGTGATGATCGTCTTCGATATCATAGTTATGGGAGGTTGTTGATTGAGCAAGAGGAGATGGTGCTTCTTTATCTCTTTGTTCCCCGGAGTTGGAAGTCGACTTGCCAATATTCAGGATACCTGAAAATGGCTGGATGCCGGTAGAGGTCCCTATTGCGATAAATGAGGTTAAAATTATTGTGGTCAGGAGTTCTACAGAACTCTGTCGGCTTTCAGTTGCTTTTTTATGCAGGTATGAAAAAAAAGCTTTCCAGTTAATGAAAAAAAGATGATAAAGTGAGAAGAGAGCAAAAACAAATCCGAATATAATGTGCTGGTGCTGCCAGGCTTGTTGTGAAAGACCGCCAAAATCCCACATGAATCCCGAGCCTCTTCCCCCTGGATAAATATAGAGGATGACTCCGGAGAGGAGCAGCATAATAAAAGATAAGAACAGACTAAAGCTTGTGAATGCCCTCCAACTGAATGATTTTTTCATCGTATGTCGCACTTGTATATCGTTATCAATGAGTTATTCCATTTCTAATACAAAAGTGCTATAATACGCCCTAAAAGGAGGTGGGTATATGGCACGACCAGCCAGTGGTAAGGACGTTTTAGATAAGGCAAAGGAAACATTGGCAAATGCTCGAACAGTAGAAGAGCTGCGTC
>JAPLFE010000034.1 GCA_026390855.1 Chlorobiales bacterium | reverse complement strand
ACAGATTGCAACTTACTGAAGGGGCTGAAACGCTTTTCCATAACCTGCACAACCTTGGTTTTAAAACTGCTGTCATCTCAGGCGGGTTCACCTATTTCGGTCACTATCTGCAGAAAAAGCTCAATATCGATTACGTCTATGCCAACACACTTGAAATCGAAGAGGGCCGGTTAACAGGTAATGTCCTTGGTCATGTAGTCGATGGAAAAAGAAAAGCTGAACTGCTGGAGCTTATTGCAAAAAAAGAAAATATTCGACTGGAACAAACCATTGCTGTCGGTGATGGTGCCAATGACCTTCCAATGCTTGGAAAGGCAGGACTGGGCATAGCCTTCAGAGCTAAACCAATTGTCAGGGAGAGCGCAAAGCAAGCCATATCCACACTTGGACTGGATGCTATTCTTTACCTTATGGGGTTCAGAGACCGCGACGACCTCTCAGTTAGTCAACATACTCTACAAAATGCTCAAAATCTTCCGGGCGTAGCAGACTGATTGCGCCTGATGGACAGACTGGTTCGCAGCGGGTGCACTGCACAATACAGTTATAGGGGTTGGCAACGATCATTTTTGCACGTTTGACTCCTTCAGGCTCAGCGAGGGCAAAAACTCCCGGTTTGCAGAATTCCTCACAGTCTCCGCAGCCATTGCAGAGTGAAGAATCAAGTTCAGGAAACCAGGCGATCTCTTCACGGGGCAGAAGAAGCCTTCGTTTTTTCTTTGCTGGTGTGACTGAACCGCTCATGATCTCTCCATTTTGTTGTTTACTTATTCAGCCCCTCTCCGGCAGCAATTCAATCAGTCCAGATACTCCACAAAGTGCTCGAACTCCTCTTTTGGAGGAAGGACAATGGCTCCAGAGGTACAGATAGGCACGCAACGGGTGCAGAGCACAAGGCACTTATAAGGATACGCAACAATCAGTTTCGGACGATGGATACCTGTGGGATCTGGCTCGCCCAACTCAAAAACACCCGGTTTGCAGAGAACCTTGCAGTCGCCACAGCCGTTGCAAAGCTCCGGCTTGATCGTCGGATACCACGCAATCTCCTCCCTTGGAGCGAGCAAGCGCTTCCGTTTTTTCGTCGCATCCTGTTTGTGTAGTGTCGCACTATGGTGCAGCGCTGGAGTCTCTGGTTTATCCCACGAGCCAACAGCTCCAACAGAGGACTCTTCTTTTTTCTGCATCGCACGCGACTTGAGCGCGAGCCGCAGTGAACGGACAAGCCCAAAAGCACAGCTCTCGCATGAAGGTTTTGAGCATCGCCCGAAAAAGCAGTCAAGAACCAGCATAACTGATCAGCAATAGATGTTCCCCATTAGTAAAATTTTATTTCTCGCTTGATTGAATTTGAGCCTTAACCGATCTGGCAAAGGCAGAAAGCGCAAGATCAACTCCGGCTGGATCCTTTCCTCCGGCAGTGGCAAATTCAGGTTTTCCACCACCTCCACCCTTTATGATCTTAGCAGGTTCATTAATGAGCAGACTGGCATCAAAACTACATGCGGTAGACATCATAGCAGGTGAATTATTCGCATAACAGACAAGATATGGCTTCCCTGAAAATACAGCACTAAGTAACCCGACACCTGATTTTTCTTGTTCCTGAAGAGTCTCTCTCAACGCTTGACCAATCAATCGAAGTTCTTCTGGATTAACCTCATCAATCTTGCGAACAACTAAACTGATCTTATTTATTTCCTCCGCCTCCTCTAAATAATGGCCCACATTATCAAGAAGTTTTTTTGTTTTGAAATCATACAGCTCTTTCTCAAGTTCTTTTCTGATCTCCATCAACTCGACAATTTTTCCTCTTACCGGTTCATCTCCTTTGACTTTAAGGAGATGTCTAACCTGCTGCAGTTCATGGTATTCCTTCCTCAAAAGTGCTTCAGCTGCTTTTCCGGTAACAGCCTCAATACGTCTGACACCTGATGCCACAGAGGATTCACTGATGATCTTAATAAGTCCAATCCGGCCAATATTATCAACATGAGTACCACCGCACAGCTCAACCGAAATACCGGGGACTTCAACAACCCTTACAAGTTCAGAGTACTTGTCGCCAAAAAAAGCAAGGGCACCCTTTGCAATTGCGTCATCATAAGGAATATCAGCATGTTTGAGAACCTGTTCGGACTGTCTGATATGGTCGTTTACCTCTGCTTCAACTGCACCTATCTCCTCATCTGATAGTTTAGCAAAATGACTGAAATCAAAACGAAGCCTTTCGGCATTGACAAACGATCCTTTCTGCTGGACATGGCTTCCTAATATTCTGCGCAGGGCGCCATGGAGTAAATGAGTTGCCGTATGATTTCTTTCAGTATCGAAACGCACACACCTGTCTACGGACGCTTCAGCTGATAGCTGATCTCTATCTATTGAAAGATCATCAGGATTTATATCAGTATCGAGAATCTTGTCATAAGCCGAGCCAATGATGTGGACAATGGCATCGCCATCCTTGATGGTATCTGAAACCTGAAAACGATAACTACCACTCTCAATCCAGCCTTTGTCTCCCACCTGACCACCACTTTCAGGATAAAACGGAGTCTGATCAAGCACTAAAAGCAGTTTACCTCTGGCATGCTTAACACCAGTAATCATGACCGGCATCTCAAGTTGATCGTAACCTGCAAAGAGAGTACGATGCACATCACTAAACCAGAGCCACGTTGTTCCGTCATCCTGAACCTGCTGTTTTTCTCTGCGATCGCTTCTTGCTCTGGTCTTCTGTAACTGCATGCAATGTTCAAAACCTTCACCGTCCACATGAAAACCTACATCAGAGGCCATAAGACGAGTCAGATCAAAAGGAAAACCGTAAGTATCATAAAGCTTAAAGGCATCTTCACCATTAATGGTATCACCTTTGGCTGAACGGACTTTTTCGATAACATCATTGAATATTTCAATTCCCCGGTCAAGGGTAACAATAAAGCTCTCCTCTTCGGCCTTGATAATTTTTTTAACGGTATCCTGCTGCTGCTGTAATTCAGGGAAAACATCGCCCATCGAGTCGGCAAGCGTACTTACCATCTGATGAATAATCGGCTCGTTATACCCAAGATTTTTTGAATAACGCAGAGCTCGGCGAAGAATGCGGCGAAGAACATAACCACGTCCCTCATTGGAAGGCATTGCGCCATCTGAAAGCGCAAAAGTCAAGGTACGTGCATGATCGGCAATAACCCTCATGGCAATATCAAGGGGATTATCCATTGACGCACCATAAGAAACCCCGGTAATTGCAGTTATGCGGTCGAAAAGCGGTTTGAAAACATCAGAATCGTAGTTCGATCCTTTCCCCTGTAAAACCGCCACAACACGCTCAAACCCCATGCCGGTATCGACATGTTTTTTCGGGAGAGGCTCAAGACGCCCATCAATCTGCCGGTTATATTGTATAAAAACAAGGTTCCACAATTCGATGACACGATAATCTCCAACGTTCACAAGATTCCCGCCAGAACCATCCTCGGTTAGATCGATATGGATTTCAGAACAGGGACCACAGGGTCCTGTTTCACCCATCTCCCAGAAATTATCTTTTTCGCCAAAACGGATGATATGCTCCAGATCAATATCTGTATCGTTCTGCCATATCTGAAAGCTCTCATCATCGTCATGGTAGACTGTTGCATAGAGACGTCCTTTCGGCAACTTCCATACTTCAGTAAGGAGCTCCCATGCCCAGGTTATAGCCTCAACTTTGTAATAATCACCAAAAGACCAATTGCCAAGCATTTCAAAAAAGGTATGGTGATAGGTATCCCTTCCAACATCCTCCAGATCATTATGCTTACCTGATGCCCTGATGCATTTCTGTGTATCGGCAGCCCGAACGTAAGGCCTTGTTCCTTTATCTAAAAACACATCTTTGAACTGGTTCATACCTGCATTTGTAAAAAGCAGGGTGGGATCATCTGCCGGAATAACCGGGGCTGAACGAACAATATTATGACCTTTTTGAGCAAAATAATCCAAAAAAGATTGTCTGATTTCTCGGGATTTCATAGAGATTTTCATCTTGTTGCAATGCTTTCCATTATGCCGTTACAGGC
The DNA here is from genome assembly GCA_026390855.1 of Chlorobiales bacterium. Classification (GTDB taxonomy): domain Bacteria; phylum Bacteroidota; class Chlorobiia; order Chlorobiales; family Chlorobiaceae; genus Chlorobium. The sequence continues at coordinate 24,916 of JAPLFE010000034.1, read as the reverse complement.
AGAAAAACCGCCTCTTACGGCCTCAAAGTTACTCTTTTTTCAGGCTTGTTGCCAACTAAATTTTATCGACTCCATGCTGATGTTTACACTCTCCATCCAAGGCTTTAGGGTGGCAGTAGATACAGTATGTTCTTTTTTAAAAAAAATTATATTAAGATAGTATGTTCATAACATATGTACCCTTCTTATTTTTCCATTAAAAAACAGGAACACCTTTATGAGTTGGGGAGTGGAAAATCAGCAACGGCGAAAGGATATTCTGGAACTGATGGATATTTCAGCCAGAATAATGAAGGAAAATCCTAACCATGTAAATGAAGTGCATAAAAGCACTACAGGATGTTGGATGGAACAGATGTACGGTATGCTGCGTTGTGACTTCTGTGACTTATCACCAGATTGCCCGATCAGGGAAGAACAGGAATGGCAGGAGTATCTGACAAAAAATAATATCGTTATAGAAAAAAAATGTTAAGGGTTTAGGGCTGGTCGCTTGTTTTAACCCTATCTATCCCTTATATTTTTCTTGCAGAAGACTGTGGTGTTATTTTTTTGTCTTCTCCTTACCCACCAGTAATATACATTTCACCAGATAACAACTCAATGACCTGCGTGTGGCTATGTTCATTGACACAGGAATTTTATTGTTGTTTACTAATTCTTGAAAAGTAATTAACAGGGACAATGACTGATACAACAAAGACAACCAGACAAGTTAACGTTACATCGAAAACCAGCGTATCCGTGCTATTTGCAGGTGATTCCGGTGACGGTATGCAGTTAACAGGTACCCAATTCGCCAATACTGTAGCAGTTCGTGGATCCGAACTGAATACATTCCCGAATTTTCCTTCTGAGATAAGAGCCCCTGCCGGTACTATTGCAGGTGTATCAGGATTTCAGCTTCAGTTCAGCAGCAAGCCGGTCTATACACCGGGAGCGCGATTTGATGTTATGGTAGCCATGAACTCAGCAGCATTGAAAGCAAACCTTAAAGACCTGCACCGCGGAGGCATCATTATCGCAGGTACAGAGGGTTTCGATGAAAAAAACCTTAAGCTTGCCGGCTATCCAGAAGGAGCGAATCCCCTCGAGGATGGATCTCTCAGCAACTATATAGTCTTTCCTGTGCCTGTGCTGCAGTTAACCCGTGAAGCTCTTAAAGAAAGTGGACTAAGTAGCAAGGAAGTTGATCGTTGTAAGAACATGTTTGTCTTAGGCCTGCTTTACTGGCTCTATTCGCTGCCTCTGGAAGGAACAATTGAAACATTGAAAACCAAGTTTCAGAAAAATGTCCAGATGGCCGAAGCTAACATTAAAGCGATGAAGTCTGGATATTTCTTTGGCGACGAAACTGAACTCTTTGCTAATCTTGGACGATTCGATATTGCCCCACAAAAACAGCACGGCATTTACCGACGTGTTACAGGAAATGAAGCATGCGCTATCGCTCTGACTGCAGCCGCAAAAAAAGCAGGTCTTGAACTGTTCCTTGGATCATACCCGATCACACCGGCGACAGAGATCCTTCAGACTTTGGCCAAAAAGAAAAAATATGGAGTCAAGACTTTTCAGGCTGAAGATGAAATTGCCGGAATCGTAAGCAGTATCGGTGCAGCATACGGAGGTGCACTTGCAGCAACAAACACTTCAGGTCCTGGGCTCGCCTTGAAAACAGAAGCACTAGGCCTTGCTGTCATCCTCGAGGTGCCACTAGTTGTCATCAATGTTCAGCGTGGAGGTCCATCAACCGGATTGCCAACTAAACCTGAACAATCCGATCTGTTAATGGCTATGTATGGCAGACATGGGGAAGCGCCACTGCCCGTAGTTGCTGCCCACTCCCCAGTTGACTGCTTTTATACTACCTATGAAGCGGCGAGAATTGCCGTTGAACATATGACGCCGGTAATTTGCCTTTCTGATGGCTACCTTGCACTGAGTTCAGAACCGTGGAAGGTTGAGAGTCCTGATAATCTCTCTGAAATCAATCCTCGTTTTCAACCAGCAAGAAAGCCAGAAGACTCTCCATATCTACCCTACAAACGGGACGATAGACTTGTGCGTTCATGGGCTATCCCGGGAACAAAAGGTCTTGAACATCGTATAGGTGGTCTTGAAAAACAAAATGAAACAGGAAATGTTTCTCATGATCCTGAAAATCATGAATTGATGACGAAACTTCGTGCTGAAAAAATAGCACGGATTGCTGAAACGATTCCGCTTCAGGCCATTGATAACGGGCAACAAAAAGGGGATTTGCTTGTTCTAGGATGGGGTTCGTCATACGGTGCCATTAAAACTGCTGTAGAGCAAGCCCTTGAAGAGGGTTACAGCGTTGCTCATGCTCATCTCAGGTATATCCATCCATTCCCGAAAAACCTTGGAGAGATTCTTGGAAACTTCAAAAGAGTATTGATACCGGAAATGAATAGCGGACAGCTTATCCATATTATCCGCGATACCTTCCTGATAGCCCCTGTAGGATATAGCAAGGTTCAGGGTGTACCGTTCAATGAAATGGAAATTCTGGCTAAAATCACTGACCTTATTAAGGAGATTGAATAATGACTGATAAAGCTACAACAATAATAGACCGTCCGGTTCTTACTGCAAAGGATTTTGCTTCAGATCAGGAGCCTAAATGGTGTCCCGGATGTGGTGATCATGCCGTACTGCAACAACTCAAAAACGTGATGGCTGAGCTTGCAGTAGAACCTGAAAACGTGGTGATTGTTTCGGGAATAGGATGCTCATCGCGCCTTCCCTATTATATGGCGACTTATGGTGTTCATGGAATTCACGGCAGAGCCTTGCCAATGGCAACGGGACGTTATTCTTTATCTATTTGTGTTATACATTTCATTCATACACTGATAATAAAACCTGACTTGAATGTTATACTTTTTAATTATGAAATCTACGGGCTTACAAAAGGTCAGTATTCTCCAACCTCAAAAATTGGATTACGGACAGTTACCTCGCCATCTGGTGTCATTGATCAACCGTTCAATACAGCTGCCTTGACGATCGGTTCTGGAGGATCTTTTTTTGCTCGAGCTTTTGATCGAGATGGAAAATTCTTAAGGTCGTTACTGAAACGAGCAGCATTGCACAAGGGAACATCGCTGGTAGAAATTTACCAGAACTGTCCCATATTCAACAATGCAGCTTTTGAAGCATTTGCCACTCCAGACAATAAAGCAGATCACACGGTCTATCTTGAACAGGATAAACCTCTTGTCTTCGGAAAAGAGAAAAATAAAGGTATCATACTTGACGGATTCAAGCCAGTTGTTGTTGATCTTGACAAAGAGGGCCTTTCAACGTCTGACCTTTGGGTTCACAATGAGTCAGATATCAATAAGGCATCCATTCTTGCTCACTTTGCTGATGCGGAATTTCTTCCAAGACCTTTTGGCGTTTTCTATGCCGAAACACGGATATCTTATGAAGACGCTCTTACTGCTCAGATCTGCGATGCCCAGAAAAACGGACATGGGACACTTGAAGAACTCCTCAAGGGAGACAGCTCCTACGAAATCAAGTAAACACGATTGCTATCAGGTAGGACTTACCAATTCTAATACAACAGCCGGTTTGAATGCCGGCTGTTGTATTCCCTATACTTCTTCTTTCCAGACTCCCATACCCGAAAATTTTTCTATTCTGTCGTGAACAAGCTCTCCTGGATCTCTGGGTAATAGTTGTTTGAGCTCTTCAATCAATATGCTCTTTAATGTAGCAGCCATAGTATCAGGGTCAGTATGGGCACCTCCAAGTGGTTCAGGAATAATCCTGTCAATAATCCCTTGAGCAAGAAGATCCTCTGCGGTAAGTTGCAGCGCTTCAGCAGCCTGTTCTTTATAGTTCCAGCTTCTCCATAAAATGGAAGAGCAGCTTTCAGGTGATATCACTGAATACCAGCTATTTTCAGCCATGATAATCCTGTCTCCAACACCGATACCAATGGCTCCTCCACTTGCACCCTCTCCGATAATTACACAGATTACTGGCACAGTCAACTTTGCCATTTCAAACAGATTCCTGGCAATAGCCTCAGCTTGTCCCCTTTCCTCAGCTTCAATACCGGGGAATGCTCCAGGAGTATCAATCAGTGTAATAACCGGTTTGCGGAATTTCTCTGCAAGTTTCATTAATCGTAGAGCTTTGCGATATCCTTCAGGCTGTGCCATACCAAAATTTCGATAGAGATTGGATTTGGTATCGCGCCCTTTCTGATGACCAATGATCATTACTGGTTGAGAAAAACCTGATGAACTATCTTCAATGCGAGCAAAACCACCAACAATAGCTTTATCATCACTATAATGTCTATCGCCAGCAAGTTCGACAAAGTCCCGGGTCATCATGTAAATATAGTCAAGCGTAAAAGGTCTTCCCGGATGGCGTGCAAGCTGCACCTTTTGCCATCGAGTGAGGTTTTTGTAAATAGAACGACGAAGTGCATCGACTTTCAGCTCAAGGGTCTCTATGTCATGGTTAAGCACTTCGTTTTCAGACGGCGCCTGCTCCCTTGTACTGTTCCTAAGGCACTGACGCATTTCATTGAGTTTAGCTTCAAGCTCAAAGAGTGGCTTTTCAAAATCAAGGACAACTTTCGTAGTCATAGGGCGAAATATTAATGATAAAAAAAGTCCATCAAGCAGAGGCTATTGATGGACTTTAAAAGGAAGTAAACCATAAAAACTCAGGATCAACCGCCGACCTCTTCCTTCAAAGCTTTGCCTGGTTTGAACTTAACGACTTTTTTTGCTGAAATGGTAATAGCTTCACCGGTCTGAGGGTTCCGTCCTTGTCTTTCGGCTCTATCGCCAGTGGTAAACGTCCCGAAGCCGACGAGAGTAACATCATCTCCACCCTTCAATGAAGCTGTCACAACATTGATAAAGGCATTGACTGCACGCTCTGCATCGATTTTAGTTAGCTTGGCCTGCTCGGCGATTTTCTCTACTAATTCAGCTTTTGACATATGAAATATTTATTATTATTTAAGTAAAAAAAACTTTTTTCCCCTGTTACCAATTCTTTGAATTTAAACAGTACTTTATAAACATGCAATGGCTTTTTAGCATTATCCTGCTTTGCTCTTGCAGGGCACTTTGTATTCGTCCAGCACTGTGTTATATTTCAATTCTATAAAAAATAAAAACCAAACTACGCAAGGCAAATTTCTTCCTGCTTATGATTTCAATTAGTAACGTTTCAAAAGGCTCAATTATCCGCTTCAAAGGAGAACCACATAGTATTGAAAGCCTTATTCACCGTACCCCAGGAAACCTGCGTGCGTTTTATCAGGCAAACATGAGAAACCTTAAATCCGGCAGGAATGTAGAGTACCGCTTCAGCGCCACAGAATCAGTAGATGTAATCGTCACAGAAAGAAAACAGTACCAGTATCTTTACCGTGATGGCAGCGACTTTGTCATGATGGACAACGATACCTTTGACCAGATCAATGTTCCTGAAGTTGCGATTGGCTCTTCATCACGTTTTGTTAAGGATGGTATCACAGTCACGATTGTATTTTCTGATGATGGCTCTATTCTTGGCGTTGAACTTCCTACTTTCGTTGAGGTGGAGGTAACTGAAACCAACCCTGCATCAAAGGATGATAGAGCAACCAGCGGAACAAAGCCTGCCGTAGTTGAAACTGGCACGGAAGTCAACGTTCCCATGTTTATCCAGACCGGGAGCATTATTCGTGTTGATACCCGCACTGGTGAGTATATTGAAAGAGTTAAAAAGTAGTTATCTTTTTTAGGTAGGTGATAGATCAGGACGCGTGTTTTAAACTTAAGTAACATTATCATGAACTTTAACGAAATCAAACAGCTTATCGACATTGTCGATGGCTCCGATCTCCAGGAAACCATCATCGAGGAGGGCGACTTTAAAATTATCCTGAGGCGTGCTTCTGCCCTAGGAATTCCCCAGCTGAATGTTCTACAATCAGCAGAACCCGCATTACAAACCGCACCACAGGCCTTAAATGCTGTTCCCTCTGTTCAAATAGAGGAGCCTACTTGGGGTTTGATCGAATCGCGATCTCCTATTGTCGGGACATTCTACCAGTCATCATCTCCGGATGCTCCACCCTTTGTTTCCATCAATGACACCATAAAAAAAGGGGATGTTCTCTGTATTATCGAAGCCATGAAACTGATGAACGAAATCGAGGCAGAGGTTTCCGGTACTATTGTTGAAATTCTTGTTGAAAACGGACAGGCTGTAGAGTACGATCAACCACTGTTCCGGATTAAACCATAAACATTCATCAGAAAAAACCTTGTTCAATAAAATACTTATTGCAAATCGCGGCGAAATTGCCTTGCGTATTATGCAGACCTGCCGCGAAATGGGGATCAGTACTGTTGCAGTATATTCTACAGCTGATGCTGAATCCATGCACGTCAAATACGCCGATGAAGCTGTCTGTATCGGACCAGCTTTATCAAGAGAGAGTTATCTGAACATTCCACGTATCATCGCTGCCGCAGAGGTAACGAATGCTGATGCTATTCATCCCGGCTACGGTTTTCTGGCTGAAAATGCAAATTTTGCAGAGGTTTGCGATTCGGTAAACATTAAGTTTATCGGCCCAACAGCAACCATGATAAACCAAATGGGTGACAAAAACACGGCTAAATCAACCATGATTTCAGCTGGAGTTCCGGTTGTTCCCGGAAGCCCCGGGTTGGTCACCGATCTGCAACAAGCCATTGAAACGGCACAAAAAACCGGTTACCCTGTTATAATCAAACCAACCGCAGGTGGCGGAGGAAAGGGTATGCGCGTTGTCACTGAGGAAAGTCAGCTTGAAAAAGCCCTGAACACGGCACGAAGCGAAGCTGAACAATCTTTCGGAAACAGTGGCGTCTATATTGAGAAATACCTTGAAAATCCTCGCCACGTTGAAATTCAGATTCTTTCTGACCAACACGGAAACACTATCCATCTTGGTGAGCGAGACTGTACTGTCCAAAGACGACATCAGAAACTTATCGAGGAAACACCCTCTCCTGTTGTTGACGATGAGCTAAGAAAAAAAATGGGTGATGCTGCAGTATCCGCTGCACGTGCTATTAATTATGAAGGTGCGGGTACAATTGAGTTTCTGCTCGACAAGCATAAGGATTTTTACTTTATGGAGATGAATACCCGTATTCAGGTTGAGCATCCAGTTACTGAAGAGCGCTATGATGTCGATCTCGTCAAAGAGCAGATTCTCATCGCAGCTGGTGAATCAATCGAAAACCGAGATTTCATCCCGAAAGGCCACTCCATTGAATGCAGAATTAATGCTGAAGATCCTGAGCAATTGTTTCGTCCTTCTCCAGGACAGCTTCAGGTATTCCATACACCTGGCGGTCACGGGGTAAGGGTTGATTCACATGCTTATGCCAGTTATGTTGTGCCTTCAAACTACGACTCCATGATTGCTAAGCTTATCGTCACAGCCCACACCAGAGATGAAGCTATTGCAAGGATGTCGAGAGCCCTTGATGAATTTATTGTTGTCGGAGTAAAAACTACCATTCCTTTCCACAAACAGGTCATGCATTCACCGGTTTTCCAGAGCGGGGATTTTGATACGAGTTTTCTGGAATCTTTCAGGTATGAAAAGAAATAATTAGGTAGGAGGCGGGGGTAACCCCGCCGTCCCCCTACACCATCGGACGTGAGGTCCGGCGTCCGGCGCTTCATGATTGCTACTGAAGCTTTCTCACTGTTTCCAGTACAGAGACCAAGCTAAGTTTGTCAAAGCAGGACTTCTGGTGTGCCACATTCATGTGGCTTATGCTATGGTCCCATCATGGACCCCGCCCGTTATAGGTCAAAGAGAGCTGCTCGACTCTCCTTCAACCCTGCTTTCATCAAGTTCCTTACTCAGGTGCGCGGCCACTTAAACTGACACCATAAGATGCAGCGTAACCGCCTGCGGATCCATCCCACATCCAGCTCTTCGCGTTTTCTTTAGTTTCGGTCAGCTTAAAGTATGCTGCCCAGCCCCTCAGAATCGGATTGAGTTCATCGATGGCGTGGCTGAGGCTTCTTTTCCTCTTGAGCTCTTCGTGGGGTTTCCTGAACTTTCGCTGCGATTCGCTTTAGACTTTTGCTGTTGCTAACCGAAGCTTTGGCGCTTTATGCAAAATCAGGTTGTAGCCGAGGAATTTGTGTTCCCATGGTCGGGCTACGGCGTGAGACCCTCCCCATTTATAGGGCAGCTATTTGACGAAAATAAGTTTTTTCAGGCTGCTTCGGTCGCCTGAGGTTTTTTGGTATAGTAGACGGCTTCCGGAACCTCTCCGTCGAGAGACGTATGGCGGCGAACCTTGTTGTAATCGTTGAACCACCGCTTCAGGCCTTGGTAGAGTTCGACGCCGTCGGTCGGCGGGTTCAGATAAATGTACTCATACTTGACGCTTCACTATAGTCTTTCGATAAAAAGTCGAGTCGCCCTGAAGAACCTCCCCTCAAGGCGCTCACAGATTCGGACGTGAACCTCTCAGCTCATCCGGCTCCTCCTATCCAGCTTTTCCTGTGTTCAACCGCCAATGAGCAAACAGGGATGGCTGACGTTGCGCAATGTGAGCACACCGGACTAAAGTGTACCACCCTTTCCGGGTGAAACTGTACCACCCCATCAGGTCAGATTTGTAACATCATAAACAGTACCTTTGGTGTAAAAACCCGGAGGTATACAATGGCAAACAAAGCCTTGACTATGTTACAAACGCGACGTATTCTCAAACTCTTGATGGAAGGTTGCTCCCTGCGGGAAATCCATCGTAGCACAGGTATTCACCGCCTGACCATAAAGAACTATCAGCATCGTTTTCAGAGTAGCGATAAAACGTTTTCAGAGCTGTTTACCTTGCCTGATTACGATCTTTCGGTTCTGGTTCATCCGCCCCGTTCCACCAAGACAACTGACGAGCGGTATGCGGATCTCTATCCCCAGCTTCAACGCCTTGCTGAAGAACTCGATAAGAAGCACTCCCACGTCACCAAGCAAGTACTCTGGGAAGAGTATTTTCGGGATCACCCAACCGGGTATCAGTATTCACGGTTCTGCTATTATCTGGATCAACATATCCAGCAACATGATGCTACCATGCCGCAGCAGCACCAGCAAGGGTACCGGCTGCAGATTGACTTTGCTGGCGATCCACTCTGGATTATCGAACCACTCAGCAGAGAGCGTATCGAGTGCCCCGTTCTGGTCTGCACCCTTCCTTGCAGCAGCTTTTTTTACGTTGAACCGCTTTCATCAGCCAGGCAGGAGCATATGATCCCGGCACTCAACCGGGCGCTAGCCTATCTTGGCGGTGTCCCGAAGAACATCCTGAGCGACAACATGAAGCAGGTGGTAACAAAAGCATCACGCTATGAGCCAATTTTCAATGAGTTGATGGAGCAGTGGGCCTTGCACTACCAGACCAACATGCAGGCGACCAGGATCGTCAGACCGAAGGATAAGCCATCGGTTGAAGGCTCGGTGCACCATGCCTATAGCCAGATCTATGCCCGTTTGCGCAATGAGGAGTTTACCAGTCTCAATACCTTAAAGTATCGGGTTCTGCAGTTGCTGGATCATGCCAATGACCGACTGATGACCGATTATGGCAAGAGTCGCAGACAGCGGTTTATCGAGCTTGAGCAAGAGCTGTTACAGCCACTTCCGATGACCGACTTCACCTATAAGCGTGAAACGAACGCCACCGTCAAGAAAAATTACCATGTCATTTTGGGTGAAGACCGCTGCCAGTACAGTGTTCCTCATGAGTATATCGGCAAGATTGTCAAGCTGGTCTACGATGAAGCGGTTGTTGAGGTCTTTCTTGATTTTCAGCGCATCGCCCTGCATCAGCGTATTGTCGGACGGCGGGGAGTCTATAGAACCGTTGAAGAGCACATGCCGGAATCCCATCGCCGGTACCATCAGCAACAAGGGTGGACTGAGGAGAACTTTACCAGCAAAGCTGCGGCTGTCGGGCCTTGTACAGAAGAAGCCGTCCTTCGGATACTGAGTTCAAAAGCCTTTGTCCAGCAAAGCTTTGATGCCTGCCTTGGAATCCTCCGGCTCCAGAAAAAGTATGGAACCACCCGACTCGAAGCAGCCTGCGGAGTTGCCTTGCACGTTCCCGGTTTCAGCTACCGACTGGTCCATAATATTCTCGAAAACAACCGGGATAAGGCCTCTGCATCAGCAGAATACCATGTGCCCATGCTACCGTTTCATGACAATATTCGCGGCAAAGAAGTCTACAATTAACCTCATCCACCACCATGACCATGAATACACAGCTTACCCTTGACCAGCTTCGCTCCATGAACCTGTATGGTATGGCAAATGCCTATGAAGCAGCTATCATGCTCCCAGTACACGAACAGCCGGCAGCGGACACGCTGCCGGGCAAACTGGTTGATGCGGAGCAGCATTTTCGAAAAGAACAGAGCACCAAGCGATACCTGCAGCAAAGCAAGATCCGTTATCCAGCCATACTCGAACAGGTGCACTGCAACGCCGCCCGAAACCTGAGCCGGGATCAACTCCTCAGCCTGTCCGACTGCGGGTTTATCAGACGAGGAGAAAATATCCTTATTACCGGAGCCACAGGATGTGGTAAAAGCTACCTTGCCTGCGCATTGGGACGGCAGGCCTGTTCACTCGGCTATCGCACCCTCTACTTTGGCATGAACCGATTTCTTGAACGGATTGCCCAGACAAAACTCGATGGAACCTTTGTCAGGGTGCTCAACCAAATTGAACGAACCCATCTGATTATTCTTGATGATTTCGGACTGCAGCCCCTTGATGCAACAACACGTATTGCCCTGCTGCAGATCCTTGAAGATCGGTATGGAAAACAAGCGATAATGATCACTTCTCAGCTTCCTGTTGCCCAGTGGCATGACGTAATTGGGGAGCCTACAATTGCCGACGGAATCATGGATCGGTTGGTCGGAAACGCTCATCGGCTTGAGCTGAAAGGTGACTCTTTAAGAAGGAAGAAACTTGAAAAAAATGTGTAAGTTTTAACAACAGATCTGACCTGGAAGAAGTGGTACACTTTCACCCGGAAAGGGTGGTACACTTTCGCCCGGAATCAGTGGCACACTTTCCCCGGAATACTCACTTCAGGTCGATCACTGCCATCAGGGACAGGAAGCCATGGGCCATTGGTACATAGGTGAGATCGGTAGCCTAGACTTGGTTGCTGTGCGTGATTTCAAGACCTTTCAGCAGATAAGGATAGACCTTATGGCCTGGTGCCGGTTTCGAGGTGTTTGGTTTCGGGCCGATGGCTTCCAGGCTCATGAGCCGATAGAGTCTGCGTACTCGCTTGAGGTTGATCTCTTGTAGCCTTTGTCCCTCGTCAGCCATTGTCACATGCGGTAGACGCCGTAGTATGGCCTCAGCAGGTGATGCTCATCAATCAGCCGCCATGAGTTCACGGTTCAGCTTTGAGGTCTTCTTCGGTTGATAATACAGGCCTGAGCGGTGAATCGCGAGCAGCTCGCACTGTCGTTGCATACTGATATCCGGATGTTCTTTCTCAACTATAGAGCGCCGTTCTGAAAGGGTTTTTGTTATTGAAGTTTTTTTTTTGAGCCAATCCACTTCGACCTTCAACTGGCCGATGGTTTTATAGAGCTCTTCCCTTTCTTGCTGATAGTCGCGCTCGGTTTTCTAGACTTTTTCGCCTTTCGAAAAGATCTCCGATGCCTTGTCAAGAAACTCTCGCTTCCATTGGATGATCTGATTCGGATGAACCTCATGCTTCTGGGCGAGCTCTGTGAAGGTATACCGCTCGCTGAGAGCCTCGAGGACAACTTTAGTTTTGAATTCAGGTGTGAATTTGCGGCGTGTTTGTTTCATAATGACAGCTTGGTTTGAGTTGATCCAATTTAACCAGCTGTCCTATTTTTGGGGAGTATTTCACTCAAATTCAGGACCCATAATCAGTTCATCGTCCATTTCAGTCTGTATCAAAAGCCAACCGATACAACAACCCTCATACCGCATCTGGAATCTTTTAAGAGCCAGTATGGATAGGTTTCGGATTGCGTAACGGCTGATGCGGGATACGGAAGCGAAGAAAACTATACCTATCTGGAACAGAGCAAGATTACCAGCTACGTGCAATATAACTACTTCCATAAAGAGCAGCATGAAGCGGCAAGGAAAAGAGAGTCGATCCTTGATGTCAAAAACATGCATTATAATAAAGCAACCGATCAATTCTCTTGCCCGATGGGCCACAATGGAGCTGGTCTATACCCGCTTAAGAACAACTGCCACCGGTTTACCGGCAGACCAATAAAAGTTATCAATCTAAAAACTGTGAGGGTTGCCCATTGGCTGCAGGGTGCCAACCGAAAAATGACAAAACCGAGGTGACGGTTAATCATCAGTTAAACCGATTGAAGCAGCAGGCCAAAACGCTCTTGCTTTCAGAAGAAGGGATACGAAAACGAAAACAACGGGCAGTAGATGTCGAACCGGTGCTCGGTCAACTCAAGCAGAACAGAAACTTCAGGAGATTTAGGTTACGGGGTCTGAAGAAAGTGGAAATTGAAATCGGACTGGCGGCATTGGCACACAACCTGGCCAAGGTAGCGGGATAACCTACCCGCTTTTTTCTTTTCCGGAATTAGCCGACGGATGGAAACTGTATGAGCGGTACTTTGGGTAAACAAAAAGACCGCCTCATAATTTGACTTATGAGACGGCCTCATTTTTGTCTCATCTAAAAAGTATATGAAACCCTACCGTTCATTAGCAAAACCCTCTCTTGTTTCAGTCTTTGAAGGTTTTTGCTCTTCATCAGCAGCAGTGTCCTGACCTTCTCCGGTGAGTTTTATGGTCTTGTATCTCTTCAATCCGGTTCCGGCTGGAATCAGTTTACCTACAATAACATTTTCTTTCAAGCCTGCAAGAAAATCAACCTTCCCAGCAACAGCAGCATCGGTCAGCACCTTTGTTGTTTCCTGGAATGATGCGGCAGAAATCACACTCTCAGTCTGAAGTGCAGCGCTTGTAATACCAAGCAGGACAGGATGAGATGTTGCCTGAAGTGCAGGTTCGAAAGCAACCATTATTTTATTGTTTTTACGTAGCTCACGATTCAGCTTGGTAATATCACGCATTTTGTGAAGCTGACTATCCTGAATCCTAGCAGGAGCATCGCCTTTTTCCGTAACACGTACCTTCTCGGCTATACTATTATTAGACTCAACAAAGGCACTTCGATCAATCAGATCACCTGGTAATAGATTTGTGTCTCCAGATTCTTCAACCCTTACTTTCTGAAGCATCTGTCGTACAATAACTTCAAGATGCTTGTCATTGATTTCAACGCCGGCATTGATCTGGTAAACTTTCTGAATTTCGTTGACAAGGTACTGCTGCACAGCATTAGGACCCTGAATACGCAATATGTCCTGGGGAGATACAGCTCCATCAGTCAACGGATCACCGGCCTTGACTTCATCGCCTTCATTAGCAAGCACATGCTTACCAACCTGGACGTAATAGACCTTTTCTTCACCGAAATCATTTTTCACCTTGATCTCTTTACTACTTCTTCGCTGTGAACCAAAGCTCACATAACCATCAATTTCTGTGACAATTGCGGGATCAGTAGGAATGCGAGCTTCAAAAAGCTCTGTAACTTTGGGAAGCCCAGCAGTAATATCTCCACCAACACGATCAAGATTTCTTGGCACCTTAGCCATTATATCACCAGGAGTAATCCTTTGGCCATCTTCAACATAGAGATTGGTCTTAATAGGCACGGGATATGTCTTTTTAATCTCACCGTTAGCATCAATAATCATCAACCTCGGTTCTCTTGTTTCAGTTGCTCTCAATTTGGAGCGCCAGTTAATAATGGTGTGTTGTGAAAAACCTGTTTGAGGATCAACTTCTTCCTTGTAAGTAACACCCTTTTCGATATCGGCGAATTTGATGAATCCAGGAAGCTCGGCAATAATTTGTGTACTGTTTGGTTCACTGCTGAACATCATCTGATCTTTTTTAATAAGGGCACCATGCTTGCAGTTAAGGTGAGCTCCATGCGGCACAATATACCGCTTCAGGATTTTGCCTGATTCAGGATCAGCAATATTAATTTTACCGTTTTTCTGAATGACGATTGTTCGGAGATCTTCGACACCATCTTCATTTATAGCTGTATGCTCAACAGTTTTGATATCTTCAAATTGTATCTGGCCATCATAAAAAGCCTTAGTTTCAGTTTCAGTTATTCCGCCTTGAGCAGTACCACCTTGGTGGAAGGTACGAAGCGTAAGCTGTGTTCCGGGCTCTCCAATTGACTGCGCCGCGATAACGCCGACTGCTTCACCAATTTCAACGAGTTCATGTACCGAAAGGTTAGTACCATAACATTTAGAGCAAATGCCGACTTTTGACTCGCAAGTCAACACTGAACGAATCTCAGTCTCTTCAACACCTGCAGTCTCCTGTATAAGTTCAGCAAGCTCTTCTGTAATAATTTCTCCCGCTTTGACAACAACCTTGTTGTTGAGGGTATCATAAATATCACGAGCAGCGACACGTCCCTTGATTTTTTCGCGAAACTTGATCTGACCGCTAGTCTCTTCCTCAATATTGCGATGAACATAGAGACCTCGCGTAGTTCCACAGTCATCAATTGTAACAATAACATCTTGAGCAACATCGTGAAGTCGTCTGGTCAGGTAACCTGCATCTGCTGTTTTCAGAGAAGTATCTGAAAGACCCTTACGAGCTCCATGGGTTGAAATAAAATACTCAAGAACAGTAAGCCCCTCTTTCAGGTTTGAGATAATCGGGTTTTCAATAATTTCACCCGGTTGTCCCGACATGGACTTCTGCGGACGGGCAATAAGTCCTCTCATACCAGTCAACTGACGAACCTGTTCTCTGGAACCACGGGCTCCAGAATCAAGCATCATATAGAGTGGATTGAAACCATCACGATCTTTTTTAAGCTTCTGATAAGACTCTTCAGCGACAATATTCGATGTCTTCTGCCAAACATCAACAATCTGATTGTAACGCTCATTATCAGTCAGCGTACCACGATTGTACTCTTTAACAACCTTGGTGCTCTCACGTTGGGCATTTTTGATATGCTTAATTTTGGTTTCAGGCACAATAGCATCAGAAAGACCGACTGAAAGCCCTCCTTTCATAGCATAATGAAACCCGACTTCCTTGATATTATCAAGAAATTTAGCAGTTTCAACATTACCAACATCGCTGCTAAGCCGTCCAATAAGCTCCTTAGCTACCTTCTTATCAATAACGCGGTTGATAAATCCGATTTCTTTGGGCACATTCTGGTTAAAAATCACCCTACCAACAGTAGTAAGAAGAATAGCTTTCTTCTCAATCTGAGCTTTCAACCAGATAGACTTTTCTGAATTTGCATCGACAATAGTATCAAGCACCCTCAGAGGATCAAATTTTTGATCAATCTCACCGGAATACTTGACAAATATCTGGGCATGGAGCCCTACTCTCTGTTCATTGTAAGCAATCAGCACATCTTCAGGGCTATAAAATATCTGTCCTTCACCAACATCGCCAACACGTGACTTAGTAAGGAAATACATACCGAGCACCATGTCCTGCGAAGGAACAGTTACTGGCTTACCTGACTGAGGCAAAATAAGATTATGAGAAGAGAGCATCAGTAAAGATGCCTCAAGCTGTGCTTCCTGCGACAGTGGAATATGAACAGCCATCTGGTCACCATCAAAGTCAGCGTTAAAAGCTGTACAAACCAATGGATGAATCTGAATAGCCTTACCTTCTATCAAAACTGGCTGGAAAGCCTGGATACCAAGACGGTGAAGTGTTGGTGCTCTGTTGAGCATAACTGGCCTTCCGTCAATAACTTTTTCAAGCACATCCCAGACTATAGGATCTTTTTTGTCAATAAGTTTTTTCGCTGATTTCACTGATTTAGCAATACCACGATCAACAAGACGCCGAATGACAAAGGGCTGGAAAAGCTCAATAGCCATGCTTTTCGGCAGACCACACTCATGCAGCTTCAATTCAGGACCAACAACGATAACCGAACGACCTGAATAATCAACCCTTTTACCAAGTAAGTTCTGGCGGAACCGGCCCTGCTTGCCTTTGAGTGAATCTGAAAGCGATTTCAACGGCCTGTTTGACTCGCCTGTTTTAACTGCGTTAGCCTTACGGGAATTATCGAACAAAGCATCAACAGCTTCCTGAAGCATCCTCTTTTCGTTTCGCAGAATAACCTCTGGGGCACGTATATCTATCAGTTTTTTCAACCGATTGTTACGTATGATAACCCTGCGGTAGAGATCATTAAGATCTGATGTCGCAAATCGTCCACCTTCCAGCGGAACAAGTGGACGAAGCTCAGGTGGAATGACCGGAACGACTTCCATAACCATATACTCTGGTTTGTTGCCTTCATAGACGTAGGGCTCAGGAAGCTCATCCTCCGGAAAAAGTCCCATAGGCTTTTTCCGGGTTTTTTTATGCGGTTCATAACTTTTTCTGAACGCTTCGACAACCTTAAGCCTTTTCAGTGCATCTGCTCTTTTTTGCTCCGAATTACTTTCCTTGAGCACCTTGCGCAAATGTATTGCCGATGCATCGAGATCAATGTTTTTGAGAAGCATGTGAATAGCTTCACCACCCATTTTTGCAACAAACTTGTCTGGATCTGAATCCTCAAGGTCCTGATTATCTTCATACTCAGTGATAATCTGGAAATACTGTTCCTCAGTCAGACGATCAAGTTTCTTGATTCCCTGTTTCTCCCCCGGTTCGCCGGGATTGATGACAACATAGACCTCATAATAGATGATCCTCTCAAGCTCCTTGGTTGAAAGGTCAAGTAAGGCTCCAATTTTGCTTGGAACCGAGCGGAAAAACCAAGTATGCACGACAGGAACAGCAAGAGATATATGTCCCATTCGCTCCCTGCGGACACTCTTGGTCGTAACCTCGACGCCACAGCGATCACAGATAATTCCCTTATAACGTACTCGCTTATACTTGCCGCAGTAACACTCCCAGTCCTTTGTTGGACCAAATATTTTTTCGCACATCAATCCGTCACGTTCAGGCTTGAACGTACGGTAGTTTATCGTCTCCGGCTTCAGTACCTCTCCCCTAGAATGAGCAAGAATGCTTTCAGGCGATGCAATACTAAACTTTATCCTTGAAAAATCACCTTTTAAAGGCGAAGCTCCCTGTGAAAAAATCATAGTCAATATCCTCTTTTTAAACGACTCTGTTTAATGTCCGTTAATGGTGTAAGCGCTAATTAACACATTACTAAGGAACTCTGTCGTCAATACGAATTTCAAGACCAAGCCCTTGCAGCTCCCTGATAAGGACATTGAAGGACTCGGGGATACCCGGTTCCGGCAAGTTCTGGCCTTTAACAATTGCTTCATAGGTTTTGTTCCGACCTATCACATCATCAGACTTAACCGTAAGCATTTCCCGAAGGATATTAGCTGCACCATAGGCCTCAAGAGCCCAAACTTCCATTTCACCAAACCTCTGTCCGCCAAACTGAGCTTTACCACCAAGAGGCTGCTGAGTTATAAGCGAGTACGGACCGGTAGAACGGGCATGAATCTTATCATCGACCAGATGGCTTAGCTTGAGCATGTAGATATAACCAATGGTAACTTCATCATCAAAGCGCTCACCAGTACGTCCGTCAAAGAGACTAACCTTACCATGAGCAGGAAGACCTGCCCGTTCAAGTTCATGTTGAACTTCCTGATAAGTGGCACCATTGAAAATCGGGGTTTTAAACTTGACTCCAAGTTTTTTAGCTGCCCAACCGAGTGATGTCTCGTAAAGCTGACCAATATTCATACGACTCGGCACACCAAGCGGGTTAAGCACAATATCTACCGGTGTACCATTTTCCATAAACGGCATATCTTCAATCGGCAGAATCTTACCAACAACACCCTTGTTACCATGACGACCTGCCATCTTGTCGCCTACCTGAATCTTCCTCTTCTGGGCGATATAAACCTTGGCAAGCTCTTCGATACCTGGAGGAAGTTCATCGCCAACATTGATCTTATATTTTTCGTTTTCCCGTTCATCAGCAAGATCTTTCAGTTTGAATCGGAACTCCTTTACAAGACGAACGACATTGTCGTTTACCTTGGGAAGGTCGGTCACACCTTTTGAAAAATCAATAGACTCGAGAAATGGCATGACGCTGAACTTCGCAAGTACTGTAGCGTCATACATAGTACCTTCGGCTATAAGTTGTTTGCCTTTTTCATTATACAAACCAGTTGAGGTCTTTCCTTCAAGCAACTGTTTTACCCATTCAGCAAATCTTTTTCTAAGATCAAACTCTTTATAGTCAAATTTTTTGTCGACTACTTCAATTTTCTCCTTGGAGTCCATGCCAACTTTTTTCTTGCGACTGAAAAGCTTAGTCTTGATGACAATACCTTTCATCCCTGCAGGAACATGCATGGAAGCATCCTTGACATCACTTGATTTGTCACCAAAAATGGCTCTTAGCAATTTTTCTTCGGGTGTTGGATCGCTTTCACCTTTGGGTGTTATTTTGCCGACAAGAATATCCCGTTCCTTGACTTCAGCACCGTTACGAACTATACCATTTTCGTCAAGGTTTCTGAGTGCTTCATCACTGACATTATAGATGTCACGGGTAAACTGCTCTTCACCACGTTTGGTGTCGCGGACATTTGCCTCAAATTCATGAATGTGAATCGAGGTAAAGACGTCATCATAAACAAGTCTTTCACTTAGAATGATAGCATCTTCAAAGTTATAACCACGCCATGGCATGAATGCTACCAGAACATTTTTTCCGAGTGCCAGTTCTCCGTTATCAGTCGAGGAACTATCAGAAAGTATGAACCCTTTTTCAACACGCTGGCCGATATGCACTAGAGGTTTCTGTGAAATGCAAGTATCCTGGTTTGATCGCTTAAACTTGATAAGCTTATAGGATTTCAGGCCTTCATCAGGATCAAGCATCGACAGGACGTTATTATCAGGGTCAAGATCGTAACGAACCTGAATATATTCAGATGTAACGTCCTCAATAACCCCAGGGCCTTCAGCAATAATAACTGAACGGGAATCCCTGGCAACCTTAGCTTCCATACCTGTACCAACCACGGGAGCTTCAGAGGTCAACAGAGGAACAGCCTGACGCTGCATGTTGGCCCCCATCAGTGCACGGTTACCATCATCATGCTCAAGGAAAGGAATTAATGCCGCTGCAGCACTGACAATTTGTACCGGAGAAACGTCCATAAAATTAACTTCCTCTGCCGCAACCACAGGATAGTCACCCTTTGTCCTCGCCTGGACAGTTTCAACAGCTATTTTATTGTTCTCATCAAGTGGAACACTGACCGGCACGGTAATCTTGTTTTCTTCGTCTTCTGCGGATAGCATCAAAACGGTATCGGTCACCTGGCCTTTGTCGACGACCCTGTATGGAGTCTGAATAAACCCTTTATCGTTGATTTCCGCATAGACCGACAACGATGAAATAAGGCCGATATTCGGACCTTCAGGAGTTTCGATTGGACAAAGCCTGCCATAGTGAGTATAGTGAACGTCGCGAACCTCAAAACCTGCACGTTCTCTAGTAAGACCGCCTGGTCCAAGGGCAGAAACCCTTCTCTTGTTGGTCATTTCAGCCAAAGGATTCGTTTGATCCATGAACTGTGAAAGCTGGCTTGTAGCAAAGAAACTTGATACAACGCTCGAAACTGTACGTGCATTGATAAGATCTGCAGGAGCAATTTTATCTGAATCTCTTGAGTTGAGCTTTTCACGAACATTCTTGCCCATACGAGCCAGTCCTATAACAAACTGAGCTGCGAGTTGTTCACCAACAGAACGTACGCGACGATTTGCCAAATGGTCAACATCATCAACCTCTGCCAGTCCGTTGACCAGCTTGATGAGATAATAAATGACAGAAATAATATCGTAATGCGTCAGAACTAAAATATCCTCACCATTAGGCTCGTCTGAAAAGGATTGAATGGTCTGAAGAATTTTTTCATAAATGGTATCAGAAAGCTGTTTGAGCTCTGGCTTTCCCGAGAGATATGTATTCAGATCATCAAACTCTTTACTAAGTTTTTTCTTAATCCTGTATCGGCCGACTTCGCCGAGATCATATTTTTTCTGGTTAAAAAAAGTCCTCTCAAGAAAACTCCTTGCGGCATCAATATCCGGAGCTTCATTCGCTCTCAATTCTTCATATACAATTTCAAGGGCCTCTTCTTCGGTGGCCGAATTATCATTAAGAATTGTGTTGATAATGATTGATTTATCAGGCCCCTTATCATTGCCGGAGTAAGTCTTCATTACTTTGACACTTTTGTAGCCGGCTGCAAGTATCTGCTCAAAAATATCTTCTGTAATTGCTGTTCTTGCACTAACCACTTCACCGGTCTGCATATCAACAATATCTGAAGCAAGATACAGTCCGATAAGCTGCTCCTTTTTAGTCGATTTCAATGAAACCTCTTCAACTAAATCAAACAACCCGAGAATATCCTCATCCTTGGCAAAACCTATAGCACGCAGGAGAGCGCTGACCAGAAAATTCTTTTTCTGATCGATATAAACAAAAATCTGATTATTAATGTCAGTCTGAAACTCAATCCATGAACCTCTCGTCGGAACAATTTTAGCCGAATACATTTTCTTTCCATTCGGATGGATGGCTTCACTGAACACAACGCCAGGAGAGCGGTGAAGCTGAGCTACCACAACCCTTTCGGCACCATTGACAATAAAGGTACCACGTTCCGTCATGTATGGTATTCTGCCAAGGTAAACCTCCTGCTGGATGGTCTCCTTCCAGTCCGTCTCATCCGCCTCATCTTTGTAAGAAAGCTTGAGTTTGACTTTTAGAGATACATCATAGGTCAGACCTCTCTCAATACAATCCTCAACGGTATATTTCGGTTTATCAAAGCTGTATGTAATATACTCAAGCAGATACAAACCTCTTGTATCGGTGATAGGGAACGCACCGCGAAGAACTCGCTCAAGACCCTGATCTTTTCTTTTGGCAAGAGGAACGCTATCTTGTATAAAATTATGAAATGAATCTAACTGAACTTTTAATAAATCGGGAGGTTCTATAACACTTTGGATTTTTGAAAAGTCAATACACGGTGTTGTTGCATCAGCCACTTTCACATGCACCTCGCTTTTATCAATTGCATGAATTACTTACAGATTAAGTTCTCACAAAGATCCACAGAAACTTTGCCGGACTCCTAATAAATCCGACTGAACCTTAATCGTATCATCACAGAAACTTTCATAAATACTGTACTTACACAAACAGACAAAGCTCCGTTTCGGTTTGAAACGGAGCTTGCTATAGTAATGACTCTCCTCAAAGATCACTTCAACTCTACTGACGCACCTGCGTCTTTCAGCTCTTTTGCAATCTTTTCTGCCTCATCCTTTGAAACAGCTTCCTTCACCGTTTTCGGTGCGCCATCAACAAGATCCTTAGCTTCTTTTAAACCAAGACCCGTAATCGCACGCACAGCCTTGATCACATTGATTTTGCTTTCACCTGCGGCTGTCAATATAACATCAAATTCAGTCTGTTCTTCCTGTACAGCAACTTCACCTGCAGGTGCTGCAGCAACACCAGCCACTACTGCTGGAGCTGCACTGACGCCAAACTTTTCCTCAAGAGCCTTCACCAATTCAGAAGCCTCTGTAAGAGTTAATTTACCAATTTCCTCAACAAGTGTTTCGATAGACATTATTCCCCTCTCTCGTTTAATAATTTACAATTAATAATTTCTTGAGTGCGTAATAGTTTTGTAAAACTTACTGTTTTTGCTTAGCTACCTGGTCAAGTGCATATACCAAGTTTCTCATAACCGCATTGACCACCATAGGAACCGAACTGACTATATTATTAATCAGTCCAGCAGCACGACCGACATTCTCAGTCTTGGTGAGCATTTCAGAAAGCAGTGGAAGGGAGTCGGCACCAAAAACAACACCGTCAATCGCTGCCATCTTGAACTTAAGCGCATCATTATTTTTGCTGAACTTTTTGATGATCTTAGCAGGAGCTATAGGATCATCAAATCCGAACGCTAATGCTGTAGTTCCTGTAAGACCAGGAGCGAGCTTATCAGCCATTCCCAAGTCTTTCAGAGCCTTTTTAATGAGCGTGTTTTTTACAACACGATACTCAACACCTACATTCCTAAACTCGCGACGCAGCTCCGCCATTTTAGCGACACTCAGTCCTTGAAATTCAGTCAGATATATGCCCTGCGACTTATTGATCGTTTCAGCTACTTCCTTAACGATCTGTTCTTTTGTATCTCGCTTCATCGTATAAACCGTTTTTATTAGGCGACAAATTTTTCCATTTTAACCTTCACACTCGGGGACATAGTGCTTGAAAGCGCAATACCCTGCACATACTGACCCTTAGCTGCCGATGGCTTTAGGCGAATGACTTCCTTAAGGAAGCTTCCTATATTAGCAACCAGCTGCTCTGGCTGAAACGAAACCTTGCCAACAGGAGCATGAATATTTCCTGCTTTATCCACCCTGAACTCAATTTTACCAGCTTTTACTTCCTTGACTGCTTTGGCCACATCCATCGTCACCGTTCCAGATTTCGGATTAGGCATTAAACCGCGAGGTCCAAGAATTTTGGCAACTTTACCTAACTGACCCATAACATCAGGAGTTGCAATGATAACATCAACACCAGTCCATCCTTCTTGGATTTTTTCTATGTATTCTTCAAAACCAACAAGATCGGCACCAGCTTCCTTAGCCTCTTCCGCCTTAGCCTCTTTGCAGACAACCAGCACAGACACTGTTTTACCTGTACCATGCGGAAGCATAACCGTACCACGGACAACCTGATCAGCATGCCGGGGATCGACCCCAAGCTTCACAGCAATATCAACCGTTGCATCAAATTTAACCTCAGTAATCTCTCTTATCTTCTCCACAGCATCAACAAGATCGTATTCATGAAAACGATCAATTTTCAGTGCGGCATTTCTGTATTTTTTTCCAGCCATTTTTATTCTTCTTTTGTAAACGTGGTTAAAAAAGCGGCTTTTCAGCCTCCCACAGCCTTAAATATTACAAACATAAAACATAGACAATCAATCCTGAACCAAAATCCCCATACTTCTAGCAGTACCCACAACCATCTCTTCCGCTCCCTTGATATCGACAGCATTAAGATCAGGCATTTTCAGCTCAGCTATCCTGCGCACCTGCTCACGACTAACGGAACCAACCTTGTTGCGGTTTGGCTCACCGGAACCTTTCTTTAGATTAGCTTCTTTAAGAAGAAGAACTGCTGCAGGAGGAGTTTTAGTAATAAACGTGAAAGACTTATCTGAGTATACTGTAATAACTACCGGAATAATCATCCCTGATTCAGACTGAGTTTTTGCATTAAACTGCTTGCAAAACTCCATGATATTAACCCCTTTCTGACCAAGGGCGGGACCGACAGGAGGAGCAGGGTTTGCTGCACCAGCTGGAATCTGAAGCTTGATAAAACCGATTACCTTTTTTGCCATAAACTATCTCTATTCAGAAGCTTAAAATTACTTAAGCCCTAATTATTGGGAAACTGACTTAACCTGTGAAAAATCAAGCTCTGTCGGCGTACTGCGACCAAAAAAGCTTATCATAACCTTAACTTTCATTCTCTCAGTGCACACCTCATGAACAACACCGGTCAATGAACTGAATGGACCATCAATAACCTTAACTGAATCACCAATCTTAAACGGCGACTCCACAACGGAACGGTGCTCAATAGGGTTTTCAGGTTCTAAAATCTTCTCAACTTCTTCTGGCCTCAATGGTGTAGGAACATCATCAACACCAAGAAAACCCATCACAGAAGGAATATCAAGAATAAGATTCCTTGTTTGCTTGTCAAGCACCGCCTCAATAAGAACATAACCAGGAAAGGCGTTTTTGGTTAAACTTCTTTTTTTACCGTTTTTAACTTCCACAAAACGCTCATAAGGAACGTATATCTGCAATATCTTATCACCGAGACCACTACGAACAACATCAGCCTCTATTGATTCCTTAACCTTGCGCTCATGGCCCGAATAGATTCTGAGTGCATACCAGCGCGGAACCGGGACACCCTGAATATCAACATCTTTTTTCTTAGCGCTCATTCAATTCACCTTAACACTATTTCTTACAATAACTTTCCCATAACAAAATTTATGACCCAGTCGACAAGAAACGTAAACAAAGCAAGTATGCCCGAAACCGTCAATACAACAATTGTCAAATCTTTGATTTCTTCCCTGCTCGGCCATACAACCTTCCGCATCTCACCGACCACATCACGGTAATATTGATTTGCTTTGCCGATATATTTATTCATGAATGCAAGTCTGGAATAAACTACAGTAAAATTTTACTCTGCGTGCACGTCAGGAGGGAATCGAACCCCCAACCTGCGGTTTTGGAGACCGCTGCTCTACCAATTAAGCTACTGACGTATAAATCAATGCCTCCAAAAACACGAGCTGATGATCGGACTCGAACCGATGACCTCTTCCTTACCAAGGAAGTGCTCTACCAACTGAGCTACATCAGCCTGACACGCGTAAAAAAACTGTGGGTAGGGGAGGATTCGAACCTCCGAAGACATAGTCGACAGATTTACAGTCTGTTGCGTTTAACCACTTCGCTACCTACCCTTGACTTGCTGAGCTGGTGATGGGACTCGAACCCGCAACCTGCTGATTACAAATCAGCTGCTCTACCAATTGAGCTACACCAGCATCTCAAACTCAAAAAACA
>JAPLFE010000117.1 GCA_026390855.1 Chlorobiales bacterium | reverse complement strand
TATTCAAGTGGCTATAGGCAGACACTCCATCTGATTGATACGGCGAGACTTCTTCCTCAATACATTTTCGTCTCTTTGCTCGCAGCATCTATTGTGCTTGGCTTGTGGAGAGCAAAGGTCTGATATAACGTTAAATTTTTTCCCGTGTCATACGCGCAGTGAACGGGGGGATGGTTTTACTTGCTGGATTTTTCTGATTTACTGCCAGACATCCGACTCCGATAGAAAAGATTCTGGATACCTGGTGCAAAGTTTGGATGACATTCCAACATCTATTTATTCTGATTCTGCCGCTGACCTCTATTGTCTAATAATCTGCGCCAGAAGACATGAAAATCGTCGATTGCAGGTACCACAGCTAAGAGTATAAGGAGGAGTGCAAGAGGGATCGTCAGGGCATACCCGATGTATTTGAACCCAAGAGCTCCAATAACTCCCCCTCCAAAGAAAGAGAGAATCAGAATAGTGAGCACCATCAAGCGATCTCGATCTGCAATAACCTCCGGCTCAGCCTCGGACGTATGGCGATTCCAGTAGAGCAGTTTGCCAAGTTCGATGCCAAGGTCAGTAATAATGCCGGTCAAGTGGGTTGTACGAATCACAGCGTTCGATAGCTTCGTTATGACTGCATTTTGCAGCCCCATCATGAAGCAGAGCAACATAACAGTTACAGGAACAAACATTCCTTCGATTTTGGATAGTTGCGTTCCGAGCAAGCCAAAACAGAGCATGAGGATTGCCTCAAAGAGGAGTGGCAATGCAAACTCGCTGTGCATGTGCCGCCTTCGGGCGAGGTTAACCATGATGGCTGTTGTTGCTGCGCCGGAGAGGAAGGAAATGATACCACCAAGTGCGCTGAGCGCAAGATCAGAGTTCCCGAGAACGACATTATCAGCCATTGAAGAGACCATCCCGGTCATATGAGATGTGTAAAGCCTGACGGCCAGATATGCGCCAGCATTAGTCGCCCCAGCTACGAAGGCTAGGGTGAATCCAAGATGACGGTTCGATTCCTTGGAGCGCTTATGCCCCGAAAGATTTCTTGCATACTTGATGGGCATAATGGATCCTTACATTTGCTTTCTGGGGCTATTCACTTTCGAAGTTATTACAATGAGGGCTTCCGCACCATCTGTTTGACCATCAGGTAGCTCTTTGCTGTTTCGTTTTAGCATAAGGGCCATAAAGAGAAGGGACATTGAGGTTGAAGGATAGTAATCGGAACTTGAATCTTATAAAACCTTTTGAGATTTCGTAGATAGCTAAAAAACATGCTCATCGGATAGTATTTTAAAGCGTAAACATACTGAAAATTTATACATTGCTTTTGCACACTGATTATGTAGCATCCACTCTTGCGGTGAGCAGGCAAAGGAAGTATATGCTGACTATCGTTATATATTTCAAGAATTCCTTTATCTACCAATATGCCAAAAGAACTATCTGAATCCATCCTTGAGGAGCTTGAAAAAAGAAAAGTTGACCCTATTCCTAGGAGCAACTTACTTATCAAGCGGATTGGATTTTGGGTGCTCGCTGTTCTTTCGGTTATAACCGGCAGTTTCTCCATGGCAGTGGCAATGTATGTTCTTATTGACCAGGATTTCATTTTAGATCAAGAGAACATCAACCGTTACTTATTAGCACAGCCATTCATTGCTGACATCATTTCTTGTATACCCTATTTATGGTTAGCGGTTCTTGCTCTTCTCACTCTGGTTGCATATCTCAGTTTCCGACACACTAACCGAGGCTATCGTTACCCTACAATAAAAGTTGTTGCAGGTTCTCTTTTTGCAAGCCTCTTGCTCAGTGTCAGTTTGAACACTGTTGATGTCGGCAAACATATCCATCGCTTCCTCTTTGAAAATATACCTGTTTATCACACCCTGATATACTCCAATGAACTTCGCTGGTCTCATGCAGACAGAGGACTGCTTGGGTGCAAGGTCATCCAGTACGACAAAAAAAGGTCTATACTTATTGTCAAAGGCTTTAAAAACAGATTGTGGCAAATTGATACCCGCATAGCTGAGGTGTGTCCGGGAACTCCAATTATTCCCGGTAAATATCTGAAAATCAAGGGAGTTAAAACCGGGATTCATAATTTTCAGGCTATTACAATACAGCGCTGGGCAGAAAAATACCATAAACGGGTTGCGCCATCTCACAAAATCGATAACTTTAAAAATTTGCATGAATCAGAAATCGTCTAAAATGAATGGGTTCTTTCTGATCATGATTTGTTTTTTCTGACATTCCCCCATGAACCTATCTCCACGTAAAAAAGGAAGTCTCAGCAGACGAATTCAGGCATACTTCTACACTATTTCAAAGCGTAGCAGGTATTTCAAAGGGAATGCCCAACAGCTCTATAGCTTGACGCTCGATTATATTCTTGTTCAGCTCAATCTCAATCAGGACATTCCTTTCCTTTTTGTTGCAGTCATAGTCGGGCTTATGACTGGCTATGTGGCGGTTGTGTTCCACGATGCCATCATGATGCTCAGTTCATTCTGTTTTAATGGTTTTCACTCATTCGAAAAAGCTAGGATTATAGACAAATACTGGTCGTTTGTTTTGCCATTGATTCCTGCTTTGGGTGGTTTGCTCGTCGGACTCTATAATGCTTTTGTCGTCAAAGTCCGACCCGGACATGGGCTTGCTTCCGTGATCAAGGCTGTTGCACAGAATGATGGGATGATTGAGAAGAAATTATGGTTCCATAAAAGTGTAACATCAGTGTTGAGTATCGGTACAGGTGGTGGGGGTGGACGTGAAGCGCCGATTGTCCAGGTTGGTGCTGCAATTGGGTCTACAGTTGCCCAGTTATTACGATTTTCGGCTACTCGAACAAGAACGCTCCTCGGATGCGGAGCGGCTGCAGGACTTGCCGCCGTGTTTAATGCGCCAATCGGAGGGGTGATGTTTGCTATTGAGGTTCTCCTGGGCGATTTCAGTGTTAAAACCTTCAGCCCTATTGTTATTTCTGCGGTTATTGGAACAGTGCTGTCAAGAAGTTATCTCGGAAGTTCTCCAACCTTTAAAGTTCCTGAATACTCTCTTGTGTCAAATACAGAGTTGATTTTCTATTGTATTCTCGGCATTCTCGCGGGTCTTTCAGCGGTCATGTTTATCAAGATTTACTATGCCATAGAAGAGTGGTTCCAAAGCATGGAAAAACGATGGAAAATTCCGGTTTGGGCCATGCCGGCTATCGGTGGTTTGATGAGTGGATTGATCTGCATGTGGCTGCCCGAACTTTATGGCTTTTCATACGAGGCAATCAATAATGCTGTGCGAGGCAATGAAGGTTGGCACAATATGATCGGCATCTATTTTCTTAAGCCTGTTGTTGCTGCTTTGACCGTGGGATCAGGTGGATCAGGCGGCATGTTTGCCCCTGCAATGAAAATGGGGGCTATGCTTGGTGGGATGTTCGGTAATGTTGTTCATATGGTTTTTCCCAAAATCACAGCGACTTCTGGTGCATACGCTCTTGTCGGGATGGGTGCATTGACAGCAGGCATAATGAGAGCTCCCTTGACAGTTATTCTTATTCTCTTCGAAGTCACCGGCAACTATGAGATTGTGCTACCTATCATGTTTGCAGCAGTAACCTCTTCCCTTATTGCACGTCTTACCTATCGCCACTCAATGGAAACCTATGTCCTGGAAAAAGAAGGAGTCAGGGTTGGCTATGGTATTGCAATTTCGGTAGCAGAGCATATCAGCATTGCCGATGTCATGAAAACAGACTATGTGACATTTAATGTTTCGGAAAGCGCAACGAACATGATTGATATGTTTTTCAATACCCCTGAATCGAGTTTTCTGGTGACCAATAATGATGGACGGTTTTCAGGAATTATCAGTCTTGATGAAATGAGAATGCTTCTTAAATCGGATTCTCTGGTTGGATTGATTGCTGAAGACATTGTAAAAAAAGATGTGCCTGTTTTGTACGACACAACAAAACTTGACGAAGCACTTAAGCTTTTTGAGATTACCGATTGCAATATGCTGCCAGTTCTTGATGATAAAAGCAATATGTTGCTTGGTGTGGTTCGGCAGGAAGAAGCTTTTGCTTTTTACCGAAAGCAGCTCAATCTTTATGGTTCGGATCAATATGAGAGTCAAAAATAATGAAATAAGGATGCAGTGTAAACTCCTATTTTATTATAGGGATTATCATAATCAAATAAGATTGTAGTATTCATATTCGATATGATTTGGTCACGTTTTAACACTCTCTTTCATTCGGAACAATTCGGGCATTATCTCTATAATGCTCTATCCAATACTCTTATGGAGCTGGATAAGGATTATTATGACATCCTTGAAGCGTTCCGGAATCATGATTGTTTTCCTGAGGAATATGTTGACAGCGATTTTATCGCACTGCTCTGCGAAAACAAGATCATGCTTGAGGAATCCGAGGAAGATCTGTTGCTTCTTTCTCGACAATATTTTCGCCATGCCCTCAGCTTCGACTCTTCCAGACTAGTTCTGACAATCTGTCCTACCCTACGGTGCAACTTTCGTTGTCCCTATTGCTTTGAACAGAGCCAAAGCGACACTGCTGTTATGACATCCGATACGGTAGATCAGGTACTCAATTTTATAAAGAGTTATAAGGATATACGTCATCTCTCGCTCGCATGGTATGGAGGAGAGCCGCTCCTTTCTTTTGACGTTATTCGTGAGATAACGGAAAAAATCAAATCTCTTGATATCGAGTTTGAGGGTGCTGGCATTATTACCAACGGCTACTTGCTTGACCCTGAAAAAATTGCCCAACTCAATGATCTCAAGATCAATGCGATCCAGATCACTCTCGATGGCCCGGAGGACGTTCACGACACTCGCCGCGTTCTAGCTGGCGGGGGACCAACATACCGAAGCATCATAAATAACGTTGATGCTCTCATGAACTCAAATTACAAGGGTGTTTGTACGATTCGGGTCAATATCGACAAGCATAATTTTGATCGGTATATTGAATTGCGTTCAGCAATATTGGAGCAATTCAAAGAAAAAAAACTTTCGGTTTATGCCGGACATATCAATATTGCAACAGGAAACTCATATGATCATACCTGCACAATGGATATGCATGAGTGGAAAGATTTTACTTTTGAAGCACATCGCATAAGTGGTCAGAGTATAGGTGGCTTTTACCCTTCCGGAAACCTCGACAGCCTCTGCATAGCCACAACCCACCTTGGTTTTGTGATTGGGCCCCAAGGTGAACTTTACAAGTGCTGGGAAGACGTAGGCAATCCAGGAATGATTATAGGATCAATTTACCATGATAAGCCGGTTACCAATCCAGAATTGCAGGCGCTCTATTCTATCGGTATTGATGCCTACAGCGATGCGAACTGCCGGGAGTGTGCTGTACTGCCTATCTGTGGAGGCGGTTGTGCCAACAAACGGCTGAAAAGAAAATGGTTAGGTGACGAGGCTCCTGATTTTTGTTCCCCGTATAAAGACAACCTTATAGCCTACCTTGAGGCATACATCGACTCCTTCAGAAGCCGGGAGATCTGTGACGCATTGCTTAGTCAGGGAACCAAAAAGCAACGCGACAACGGATATCGTATGATTTCGCCAGAAAAAAAAAGCGTATAACCCCTTAGGAAACAACTGTATAAATTCATGGCACCTGGCACATCGTTGTTTTATTGTGCCTGCATAATCCTAACTCGCTACACCACAATAAATTACCTCCAGCAGCACCTTCTATTTGATTTTCCATTAAATCTTTTTGCTCTTGTTCAATCTCTGAGAGTGTGCAATGAAAACCTGCCTCATTGATAAACGCAATTCGCTCATTAACATCCTTAATTGCCAATATACTATCCATGAAAGATGCATCAGATTTCATCCTTGTAATGAGCTCTTTTGCCTGTTCCTGTGACATAATTGACTCCTTTATTGATTATTAATGTTTTCTGTTTTACAGAGAAAGCTTGCATTTGCTCGAACTTCTCATTTTTTACCTGCACACTTCATTCGCTCAAGCCTCAGTATCCTTTTATCCGCACATCAATCTCGAAGACCTTTCTTAAGGTAATCTCGGCCACCTATCTCAATAATAAAATATAGTAAATCTGTTGATTTAATAATCAATAAACAGTTTTAAATATCATTTTATATATGATATTCATATATTTATAGGAGCTGTTTGAAAAGATTAGGGAAGTATTTTCTTTCGCATCTGATGTTCAAAGTCATATCGAGTTAGAGATGGATCAATCAGAAATAAATGGAAATACCGGAGTAGTCGTCTCCATAAGGGGTGGAATAATTGATGTCTATTTTAACGGTGTTCTGCCATCTATTTACACAATACTGCATACAGGCAAGGAGTTTGAGGTAAAAATTGAGGTACTTACACAACTGGATTCTCGTCATGTGAGAGCAATAGCCATGACAGGTACCGAAGGAGTTTGCCGCGGAATGACAGTCAAGGATACTGGGAATCCCTTACAGGCGCCGGTAGGTAAGGCGATTCTGTCAAGAATGTTCGATGTGTTTGGCAATACAATTGACCGTCTGGGGCCGCTACAAGGGGTGGAATGGAGGTCAGTACATCAGTCTCCACCACCTTTTGCCAGGCGTTCCACTCACTCTGAAATTTTTGAAACCGGCATTAAGATTATCGATTTGCTTGTCCCCTTGGAACGAGGGGGAAAAGCTGGTC
>JAPLFE010000073.1 GCA_026390855.1 Chlorobiales bacterium | reverse complement strand
TCGATAAGTATCAGGAGAAAAAGCTTAAAGAAGAACTGGCTGGAGTAACAAAGGAGCAGTGCCTTTCCGCTGCATGAACAGGTCAGGATACTAACTTAAACTCGGCCCCTTTTTGTCTCGTGGTTGGGGTCCACTTCACAGCGCCATAAGCGTCTATCTTCATAATCGTGACCAGTGCAAGCCTGTTTTGATCAGGATTAAGAGAGGTTAGATCAGTCGAAAGACGTAATGGCAACATCGGGAAAACGCGTGCTGATGTATAAACCGAAGTTGTATTGTTCCGTGCATGATTATCAAGAGGCGACCCTTTTTTTACCAGAGAATCAACATCGGCTACAGCTACATAAATTATGATCGACAAATCAGTCTGCACTTCACATGCGGTTAACTGATCAAGGTCAAGAGAATCATCATTGTCGATAGAGCACCAGAGCAATGAAGTAAGATCAAGAATATCCGAACCACTGTCGTTTCCTGGTTCGTTAATTGACGCTACCTGTATCTCTGCCTGGTGTGAAAAATCCGGCTCCAACCCATTGAGAAGCATAGCATCGGTAGCAATTTTAACAATATCGGATTTACCAAACTTTCTATGCATACTCCTCCTTGGATAGTTAAAAAGTCATGCTTCATGTCGCAACAACAGCTCACAGTCATAAGACCCAAACTAAAAGCCCCTCGTTTTTTATAGTAGTCAAAAATTTTAAGATTGCTGAAACAAACGTGTTGCTTGCACTATAAACTGGAACTTTCTCTTCCAGCCAGCGGTGAAGAGAGTGGTTTCGTGAATGGCAGGATTTCTAGAGAAATGATGCTTCTGAGCGTTGGACTACATCGCTACGCCAGTGGAAATATTACTTGCGACGATTTTAAGTCAGATTTTATAAACACAAAACCCCGCTGATGCGGGGTTTTGTGTTGCGGAGAGGGAGGGATTCGAACCCTCGATAGCCCTATAAGAACTATGACGGTTTAGCAAACCGTTGCCTTCAGCCGCTCGGCCACCTCTCCATGATGGTACAGCGGAGGATGAGGGACTCGAACCCCCATGGGCGTGAACCCGGCAGTTTTCAAGACTGCTGCCTTACCAATTAGACTAATCCTCCTCGGTGTTGTAAAGAACAGGTTTCAAAGATAGTTAATCCTTCTTAAAATGCCAGAAAAAAAACATTTCAGAGTAACTTTCTTTTTTAAAATTTCCTGGCGGTGCTTGTAGTCCAACGCTCAAGGCAGCTTTCTATTTATGAAACTTGTTTCGGCTCTGCTTGAGCTCTTTCAAATCATTGAGCAAATCACCGCCATGTGGCGAATGAAAATTAACAAATATCCAATGATCGCCGCTTTGCGCCACCTCAGCAATAACATTTGGTTCTGGGTTCCTCTTGCCTTTAGAAACTCCATACAGCTCTACCAAGTAATTTGATCCTTGCTTCTTTACTCCCCCTACTTCGTATCGATCATCAAGTTCCTGGCTGCATAAAAATGGATCCCAATCTAATCCAACAATCTCTTCAGGGTGCTTTGATGATGCCTCGTAATCCTCTTTTAATGAAGTGATTAGCTTGGCACTGAACATTTTTGCTTTTTCTTTTATGGCCCTTTCATCGGGAGCGAGCTTACGGTTCTTGTGCGAGACAACACCATACCAGCCATAAAACTCCTGTACAAATTTTCCAACAGGATTATGCGGATCCGGGACATGGGCGATGCCCAGAGAGTACCATACTAAGAAGCCTGCCAACAGCATCACTAATGAAAGCAATCTTTTCCTATAGCCGATCATGACGCACCTCCTTAAGTGTCGAGGACACACTGGCTTCCTTGTTAGCAACTTTTGCCTGCTCCAAAGACCGCAAAGCATAAATTTTTATGTACTAATTCAACATGATCGAACCCAACGCTACGAAGTAAAGCCAGTTGATACGTGACAGGGCGAGGTGAATCTTCTCTATCAATGTATGCAAATACCTTTTCTTTGTACTCGTCTCCTCCCTGGGAAATCAAATATTCTCCATACCGTTTCCACATCATGTGTTGGACAGATTGTATCTCGTGAGATACCAAATCGCTTATCCATACGCTTCCACCTGGCGCTGTCAGCCTATAAATCTTTCAAAATGTCGTTTCCCAATCCTGATCGTTACGCAAGTGATGCAAAACGGCAGCTGCCAAAATAACGTCATATCCTTGTTCTGGTAATTCAAGTGTTCGAAAGTCTCCCTGAACGATTTTGATTTCACGCGGATTGACCGCTGCAATCCGAGCCTGTGCCCTTTCGAGCATTGGCAGACTCAAATCTATGAGATCACAATCGAAGGGATGTGTAGCATGAAGAAGCTTAAGGGTGTTGTTACCAGCTCCGCAACCAATATCAAGAACCCTTCTGATATTTTTGCTGCATAAGAACGCGGCTTGAATAATTAGCTCCATTGCGAGGGGAGCATCAATTTTTGCAGCTTGGCCAGTTTCGAGATTTGAGAAACGTTCGACTTCACCATCAAACCGCCTTTATATGTCTTCTATAGTTGATTTGTCTTTTAACAGTGTACTCATACCCTACCAAGGTTTTTACATAATGGCCATTATCCAACATTAAGCCTTATACCCGAGAGAGTGAAAACATCTTCTTTTGATGGCTACAGTTTTTTGGAAAGGGTTCAGGTGTCCGTTATTCCTTCTTTCTTTTCAACAGAATTGAATGGTAAAGTGGAACGCATCTTGAATCTTTTATTGTGGTGATCGTCGCGGAGAATAAAATATCATCTTTGACGCTTTTAAGGGTGGCGAGCCCCTCATTACCAAATGAATCCTCAAAAGTGAATTGATATTGTTTCGTCTTTTTAAGAAATTTGCCGGAAAAATCTGGTGCTGCTGAGCGACCTGACGAATATCCCCCTGTACCCTCGAGTTGCAATTCACCCTTGTTCTCTGTAAGAGTAAGAAAAAGAAAACGTTCTTCTGGATCTTGATTTGTCCTCATGATCCCTTCATACGAGCCAAGAATTGACCGAAAAGAATATCCGCATAACAAGGCGACCAGCAAGCAAATGGAAAATATTTTAGGCACGCGCATTGTCCAAGGCAGCCAGATTAGGGAGGTTGAGAGTATGCTTGTGCAATGTATACCTTTGCACTCCACGTAGTATTTAATACCGGTAATTTACAATTTTCGGCACGCTCCTCAGCGATTAATTTTTTGCCTCTCTGTATGTGGCGTATCCATTCTTGCCGTTGAAGAGATAGCCAGTTCAAGGTTTTCGCACTCACCTGTCCCCACTTGCTCTACAAGACAGAATGC
The DNA here is from genome assembly GCA_026390855.1 of Chlorobiales bacterium. Taxonomy (GTDB): domain Bacteria; phylum Bacteroidota; class Chlorobiia; order Chlorobiales; family Chlorobiaceae; genus Chlorobium. Next base: position 17,417 of record JAPLFE010000073.1, on the reverse strand, counting down.
GGAGTAAAATGAAACTCAAAAAATTATTATTACCTTAATAGAGTAAAAAGGAGGGTTTGGATCCATAGACTCCTTCATATCCTGTTAGCCGGTATTGTTATTTTTACTTTAACAAGCCTGTATTTCCATGGCAAAAAATCACAAAAGCAATACTTCTGCCACTCATGCAAAGTTGAGGGCTCTTGCCGAAGAGCGCCTGAAGTTCAATCAATCGGGCAACCATGATTATTCTGCTTCACCTGAGAAAATACTCAGGACAAACCATGAACTCGCCGTTCATCAGATAGAACTTGAGATGCAGCATGACGAGCTGCTTCAGTCAAGGGCAGAGCTGGAAAAAAGTTTTGGCAGGTATACTGAGTTCTATGACTTTGCCCCACTTGGTTATCTTTCACTGGGTCGTGACAGCAGGATACTCGAAGCGAACCTCACCGCGTCAACCATGCTTGGTGTTGCAAGCTCCCTGTTACAAGGCATACTCTTTAAAGCTTATGTTGTTCCCGATGATTATGCGGTAGTTGATGTTCTTCTCGAACAAGTGTTCACCGAGAGAGTGTCAGGAAGCATTGAGGTTCGCCTTCTGGCAGGGAATACTGAAAACCCTCATACTCAATCCGCTCTTTCACGCCGCACTCTCCGGGTTGATGCTGCATTGCACAATGCCGATTATGGGTGTCGGGTTATTCTTTCCGACATCAGTGAGCAAAAGCAAAGTGAATATGAACTTCACAGGATAACTCGTGCACTTCGAGCAATCAACCTGTGTAATCAGTCGCTGCTTCAGAGCACTGAGGAGAAGGAGTTGCTGGAAAAAATATGCCGCATCATGGTTGAAATCGGAGATTACCAGATGGCGTGGGTAGGCTATGCCGAAAATGATACCAATAAAATCATACGCCCTGTTGCTCAAGCAGGCTTTGAAGAGGGTTATCTGAAAACGATGCAGTTCACCTGGGCTGATTTTGAAAGGGGGCGAGGACCAGCCGGGAAGTCAATCCGTACAGGCCAGCCTGCAGTCAACCCTAATATGCTCACTGATCCCGACTTTGAACCTTGGCGGAAAGAGGCAATTGCTCGGGGTTATGCATCCGTAATAAGCTTGCCTCTAAAAGCAGAGAATGAGGTGTTTGGCTGTTTGTGTATTTATTCCTCTATGCCAGACGCTTTTGATACCGAAGAGACCCAACTGCTGACGGCACTTGCCGATAATCTGGCGTATGGTGTCTTTATGCTCCGAACTCGCAAAGCGCATGCAGATGCCGAAGTAAAATTTCGAGAAAGCGAGTCTCGATACAGAAGTCTTTTTCAGAAAAACCATACGGCGATGCTCATCATCGATCATCAAGATGGCTCCATTGTTGACGCCAATCCCGCAGCGGCCAGCTTCTATGGATGGACGCATGAGCAACTTTGCCGGATGAACATCAAGCAAATCAATCAGTTGACTGAAAAAGAAGTTCAGGCAGAAATGCAGCGGGCAAACACTGAAAAACGCAATTACTTTCTCTTCCGTCATCGTCTTGCTGACGGCTCTCTGCGCGATGTGGAAGTATACAGTGGTCCCATTACCATTGAGCAAAAATCCTTCCTTTATTCTGTTATTCACGACATCACTGATCGCAAGCGCACTGAATCTAAGCTGATTGAAACACATACACGCTTTACTCTGGCATTGGAAGCGGCACAAGGCGGTGTTTGGGAATGGGACGTAAAAACCGGTGAAAATATATGGTCAAACGAAATATGGAAGTTATATGGTTTGGAACGAGGTAAGGAAAAGCCATCTCATGAACTCTGGCAACGTATCATCCATCCTGACGACAGGAATGAGATTATCCAGACTGTTTTGAATGCTGCGAAAAATGAAAGCCCTATTACAGTTGAGTATCGTGTATTGCACCTTGATGGCACAGTGCACTGGCTGATGGACCGGGGAATGCCGCTTTATGACGAAAAAGGCAGTTTGGTGCGTTATATCGGGACTGTTATCAATATCACTTCGCGTAAAAGGTTAGAGGATCGAGTGATTGAAAGTCAAGCGCAGTTACACTTCATGCTTGAAAAAAGCAAAATGGGAGGATGGGATCTGGATCTGCAGAATCAAATCGCACTTCGTACACTCCTTCATGATCGTATTTTTGGCTATGAATCGCTTCTTCCCGAATGGACTTACCAGATGTTTCTCGATCACGTTCTACCCGAGGATCGCACCGAAGTAGACAAAAAGTTGAAGCGAGTGGAATTTTGAATGCCGGATTCAGCGTGCAGATGGTGAGATTCGATGGATTTGGGCGGTCGGAGGGTTTCAACACGAGCATACCGGAAAAGCGAACAGAATGTCTGGCATTGTGACAGATATCACCGAGCGCAAGCTCCTGGAGAAAGAAAGAGAAAATCTACAGGTGCATCTTCATCAGTCACAAAAAATGCAAATGGTTGGCAAACTTGCCGGAGGCATTGCCCACGGTATCGGTCCGGATTTTTGACCTGAATCCCCCTGTAGAGGAGTCTCTCCCCATTCTGAGACGCTTGATTGGCGAAAACATCACGCTCATCTGGTTTCCCAAGGTTAAGGATGCCCTTGTTAAGCTTGACCCATCGCAGATCATCCAGATTCTTACCAACCTTTGTGTCAATGCCCGCGATGCCATTTCGGGCAATGGCACCATCACTATCGAAACCAATACAATCCATGTTGACCAGGCCAACATCAATACAGGGCATACCTGCACCATACCGGGCGATTATATAACGCTGAGCATCACCGATAACGGTCATGGCATTGATACGCAGCATCTGCCCCATATTATCGAGCCATTTTTTACAACCAAGGAGGTTGGCAAAGGCTCTGGTATGGGCCTCGCTACGGTCTATGGTATTGTGAAACAAGGCAACGGCTTTATTGACATAGAGAGTGAAAAGGGCAAAGGAACCACGATCATCATTTACCTGCCATTGCAGCAAGAACAGTCGCTACTGGTTAATGGACCCATTGAGGAGCCTGAATTACCGCATGGAAAAGGCATGATCCTGCTGGTTGAAGATCAACCGGATATTCTGCAACTTTGCAGAAAAATGCTTGAACATCAAGGATACACCGTTCTTGCAGCTTCAGGCCCACTGGAAGCGATAACGCTGGCCAAGGAAAAGAGAAAGAATATTGACTTGCTGGTGACCGATGTGATTATGCCGGAGATGAACGGCAGTGATCTCTTCAAAAAAATAGCACCGATTTGTCCAAAGCTCCATGTGCTCTATATGTCGGGATTCCCGGCTGAATATATAGGTAAGCAACTGCGTGGTGATGAAGGGGTGAACTTCATCGAAAAGCCCTTTTCCATCACAGCATTGACTAAAATAGTCCATGATATCCTGAAAAAGCGGCCTGAAAAGTAACCGCTTCGCTTGCTGTTGGTTATGGGTGGATGGAATTTTACCATGACAGAAGCCCGCATTTTGCGGGCTTCTTCGGCGACTAAGTTACTATTTATCAATAACTTAAATTCTCTGGCGGAGAGGGAGGGATTCGAACCCTCGAGGGCTTTAACACCCTACCCGCTTTCCAGGCGAGCGCACTAGACCAACTATGCGACCTCTCCATAATAAAAGGTCTGCAATTTACACTCTATTTTAGATTTTCAAAAGTATTCTCTTACTAAAGAACCTGTTAAAAATGTTTTATCCAGCTTTATGAGCGAGAACCTTCTTGATAAAGCGAATGTTAACAGTGATTAACATTCTCATTCTAAGCTCACTTTTTGTAAATTGGCAAAATTGATTTAGCTGTAAATTAACCCTGCTGCACATTATGAAGATTCTCTATGAAGCCCTGACGTTTGATGATGTTCTCCTTATCCCTGCATATTCAAGTGTTCTACCCAAAGAAACAACCACTGCAAGCCGGCTTACAAAAACCATTGCGCTGAAAATACCATTAGTAAGCGCCGCAATGGATACTGTAACCGAGTCCGGTTTGGCTATTGCGCTTGCACGCGCCGGAGGCATCGGTATAATCCACAAAAACCTGTCGATCGAAGATCAGGCTCGCGAAGTTGCAAGGGTTAAGCGGTATGAAAGCGGCATTATCCGCAATCCCTTTACCCTTTATGAAGATGCTACAATGCAGGATGCACTTGACCTGATGCTTCGTCACTCCATATCCGGCATTCCGGTCATCGCACGCCCGAAATCAGAAGGCGATACCGATCTGAAGCTTAAAGGCATTGTAACAAACAGAGATCTTCGCATTAAACCAGAACTGGATGCGAAAATCGCAAACATCATGACCAGCAAAAACCTCATTACAGCTCGGGAAGATGTTGATCTCGAAAAAGCTGAAGAAATTCTCCTGGCCAACAAAATCGAAAAGCTACTCATTACCGATAATAACGGAAACCTCAAAGGCCTCATTACTTTCAAGGATATCCAGAAACGCAAGCAATTTCCTAACGCCTGCAAAGACAGTCAAGGCCACCTTAGAGTAGGAGCCGCAGTTGGTATCCGCGAAAATACGCTTGACAGGGTCAAGGCCCTTGTAAATGCAGATGTAGATGTTGTAGCGGTCGATACTGCTCACGGCCACAGCAAAGCTGTTATCGATATGGTGAAACTAATCAAAAGTGCCTATCCTGAGCTGCAGGTCATCGCCGGTAATGTTGCCACACCAGAAGCAGTAAGAGACCTTATCGAAGCTGGCGCCGACTGTGTAAAAGTCGGTATTGGGCCTGGAAGCATCTGCACAACGCGAATTGTCGCTGGTGTAGGCATGCCACAGTTAACAGCAATCGTAAACTGCGCAGAAGAAGCAGCAAAAACCAACACACCCATTATTGCCGATGGCGGTGTCAAATACAGTGGTGATGTCGCCAAAGCTCTTGCCGCTGGGGCCGATTCCGTTATGATAGGAAGCATCTTCGCCGGAACTGATGAAAGTCCAGGTGAAACAATCCTCTATGAAGGAAGAAAATTCAAAGCATATCGCGGAATGGGATCGCTCGGAGCCATGTCCGAACCGGAAGGCAGCAGCGACCGCTATTTTCAAGACGCTTCGAGCGAGTCAAAAAAATATGTACCTGAAGGTATCGAAGGACGAATCCCGGCAAAAGGAAAACTTGATGAAGTGGTCTACCAGCTTATCGGCGGATTGAAATCCGCAATGGGCTACTGTGGAGTAACCTGCATCGAGGAACTGAAAGCAAATACCCGGTTTGTTCGTATAACCTCAGCTGGCCTGAGGGAAAGCCACCCGCATGATGTCAAAATCACCAAAGAGGCACCGAACTATTCAACCTCAATGTAAGGGATATTCGCAAGGGCGGGGATCACTTCCCCGCCTCTGCTGAATTTATTCGTTGTCAGTCATCCCTTCAAGCCTGTCTTCGAGATCGGCATAAATCTCCTGCAGTTCATCGATCATACTCTGATCTGCTTTCCACATGCCGCGACCGTGAGCCTCAAGCATACGACCAACAATGTTCTTAATTGCCTGAGGGTTTAATGTCGCAAGCCGCTCTCTCATTTCAGGATCGAGCGCATAAGTCTCAGCAGTTTTTTTGTATACCCAGTCATCCACACTCTTGGTAACCGCATCCCAACCAAGCATATAGGTTACTCGGTTGCTGATCTCACCCGCTCCACTGTGCCCGTGTTTCAACATGCCTTCAAACCACTTCGGATTCAGTAGTTTTGAACGATACTCTATTCTTAGTGACTTTTCAGCATCGTCAACCTTAATATCAGAAGTGAACGATTCAACATAGTTGAGTTTGACATCACCACCCTTGGTATTCCTGCGCCTTGCTGCAAGCTGGAGTGATCCGGATGAAGAGAAGTAGTGATCAATATCAGAAATACCAAACTCAGTGGAATCCACTTGATGCACAACCCGGTCAACAGAACCGAGCAATTTCTGCAGGATTTCTGATTCTTTTTCCCCTTTTCTTCCTCCACCATATGCACTGCTGTTGCGGCGAATAAAAAGATCATCAAGGTCATTTTCCGATTCCCATGCAGAATCTTCGATCATATCATCAACGTAGGTCCCGTAAGCACCAGGTGCCTGAGTAAACTGACGGGCTGTAGCGCTCTCGAATGCCACACCGGATGCAAGGGCCTCTTCAACATGCTTTTTGATAAAGTTCATCTCGAGCGGTTCATCAGCTTTCGCAGCATCCTTGATAAGCCGGTCAAGCTGATCCATAAGGAGGCCAAAGGCATCGCGGAAAATCGGGCTGAGCTGCATCAACACGTCAATACGAGGCCGTCCGAGCTTTTCCAGTGGAACAAGACAGTAATGGCTGATTTTACCAAAAGCATCATAGGCTGGCTCACCACCGAGCAACCTGATCACAACGGCAACCGCTTCTCCCTTGGTTTTGATGGTGTCAAGCCCCCACAGCACCTGAGCAATCGTTTCAGGATACTGACCATCATTTTCTTCAAGATGCTTTTTAACAATACTGTCAGCAATAAGCGTTCCACGCTTGAACGCTACTACAGAAGGGATTCTCCATGGATCGATGGAATGAATGTTACGACCCGAAGGAAGGACATTAATACCGTCACGTACCAAGTCGCCGCCAGGACCGGAGGAAATATACCGACCATTAAGCACTTTCATCAGGGAATCCATTTCTCCTGTATTATCACGAAGAGCATAAAGCAACTTTACGCCATCCTGGGTCAGCTGGTCGATGAAAGGCATATATTCAGAAGGAAGTTGGGTTCCTCCCGTAATAGAAGAAAAAACCAGCGCAACATTTTTGCGATCAAAAAACACCTGCTGAACAAAATTACGACATGCATTCTCCACCCACTCGCGAAGTTGAATGGCATTCTCATCTCCCTTTCTCGACCGGGTTGTCAGATCCTCATAACTATCGTAATGCCCGTTTTTCCCGGACGATGTCATAAGAATATAGGGGAGAGTTTTACCGTCTTCTCCCCGGTTCTTGAGAGTTTCTGTAATAGTGATAATTTGCGACTCCAGAGGGCTCGCCTCACCAAAGACATGCAGAGAATTAGAAATCAAACGGTTTTCGAGTTCGCTGATATAAATGTAAAGTCTGCTGACATAATCGCTGAACCCTTCACTTTCTGGCCGAGGGCAATCATCAGTCAGGTTAAGAAGCTCAGCCTTTTGCATAACAGCCTCCTCTATCCCGGTACCATCTTCCTTCCCTTCAAAATTACCTGCAAGATTTCTTTCACGGACATCAACTAAAAGCTCTTTCAATGCAGGAAGCTCCTTGTAGAGGCCAGCACGTGAAAGCGGAGGCACAACATGGGATACCATAGTAGCCAGACCTCGCCGTTTCGCGATTGTAGACTCGCTTGGGTTGTTAACCGGGTAAATATAGATATGCGGCACTTCTCCAAGAAGGGCATCCGGCCAGCAGTCACCTGTAAGACCTGTCTGGAGTCCCGGCATCCACTCGACTGATCCATGCATACCTACATGCACCATTGCATGCGCCTTGAATTCTCGGCTTATCCAGCGATAGAAAGCTATATACTGGTGGTGCGGCGTATTTTCCTTGTCGAAAAGGAGTCGCATAGGATCACCCTGCATTCCTATACGCGGCTGAACCCCAATAAAGATATTGCCAAATTTTAACCCACCGACAAAAACATCCTGTTCTCCGATCGGAACGATTTCACCAGGAAATTTCTTCCACCGGTCTTCAATTCGCTCACGCTCCCTTGACGAGGTCAACTCCTTGAAGTTGTCATAACTTACCTTAAGAGCTTCAGGGCTATTTTGCTGGATCTGGTGATCGGTTGCCCGATCAAGCAAGCGAAAAAGTGCATCAGAACTTTCAGGCAACTGACCAACGTTGTATCCCTCTTTTTTCAACCTTTGCAGAGCGGCAAAAAGAGTTCTTGGAACATCAAGAAGTGCTGCACTGGCTTTTTTACCAAGACCAGGAGGATAATCATAGACTATAAAAGCAAGCTTCTTATCCCTGTTAGCTGTAGTACGCAGACGAAGCCACTGACTGATAATACCGGCAAGCCTCTCAATACGCTCCGGAACAGTCTCTATCTTGCCATCCTGCAAAGCTCCAAGAACAACAGGGCAAATTGCACCATCCATTTCAGGAATAGCATAAGTAAAGGTAATCTGCATGGGCGACACGCCCAGTTCCTTCCATGACTCAAAGCCTTGAGTCAACAAAGGTTGAGCAACAATGTAGGGAACATCGAGTTTTGTCATAATCTCATGACGCGCATCAGCAGCCGTTCCCGGCTTTGTCGATCCCGCCGGACCACCCACAAGTCCAAAGCCCATCATGTTCACCAGAAGGTCAATATTTTCTTTCATCAGCCAGTCCCGAACCAGCACATGGCCTTCAACACCCATCACAAAAGCTGGAAACAGATGGATTCCGCGCTTTTCAAGTACACGTATCGTATTATCGATATAGGTTTTTTCTTGAAGCAGGTGTTTACGAAAAAACAAAAGCCCGATTTTCTGGCCTTTATCAATATTTATCCCGCGTTTTTTCAGCCAGTGTTTATAGCTCTTCACATCCTTGAAATATGCAGGAGCATCAGGATGGTAAAGGCCCATATTCGGTACATCAACTATCGCTCCAACAGTTAAGCGCTCATTAAAGTACTCACGAAGAATCAGCCGAAACATGTTTGCGATGTTCTCCGCAGTTGGCTGCATCCAGTAAGAATAGACCAGTAGCCAGTTTTTGAAATCCTTTGCCTTGTTTGGTACAAGCGGCAAAATGGTACGCATGATTTTCATGAGCTTCATGTAACCATACAGAGCATCTTCATCGCGCCCCTTCACAAGCATTTTAGCCACTTTTTTAACCATATCCGGCATTCCAGCCTTCCCATCACCAACCGAATAACTCCCCACTTTGGTCAAAGCCATTGCTTCAGGCATCGACTCAAAAACAAAAACAGTTTTATCATTAGTCGCTTGATCAAGCTGCAGCTTGAACCAGTCAATCTGCTCCTTGAAATTGATCATACTCATAAAAACACAGTCAGCTTCCTGAATTGCTGCACCAGCATCAGGATTCTGCTTTTCAAGATCAACGTCACTTAACTGTATCAGTTCGGCTTCTTCAGCAAGCAGTCCTTTAATCTTTTTCCACAAGCCAGCGTTATACTGCTCAAGTCCAACAATAGCGACAACTTTACGGCGATTAGACATGATGTTAATAAGTAGGTAGGAATTAGAGGTTTTCTTTTACAGAAACGTTATAAGTAGCTCTAATGTATAAAAGAAGGGGAATAATTCCGAAAAAGACCTTTCAAGCTATTGTGCCGGAAAGGTCTTCAGAAATCAAAAGCTCAGTGCAGCTTCAACAATCTGTTCAGCTTTTGCATTCGGCAGGTAAAAATAACGTCCCCCGAGTTTCTGGGCAAGTTTAGGAGCTTCCCCCCTCGAAAGGTAGTTCATCTGGGTATCAATAACGATAGCTGCGACACCGTCAGCTTGAATAGAAAGCGACAATGCTTCTATCTCTTTTTCAAGCTCTTCCTTGGGAGCTTTTTCAGCATTAGGATCAAAAGTAGCTTGCAATCCTATATTTCCACGTCCGTCAGTTATCAGCACAAACATGATTTGCGAAATACCTTTCGTACGTGCCTGCTTTGCAGTCTCCCAACCAAGATATAATGCCGAAGCAAGCGGTGTGCCGCCTCCAGTTGGAAGCACATCAAGTTCGCGCTTTGCACGGTCAACACTCTGAGATGGTGGCAACAGAACTTGTGCCTGCTTCCCCCTGAACGATATAAGGGCAACCTGATCACGATGGACATAGGCATTCTGCAACAGGCTTGCTACTGCACCCTTGGCCTGCCGCATACGGTTCAGCGCCATTGAACCCGAAGCATCAACCATAAAAATAAAGAGCGTTCCCGACTTGTCACGGAACCGCTTGATCTTCACATCATCTTTCGTAATAAGAAGAGCAGTTTTCGCCCGGCCTGCCATTTTTTTATCACGCCGTCTGGTCTCCTGCCACGGTGCAGCAGAAATCAGGGTAGGAATAAGCGCAACCTTATTAGTGCGCATTTCACCGGGCTGAGCTCTCACAAAACGTCCACGACGATTATTAAGCGCTTCACCACGGCTTCCAGTGGTAGTTTTCTTTTTCGATGCCAGCGAAATATTGAGAATATTGTCGGGAAGCTCCATTTCGATAGCGTCCATCATCAGCTCCTCAATCATATCAGGAGTCTCCTCCTGTTCCTCTTCAGCATCAGCATCCGGTGTATCTGCCGGAGACTCTTCATCTTCAGATTCTGTCTCATCCTCCGGAGGAGGCTCTTCCTGAGGCGGCATATCATCCGATGCAGCTTCCCTTTCAGGCATACGGGTAGCACGAGGAATAAGAACAAGTTTGATGGCAAGTTTCATATCCTCTTCCTCTACATCGCTGCGTTGAGCAAGCGCAGCACTGGCTAATGCAGCACGGACTGTAAAGATATCTACGCGATTTCCCTCAACCCCGAGACTGATCGCAGTCTGTATAAGAGCCTGCAATTGTTCATTAGTGATCGAAACATGGGGTAGTTGCTCCTTTGCTGCCTGAATAAGGCCAGTAAGCATATTCAACTCGTCACGAGTATCCTCAGCATCCCTTTTGCCGAGCACCATATTGACAATTTTCTTACGCGCCCTGTAGTCATTCTGAGCAGTAAACGGTACAATAATACCTATCCTGTCAAGAAGCCCCATGCGTACCTCACCATCAGTAGGATCGTAGGTACCAACAAGCATGAATTTCGCAGGATGCACTTCACTGAGGCCTTCGCGCTCAACAAGCACCTCACCGCGCGAAATAGCATCCATGATATGCGATACCGCTGAGCTGTCAAGCAGACTGATAGAGTCCACATAAAGCACTCCACCATGCGCCTTAGAAAGCACTCCATGCTGCACAACGCGAACGCCGGTAGCAAGGGTTGCCTCCAGATCGACACCACCGATCAGACGATCTTCAGTAACGTTAAGAGGAAGTTCAACAAAAGGCGTACCTTCGGGTAAAATACCAGCGAAGGCCCTGGCAATAGTCGATTTCCCCGACCCAACGGCCGAAGGAATAACCACTCCGCCAAGTTCAGAATCAACGGCCAGCAGCATCAGCGCCTGCTTGGCCAGATCCATTCCAACAATATCGGTAAAGGCTATCATTATACTGCTTCTGCTTCTCCGAGGACTTTAGCGAGTTCACGATCAATTTTCTCCCCGGCATCAAGTGTTTCAAGGGGATCCTTGCGCAGACGATGGCGCAGACAAAGGCCTGCAATCTCCTGGACATGCTTCATGGTCACAACCTTTTCCCCGCGGAAAGCGGCATGAGCAAAAGCAGTACGGGTTATAGTAAGTTCACCACGGTGACCATCAATACCAAGATTCATGCAAAGCCTTGCAATATCGGTAAGGACACTATCAGTCATACTGACTTCCGGAAGAAGATCTTTTGCCTGCTGGATCTTTTTCTGAAGCTTCTGCTGTTCGCGATTGTACTTTTTCATAAAAGCATCAGGATCATCATCAAATTCGCGGCGACGCTTAACAATCTCGACTCTTTTTGCGATATCCAGAATAGTAATGATACGTGCATGTAAACCGAACCGATCAAGCAACTGAGGCCGAAGCTCACCTTCCTCAGGGTTACCAGAGCCTACAAGTACAAAACGGGCTGGATGGCGAATACTGATACCTTCACGCTCAACAACGTTTTTACCACTCGCCGCAACGTCAAGCAAAACGTCAACAAGATGGTCGTCAAGCAGATTGACCTCGTCAATATAGAGGAACCCACGATTTGCCTGAGCTAGCAGACCCGGCTCAAAAGCTTTTACACCGCTGGTAAGAGCCTGTTCAATATCGATAGTACCGCAAACACGGTCTTCAGTAGCTCCAAGCGGAAGATCAACAACCGGCACAGGAATTTGTTCAGTCTTAATGGAACGAGGATCAAGAGGTTTACTGCCTTTTTTGCCATCCTCAGCCTCAAGATACTGCTCAAGCGTACGGTTATAGGTATCACCCTCAACCCTTTCGATAAAAGGAAGCACTTCAGCAAGCGCCCTGACAGTAGTACTTTTTCCAGTACCCCTGTGGCCCATGACCAGCACACCTCCAATTCTCGGGTCAATGATATTGAGGATCAGACTGAGCTTCATTTCCTCCTGACCAACAATTGCTGTAAACGGAAAAGCCAATCCCGACTTCTTCTTCGCAGCAGACTTTACTGCTTTTTTTGGTTCTGGAGTCGTTGTAACTGTTGCATCCGCCTTTACTTTTTCCGCAACAGTTTTCTTTGCAGCACTCTTTTTTGCAGCTGTTTCAGTCTGAGTCATAATTGATCGTTTAGTTGATACCTTCAGCCTGTGAACCTTCAAAATCATTCACCAAAAAAGGCTTACTGTTGTTTAAGAGTTTCAATAATAAACATTGAATTTATGCTTTTAGAAAGACAATAGAAAATGGTTTTCCAAAACGAATTGAGAAGTATGACACGTTTTTTTATCGCACGATACACTCCATCCCAAACCTCTGCCCACGTCACACCGACAAAGCATTTTCCGCAGCCTCTTTTATGCTTTCCGAAAGGGTAGGATGCGCGTGAATTGTACGAGCAAGCTGTTCTGCTGTAACCTCAAGCCGTCTTGCCAGTGTCAGCTCTCCTATCAGCTCAACTGCCCCATGGCCCAAAACATGGGCACCAAGCAAACGCCCGTCAGCGCTATTGAAAACCAGCTTGACCAGACCCTCAAGATTACCATAGGCATTCGCTTTCCCTGAAGCGGCAAACATCGAACGCCCCACAACAACCTTATACCCGCGCCTTTCTGCTTCCTTTTCACCAAGGCCAATACTTGCAACAGAGGGCTCAGCATAAACACAGCGTGGAATCATGGTCTCATCAATCCATTCAGTGTTGCTGCCAGATAGAGCCTTCACTGCCAAAGCCGCTTCAGCCGAAGCCTTGTGGGCAAGGAGCATACCTCCACGAACATCGCCAATAGCAAAAATATGACCAGCTGAAGTTCTGCATATACTGTCCGTCACTACAAAACCCCGCGCACTCTCTACTCCGGCAAGCTCAAGACCAAGGCCATCACAATTACCACTCACTCCAACAGCAACAAGCATATAATCCGCACTGAGAGGCTCAGAATCAGCTCCTTCAACGGCAAGAAAAGCATTCACGATGTCTCCCTCAACAGTAACAGAATCCAGTTTCGCGCTTGTTGCAACAGTGATACCCGCTTTCTGGAGCGAGCGCTTAAGGCCTTCAGAAATTTCTTCATCTTCAAGCGGCAGCAACCGCGGCATCATTTCCACCAGCGTTACCGCTGTACCTGCCATAGCATAAAACCAGGCCATTTCCACGCCAATAGCACCACCACCCACAACAATCATCGATTTCGGAATTGACTTCAATACAAGTGCTTCCCTACTGGTAATGATACGGTTTCCGTCAGGTTCAAGCCCCGGTAAAATTCGGCTATGCGCTCCAGATGCAATAATAATATGTTTAGCCCTTACACCATCAACACGCACACCATCCCGAAAAATATCCAGATCATTAGGCCCAGTAAACACAGCCTCCCCCTGCTTTACCTCAACCCCGGCCTTACGGAGCATAAACCCGACCCCTTTGGACATTTTCAGTGCCACATTCCGACTGCGTTTGACAGCTTCAGCAAGGTCAATACCGCTGGCCCCAACATTGAGTCCAAAAGAACCAGCTTTTTTAAAAAGATCAAACACCTCCGCACTCCTCAAAAGGGCTTTTGTAGGAATACAGCCCCAGTTAATGCACACACCGCCCAAGGCACCTTTTTCAATAAGGCAAACCTTCATTCCCGCCTTTGCTGCCCGAAGCGCGGCTTCATAGCCTCCAGGCCCGGAACCGATAACGGCAAGATCTACATTAAACCCCGACTCTTCAGACAACTGTTGCATGGAATGCATAGATATAGTATGGTTTTGTTATACTTATCCGAAAATGTAACGTTGGTAGTGTTTAAGTTTCACAAAATGCAAAATCAGCCACTAAAAACCGAATCCGAGCAAAAGGACGCTCTTGCCCTCGAGCCAAAAAAGCTCACCCTGCAGGTAAGCCGGGTGCAAACCCCGATGCGTATCGACCAGTACCTGACAAGGCAGGTCGAAAATGCCACACGCAACAAGGTTCAGGAAGCCATTGAAGAAGGCCGGGTGCTGGTCAACGAAAAAACCGTCAAATCAAATTACCGCATTAAATCCTGTGATCTTATACAGATGACTTTTCTGCGCCCCCCCGCCCCTGAACTCGCTCCAGAAGATATCCCGATTGATATTATCTATGAGGATCAAGATCTGATGGTCATCAACAAAAAGCCCGGAATGGTAGTGCATCCAGCATTCGGCAACTGGACCGGAACACTGGCCAATGCCATACTCCACCACATCGGCAAAGAAGGTGAAGAACTCGACAAATCAGAACTCCGCCCAGGCATTGTACACCGGCTCGATAAAAACACCTCAGGGCTCATCATTATCGCAAAAAATCCAGTTGCGCTCCACCGACTTGCCCGCCAGTTCGCAGAACGCAAGGTCATAAAAATCTACAAAGCAATTGTCTGGGGAGTTCCTGTCCCTCCTTCAGGCACCATAACAACCAATATCGGACGATCAAAAAAAGACAGGAAGGTCATGGCAAACTTCCCTTTTGAAGGAAAAGACGGTAAAACAGCCATCACAGATTATCTGGTTACCGAAGACCTGCATTGGTTTTCCGTATTATCGCTGACACTCCATACAGGGAGAACCCATCAAATCAGAGCACACATGCAGCACCTCGGCCACCAGATCCTAGGCGACGAAACCTATGGCGGCGCCACCTTACGCACCCTTCCTTTCAGCAAAAGCGAAAATTTTGTCAAAAACCTCCTCGACCTGCTCCCGCGTCAGGCACTGCACGCCGAAACACTCTCCTTTCATCAACCCATGACTCATGAACCACTTTCGTTCACAGCCACAATGCCGGAAGATATGCTGAATGCTCTCGATAAAATCCGTTCAATTATCGCCTTGACTTCCCTATAAAAAAAAAGATAACGCACGTTAAACCCCAGCACCTTCCGTCACCTCTATCCGTTTGCATTTATTCAGCGATAACACTATTCTCTGTATTCTGCTCCAGGCTGCAAAAATGGAGGTTGAATGCCGCAGTACGCACATTATGCGTATACGTATAATAAGAGGGGCATGAAATCGCAGACAAGAAGACATCATCAATGAAAGTAGTTGGAATCAACGGCAGCCCGCGCCAAAAAAGCAGCGCCAAAAAACTTGTAAGCAACTGATAACCCAACCAGGCAGACGACGACCATTTTATTCATTTTCGTGACTCCATTATGAATCTACGTTACTCTTTTTTCGCTTTTACATCTCTTTTTCTGCTTTCCCCCTTTTTACGAGCCAATGCGGAACAGAACCTTCCGCCACAACGGCTTTCATCACCGCCCGAATCGGCTGTTATTGACGATTATTTCGGTACAAAAATAACCGACCCATTCCGCTCTCTTGAAAATCTCGAAAACCCCCTTGTTCAGCAGTGGATCAAAGAACAGTCATCCAAAGCAAAGTCGACCCTGCAGAAAATCCCAGGACGCAATGCTCTTGTCGAAAAAATGCATGATTTCGACCATCGCAAATCCTCAAAAGCATACAACCTCTCCATCACCGATAACAACCGCTACTTTTATCTCAAAGAAACTCCAACGGATGAAACCGGAAAGCTCTGCTATCGCGACAAGTTTGAGGGAAAAGAAACCATGCTGTTCGACGCTCGAGCTTTTTTTGCCAGCAGCGGAAAAGAGTATGTTATCAGCGGAGTTTCGCCATCCGAAAACGGATCAAAGGTTGCAATTTCTGTATCAGCAAATGGCTCGGAAAACAGCATCCTCCTCATTATGGATGTCTCCTCAAAAACCCTTTATTCCGAAAGAATAGACCGCTGCAGGTTTGCCGCCCCATCATGGCTTCCTGACGGAAAATCTTTTCTCTACAACCGCCTGCAGCCCCTTTCAAACTCCAGGCAGAATCCCCAATACGACAGCAAAACCTTTCTGCACCGCATTGGCACCGACCCCTCAACCGACCGGGAAATTTTTTCAAATACTGTAAATCCCGAACTGCATATCCGAAGCGAAAACATCCCTTCCGTTGATTACGAACGGAAAAGCAATTACCTTTTTGCAAATGTCTCAAACGTCGACCCAAGGCTGACCGTCTACTATGCACCAGTTTCCATGCTGTCAGAAAAAAAAATCACCTGGAAGCCACTCTTTACCCCCCAGGACGAAATTCACGATTTTGCCGTCACTAAAAACGAACTCTACCTCTATACCCCAAAAAATGCACAACATTTCAAGGTTGTAAAAACCTCGCTCCGTAACCCCGACATTGCCCATGCCAAAACAGTTGTAGCCGAAGATCCTGCAGCAATGCTCACCTCATTCGCCCTCACCAACGACGCTCTGTATTACACACAATCACTGAACGGTGTTGAGGCAAAGCTGTTACGGAAAGAGTACGGAACCTTGCAACAAAAAGAGCTCACATTGCCATTCAAGGCTGGCACAATTGGCCTCTCCTCAAAAGGCTTCCTCTTTCCTGATATCTGGGTTATTATTGCCGGATGGAGCAACGACTACCGCCGATACCGCTTCGATCCGGTAAAAAACGAATTCCGCAAGGAAACACTCTCCTCCCCTGCTGAATACCCAGAGTACCAAGACCTTGTTGTTGAAGAACTCATGATACCCTCGCACGATGGCGTCTTAGTACCCCTATCAGTCATCTATAAAAAAGGAACCAAAAGAAACAGCCAGAACCCAGCGCTTATCTACGGGTACGGTGCTTATGGCAAATCCATAACCCCATTTTTCAGCCCGGGAATGCTGCTATGGACTGCTAAAGGAGGCGTACTTGCTTTCGCTCATGTAAGAGGAGGCGGAGAATGCGGCGACAACTGGCACATCGACGGCATGAAAACCACAAAACCCAATACCTGGAAAGACCTCATCAGCTGCACCGAATACCTCAAAAAAAATGGATATACCGGACCCGGTAAAATCGCCATCAACGGTGCAAGTGCTGGAGGAATTTTAGTAGGCATGGCTATGAACGAACGTCCCGACCTCTTTGCTGCAGTTATTCCCCAAGTCGGAGCAATGAATCCGCTGCGAGGCGAAGAGAGTCCAAACGGGCCAGTAAATGTTCCAGAATTCGGAACAGTAAAAGACAGCAAAGAGTGCATGGCACTCATAGCCATGGACCCCTATCTCAACATCAGGGATCATGTAGCCTATCCTGCAGCATTGGTCACAACTGGACTTAACGACCCAAGAGTCATAGCATGGCAACCAGCAAAGTTTGCTGC
>JAPLFE010000051.1 GCA_026390855.1 Chlorobiales bacterium | reverse complement strand
CCGTAGCAGATACCGAGTACAGGAATACCCAGTGTAAAGATACCCTCATGTGGCAGGATGGCAGATTCTCCATAGACACTTGTAGGTCCCCCCGAAAGGATGATAGCTTTTGGGTTGTGCTCTTTTATAGTCTCAGGTGAGGCATTGAAGGGCAGAATTTCAGAATAAATACCCAGCTCACGGATACGGCGGGCTATTAACTGAGTGTATTGCGATCCAAAATCTAGAACTAAAACCGATTGCATAACAAGACAATTGTGTGTTAAATGATCGAAAAATCAGTAGACTTCTTCAGGTTTCGGACGTATTGCCGGAACGGGGTTCTGCGGGTTTGAAGCACCATTGTCATTATCGGGAGCGCTGCTATTTCCCTCTTCAAAGTTGTTTTTAACTTCTGACGATTGACCCGGATGAGACTGATAGTATTTAAAGCCTTTTGGAGTGTAGTATTCAATATAGACGTTATTGCCTAGCAAATCTGAAGGTGTATTGGTTTGACCGGATATTGGTACCGCAATGACCGTTTCAGGAATATGAAAATACCTGTTTTCAAGTTTCAACGACCGGTCGGAGTAGCAGCGCTTCATAAACCCGGCCCAAATAGGCAGTGCAGCACGTGCACCCTGTCCATACTCCATCGAGGTAAATTTAATACGCTCGTCATCAAATCCTGTCCATACAACTGCGACAAGCTGTGGGGTAAACCCTGCAAACCATGCATCTCTCATGCTCTGGGTCGTGCCGGTTTTTCCTGCGGCCTCCACATCAAATCCATAACGAGCGCGAACAGCTACACCAGTACCCTTATTGATGACATCCTTGAGCATCGAGACCATTACAAAATTTGTAGTTGAGTCAATGGCAAAACGTCGATTCAGGGAGTATTTCGATAAAAGGCGACTATGTTTGTCTTCGACCTTCAGGATTGAGACTGGTTCGTTCCAGATACCGTTATTTGCAAATGTTGAAAATGCGCCTGCAAGTTCAAGCGAGGTGACTTCTGAGGTGCCAAGGGCTATTGAAAGGTTTGAAGCCAAAGGCGAAGAGATGCCCATGCGTTTGGCATAGCTGATAATTTCTGATGTGGTAAGGTGTTCATAGGCGAGTCTGACGGTAACCTGGTTCAGGGAGTGGCTCAATGCTGTACGGAGTGTAGTCATGCCGCCCGATGAACCGTCAGAGTTTCTTGGTGACCAGACAGTGCCGTTACCGCTTTTAAGGGAAAGCGGCTGGTCAAGCACTTGAAAGTTTGCTGGAATCCCCTTATCTATAGCAGCAGTATAGACAAAAGGTTTAAAGGTCGAACCAGGTTGACGTTTTGCCTGCCAAACATGGTCAAATTGGTATTTGTAATCATCAGGTGAAAACTTGTTTCCTCCTACCCATGCCTTCACATGTCCATTGGTAGGGTCTATGGCCACCAGCGCAACCTGAATTCTAGTTTTTGCCTGAAGAAGATCATTCAGCCATACTTTGTCAGCCTTGAGCTTAGTCATCGCTTGCTGGTCAGATTGACCGTCCTCTATGAGTCCCTTGAATCGTTCACTTTCCCTGATGATCTGATTTTTCAATGGTTCAGGCCATCTCCATGATCGATCAAACGCAGCCTGCAGCTCAGCAAGATGTTCAGCTGCTGCTAACTGGGCATAGTTCTGCATCCGGCTGTCAAGTGTGGTCTGAATTGAAAGCCCGTCGCGGTAAAGGTCTATATTACCAAGCATTGCAGAAGGCTTGATGGTCTGCCGGATATATTCAGTAAAGTAAGGCGCTAAGCCCTGATGATTCACCGGCGTATATTTTAATACCAACGGGGTTTTCTGGGCAGTTGCAGCCTGTTTGGGTGTAATGAATTTTGCTTTTTCCATCAGCGAGAGAATAAGGTTTCTTCTACTCGAAGAGCTGGATGGATCTTTTGCTGGATTATAAGCAGTAGGGTTTTTGAGTGTCGCAATAAGTGTTGCGCTTTCAGGCAGGGTTAGACGGTATGCTGGTTTTCCGAAATAGGTATGGGCGGCAGCTTCGATACCGTATGCACCTGATCCAAAATAAACGGTGTTAAGATAGAGGGCCAGAATCTCATCTTTTGTATATGTTTTTTCAAGTTCGATTGCGGTAATGAACTCCTTGACTTTTCGAGTGACGGTACGCTCCTGTGAAAGGTAGAGGTTTTTTGCAAGCTGCTGTGTAATTGTACTGGCTCCTTGCCAGCGGGTGCGTCCCTTGAGGATATTTTCACCCATGGCCAGTGTAAGTCGTCTTAGATCAACACCCCAGTGTTGATAAAAAGCCACGTCTTCAGTAGCGATCAGTGCATAGCGTGCTGAAAGCGGAATGGATTTAAGAGGAATGAATGTTCGGTTTTTGAGAAAAAACTTATGAAGGAGTACCCCATCTTCCGAATAGACAAGAGATGCAAGTTCAGGATTTGGATTTTCAAGTTCTTCAAGACTTGGCAAACCCAAAAAATGGTTCATCGCATATAACTTCGGGCTTGTCAGTGTTATAGCAATGAAAAAAAAGACAACATAGAAAAACAAGCTTTTTGTACAAATTTTACTCACAGTATCAATTGATCTTTAGTGTTTGATTCGTTGTAACAACAGTAGCAAAGTAGTAGTCATAAAATCGGATGTTATGTCTTGGCTGTATATGCCAGCGGATTCTTTTTATAAAATTGTTCAGCAAATTCAAAATGTTTTTTCAATTCGTTCGCAAATTCAGCAGTCTCTTCAAGCATCGGTAAATGTCCGAGATCATCGAATTTTGCAAGCCGGGTGGGTGCAGAGGCTTCAGCCTGACGTTTTTCAAAGAGCGATATTGTGCCTTCAGGAGGAATAGTATGATCAGCCATCCCTACACAGCATAAAACCGGTGAAGCGATGTTAATAACATGGCGGGTATAAGCCCTCAATGCTTCAGGGTCAATGGAAAACTTGCCTACAGCATTGGTCGCATCTTTGTCGGACTGTGTGAAGTCTTCAATAATGATATCATGGTACTCTTTTGGGATCTCTTTGGATGCTGCCCTCTTGATAAAGAGGCTTTTCAGCGGTTCGTGTTGGAAAATATTGCGGAAATTCATGGAAAAATCAATCAACCCTCCGAGAAACAAGAGACCAATCGAGGTAAAAGCTGTCTCTTCGAAAATGCCGCATGCAATAATAGTCGCGGACACAAGTGCTTCACGATAACGAGTACAGAGCTCGGTTGCGACCATGCCTCCCATGGAGTGCCCAACAATATGCAGCTTCTTTGATTTTTGAAGTTCGAGATGTTCAATGAGCGCACTTGCCTCATCGGTAAAGCCCTGAATAGTAAATGTCGGTTTATAGCCTGTGATAATGGTTTTTCCTGTACCGCTCTGGTCATAGGTAATACATCTGTAGCTGGTCGAGAGTATATTGACTAGCGGTTTCCAGTATCGGGAGGATATTGCCCAGCCGTTCACAAACATTACTACGGTTTTCCCATTTCCAGAAGGATCAGAATCCGCAGTGTCTTCATAGTAAAGTTTACATCGGGATGTCTCTAAATAACTCATTGGAGTTGCATTGTTTTCTTATGTGGGAAAATCAAATCTAATATATCATAATAATAACTTTTCTCCTGCCGTTCCATTGCAAGTGGAACCGGTACCATTTTGCGACTTTTTATGCTCAATGACACAACAGTGATTTTTCTTAGATATTGACGTTCATGAGAGAGAAAAGAAGGTGCATTCCGTATTACAGGGCGTGAGCCTGAAAAATTAAAATCACCGTTCTTCAATAGCACAAGCCCCGATAATTTACCGGGGCTTTCAAGGAAGATTTTCAAGCTTTCTTCATACCAGAAAGCGAACGGAACAATGAACGGTTTTACCCCTTATTTGTATTTACACCATCCTGTGTAGAATCATCGCTAAGGGAGTCTGCCATTTTAAAGTCAGATTTTGCACCATTGATATCACCAAGAGCGGATTTTGCGATTCCTCTATTAGTGAACGCTATAGCATCTTTTGGCGTTGGATCCAGCTCTATGGCTTTCTTAAAGTCCAAGTTAGCTGCTTCAATTTCGCCGATAGCACGTTCTGCAATTCCTCGATGGCAGTAAGCTTGTGAAAGGTCAGATTTTGCGTGTTTTGGGTTATGTTCTATGGCCTTGGTAAAATCTGCTATGGCTTCCTTGTTATGCCCTGATTTAAGCTTAGCTTCACCGCTGATCAAAAAGCTGTTTTTAATTGCATAAGCGGCATTGCTTGCAAGCACGATAGTAATTATCGCTATTTGTATAAACCGGAAAGAGTATTTCATGGGGCACCTCGCTTTTTAGAATGATTTATTAATTACAGTGGCTTTTGAAGCGCGTTTTCAAAACAGCCATATCAAAAACCACACACTTTATTTTAATTAATAGCGTCTTAAAGCATTATTAAAGTGCCCTTAAATTTTGCATAAAATACACCATCTTGGCAAAATTATTGTTCAATCGGTGGGGATGTAGGTTCTATGATTGACTGAATTGCTCGCATTTTGCGACACATTAACTCAATGATTACATTACATTGTATGCCAACAGAGAAGTTTTATCAATAATAGACCACAACATGGATTATTCTTTTACCGTTCTGATCTCATCCCTCACAGACTTTATTCTCCATATTGATACGCATCTCCAGCTTCTTGCTGCACATTACGGTTACTGGCTTTACGGCATTCTTTTTGTTATCATTTTCAGTGAAACCGGCTTTGTTGTTACACCTTTTCTCCCTGGTGATTCGTTACTTTTTGCTGCAGGCTCGCTTGCATCTATGCCAGGTTCATCACTTGACCCACACTTGCTTTTTATACTCTTTTTTATTGCAGCTGTGTTGGGTGATACTCTTAACTACCAGATTGGTCAAAGGATTGGGCCCAAAGTATTTCAATATGACAAGTCGCGTTTTTTCAATCCTGAGCATCTTGCTAAAACCAATGTGTTTTTTGAAAAATTTGGTGGTAAGACTATCATAATTGCTCGCTTCATACCCATTGTCAGAACGTTTGCTCCATTTGTTGCTGGAATCGGCGTCATGAGTTATAGTAGATTCATCCTCTTTAATGTTGTTGGTGCTGCGCTTTGGGTAGGACTGTTCAGCTATAGCGGTTATTTTTTTGGTCAGCTTCCTCTTGTGCAACAGAACTTCAAGCTACTGATACTGGCTATTATTGTGATTTCTCTTTTACCACCGGTTATCGAGTACTTAAAGCATCGAATTAGCCGTATATAAGGCAACCTGGAATGTGTATAAAATGTTGATAACATAGCGAATCAACAGTCAGGGCCTCAATTTGGCTGTCAAAAGGGTATGTTTATTTATGATATTTTTTTTTGCTTAAAATCCTATTATAGAAAATCTTATAGTCTTTTTTTTAGAGAGGGAGGAGGTTTTTATACCTATCTTTGTAATGTGGCCGATGAGGTTGATTAATTGAAGAAATGTTGATAACTCGCAGCGGGACTATGGGATAATGGTTTGCAACAAGTCATTAAACCTTGAAAAAAGATTATTTTAATTCATGGATTTTCTTATAATTACATCCTTATCTGTTGTATCGGCGTATAGCGCAGCCTGGTAGCGCACTTCCTTGGGGTGGAAGGGGTCGTGGGTTCAAATCCCGCTACGCCGACTCTCTTATCCTTTCTCTTTTCAGGTTTTTCCTTTTCTCTTAAACTTAAGAACGCTGTGGTAACCTTGTTTTCACCACTATATGCATTCTAATGTTTTTTTTATGCTGTTATTTAGGTTGAATTGACCGAACTTCATAGGGATATCAGTGGTTAATCCTTAAGGCAAGGAAAAATCAAAGACTAATACCATGGAACTGCAGGATTTGAATGTAGTTGTTATTGGAGCTGGGGTTGGAGGGCTTGCCGCGGGAGCTTTGCTCGCCCGGAAAGGAGCAATGATTACCGTGCTTGAATCGCAGGAATATCCCGGAGGGTGTGCCGCAACATTTTTTCGAAATGGATACCGTTTCGACGCAGGAGCTACAATCGGTTGCGGGTTTCATGATTGTGGACCGATGGATATTCTCGGCAAAGAGCTAGGTATTATCTGGCCGGTCTCACTGGAAGCGGTGGCATGGCAGTATCGTCACCAATCACTAAATCTTGACCTTCCATCTCAGCGTTTTGAGATTCTTGAGCACTTTCCACGTTCGGCACCATTTTGGAAGGAACAGGCCGAACTGGCAAGGCTGCTTTGGCATCTTTCCGAAGGAGGGCTTTCATGGCCTGCTAAGGGGGTGCGTGATCTTGCTAGCCTTGCCCGTAAGGGTATTGCCGGACTTCCTGAATCAGCTCATCTGTTTCAATTCACTACAAAAACAGTTCTTGAATGGCTTGCCAACCATGGACTCGATAGTGATCCTGATTTTGTTCGCTTTATTGATGCTCAGCTTCTCGTTTCCGTTCAGACTACTTCACAATATGCCAATGCCGTTAATGCTGCCATAGCCCTTGATCTACCGGTTTCTGGTGCTTATCGTGTTAAAGGTGGAATTGGAAGGGTTTCAGAGTTGCTTTCCAAAGCAATAGAGGATAACGGAGGGGCGGTTCTTTACCGTAAAAAGGTTGTTCGCATCGATTCGGTTCGCAGACAGGTGTTCGGTATTGAAACTGCCGATGGCGCCGCAATTGCTTCTGATTTTGTGCTTGCAAACCTCTCGCCTGAATCACTTGCTCTGCTCACCGGATCGGAGAATAAATCTGCAGTTGTCATGAGCGAGTGCCCGCAGTGGAGCGCCTTTGTCCTCTATCTCGGCATGGATCCAGCCCTGTTCAGTGCTTTGCCGACGCATCATGTGCAAATTATCGGTGCCAGTGGTGAGCTTGCAGAAGGGAATAGTATATTTGTTTCATTTTCGTTCGATGACGAACCAGATCGAGCACCTGCAGGACTTTGTGCAGTAACGATTTCCACCCATACTCGCCCAGAACAATGGTTTAAAGCGAAAGAGAAAGGGATGGCTGCATACTTGGAGCTGAAGAGAGCATTTACCGAACATATGCTTGATGTGCTTTCGGAACAATTTCCTCAAGCCCGTGATGCAGTGCGAAGCATAGCGGCCGCAACACCTGTTACCTGGGAGCGTTATACCGGTCGTTTTCAAGGCTTGGTGGGTGGTTATCCCCAGACCTCGCTGTTCAAGGTGAGAGGACCTGCGACTTTGTTCGATAACCTTTTTCTTGTCGGCGACTCTATCTTTCCAGGTCAGTCCCTTCCGGGTGTGGTGACCGGAGCCAGACGCGCCATAGAATTGCTTCTGCAGCGGAACGAAAAAACAGGGCGAGAGCAACAATAGACAATTATCCATCCGCCTTCTCTTTCGTTCTTTCTTCACTATATTTCATCCATGGATACCTTTGCGAAATTACAGATTCTTTCTGGCGCAGCGCGTTACGACGTTTCGTGTGCTTCAAGTGGAAGCAAGCGTGAGGCACCCTCGTGCGGAACAGGTAATACATCCAGCAGCGGTATCTGCCACTCATGGGCGGATGACGGCCGGTGTATCTCTCTTTTGAAAATTCTGCTCTCTAACGACTGCATCTACGATTGTGCCTATTGTGTAAACCGTTCGACCAATCCGATGGAGCGAGCATCTTTTACTGCCCGCGAAGTGATCGAAATTACCCTTGATTTTTATCGCCGCAACTATATTGAAGGGCTCTTTTTAAGCTCAGCTGTCATGCAGAGCCCCGATTACACCATGGAAAGTATGGTCAGGGTTGCCGAAGCTCTGCGCACCGAAGAGCAATTCGGTGGTTATATCCATCTGAAAATCATTCCAGGCTGCAGCAGTGAACTTGTGCGAAAAGCCGGGCTCTATGCCGATCGTATCAGCGTCAACATTGAACTACCCTCGCAGGCTTCGCTTCAGCGACTTGCGCCCCAAAAGCATAAAAATGCTATTCTTGAGCCCATGGCGCTTATCGGGCGGGAGATCTCAACCAGCCTCGTTGAGCGCAAGGTGAGTCGAAGGGCGCCCCAATTTGCACCGGCAGGCCAAAGCACCCAAATGATTATCGGGGCAAGCCCAGAAAATGATTTCCAGATACTGCGCCTTTCTCAGGGGCTCTATAAAAAAATGAACCTCAAGCGGGTCTATTACTCTGCCTATGTTCCGGTTACAGCTGATAACCGCCTCCCCGTGCTTGCGTCCCCCCCTCTTTTACGCGAACACCGTCTTTATCAGGCCGACTGGCTTTTGCGGTTCTACGGTTTTTCAGCAGAGGAGATCCTGTCAGAAGATGCACCCCATCTCGATGAATCGTTCGATCCAAAGACGGCCTGGGCCTTGCGCCACCCGGAATTCTTTCCGGTCGAGATTAACCGTGCCGACTTTGCTACACTTCTGCGAGTACCGGGTATCGGAGTACTTTCGGCAAAACGCATTATCGCTGCCCGTCGTTTTTCACTTATTACTTACGAAGGAATGAAAAAAATAGGGGTAGTTCTAAAACGGGCAAAATATTTTATCACCTGTTCAGGCAGGTCATTTGAAAAACCTGATCAACCACCAGCCCTTATTCGTCAACAACTTTTGCTTAGTGAAAACAGGGAAGCGCTAGTTTCAGCACCTTCCAAACAACTGGTACTACCCGGTTTTTTTGCGTAATTATGAACCAATACCTTTATGACGGGACTGCTGATGGTCTTTTGTCAGCTATCGCCTGGATTCTCGAAGAGGAACCTGATCCTGAAAAGGTTATGCTTAGAGAGCGCATGGACACTCTATTTGAAGAGGGGTTCACTATTGGTACTGATGCAACCCTGGCCGAATCTCTTTTTTTCCGGCTGAAGCAGTTTGCCCCTGATGCAGCTCACACTCTTTACTCATTTATGCTTGCTGAAAAGGAGGGGATGGAAACAAGCCTGTTGCATTACGTCTCGTTAGCCTTCAAACATGGTGATCAGGTAAAAGGATATCTCACCCATCCAGCCGTACGCGACATTGTATATATTGCTAAAAAAGCGGGGAGGGAACTGCACCGTATGAAAGGACTTTTGAGGTTCGAAAAACTCCGGGATGGAGCTTACCTTGCAAAAATGGCACCCGACTATAATATCATTCATCCCCTTGCCGATTACTTCAGCCGTAGGTTAAGAGCGCAGCACTGGTTTATCTACGACGTCAAACGCAGAACAGCTGTCCGCTGGAATAACGGCTCCCTTCAGTTTGGAACCATTGAACAATTCACAACTCCCGCCTTTTCAGAGGACGAAAAAAAAGTACAGGCACTATGGCAGGCTTTCTTTAAAACCATTGCAATACCTGAACGTAAAAACCCTCGCCTCCAGAAATCGAATATGCCCATGAAATACTGGAAATATCTTGTTGAGAAGCAGGGCGAGTGAATGATAAAACCAGATTATCCTATGGGTTTGACAGAAACAGCAGAAAAAGCAATTGCCGCGTATGGCGGACGCGCACTATGGCAAAACGCAAATACTCTGGAAACCGAAATAAGTGCTTTTGGACTAGCATTTACTCTGAAACGTCGGCCATTTTTTTACCATTCCAGAATGGTTTTAAATGTTCACAGACCATTCTCCACATTGAAACCGATTGGTCGAAACCTTGGTATTACAGGGGTACTTGATGGTCTTGATGTCCGTTTGGAAAATGAAGATGGCAAGGTCATTTCAGAGCGGAAGAATGCGCGGGATTATTTCAAAATCGGGAGAAGGTTATTTTACTGGGATGACCTCGATATGTCCTATTTCGCCAATTATGCTTCCTGGAATTATTTTACCCTCCCAGCATTGCTGATGCGTGAGGAGATTATATGGAAGGAGCTAGAGCCGGGTTGGCTGGAGGCGCGATTTCCAGTTGAGATTCCTACCCATAGCAAGGTGCAGCGATTCAGGTTTGACCGCGAGACTGGCCTCCTGATTCAACACGACTATACTGCTGATATTATAAGCCCGCTTGCAGCTGCATCCAATGTTGTTTTGCAGCACACGCAAAACAGCACAGGACTTGTTTACCCCTCGATAAGGCGGATAACCCCGAAGGGACCGAAAGGGAAGCCGCTCGGAGGACCGGTACTGATTCACCTCGACATTCACGACTTCAGGCTGATCAACAAAAAGACATGAGTTTTAGTAGAAGTGCTTAATCTTGCCGTTACTATCGTGATCAGGCCATACAAGGAGTTCCCTTTCCGAATCGGTAATTTATAGAGAGAGTGAAGCACGATTACAGGAATTGGAGTAATTCATTAATAATAGCATGGCTATACTTGCAATCGATCAGGGAACCACTGGAACAACCTCTATCCTTTATGACCCGGAGGGTCAGGTCATTGCTAAGGCCTACCAGGAATTTACCCAAATTTATCCTCAGGAAGGCTGGGTGGAGCATGATCCAGAAGAGATATGGCAGACTGTAGTCGATGGGGTCAGAGAGTTGAAAGTGGGATATGATCAGACAATCACTACGATCGGTATCACGAACCAGCGCGAAACCACCATTGTATGGGACAGGTTAACCGGCAAGCCGATCTACAACGCCATTGTCTGGCAATGCAAACGAACCAGCGAACTGTGTCACCGATATGAGGCGCAACAAGAATGCATCACCGCCAAAACTGGGCTGCCACTTAATGCGTATTTCAGTGCCACTAAAATCCGCTGGATTCTCGATCACCGTTCAACCCTCAATGTTGATAATCTTCTTTTCGGCACGGTTGACAGCTGGTTGGTCTGGAAACTGACCGGCGGCAGGGTGCATGCAACCGATTTCACCAATGCATCAAGAACCCTGCTCTTCAATATCAAGGATAAACAGTGGGATAAAGAGCTGCTTGCATTGTTTGAGATACCGACATCGCTTTTGCCGGCAGTTAGAAACTCCATGGATGATTTTGGCAGGGTGACAGCTCTGGAAGAGCTTGAGGGTGTACCTATTGCCGCTGTTGCAGGTGATCAACAGGCGGCTCTTTTCGGCCAGTGCTGTTTTGAACCTTCGTCAATCAAGAATACTTATGGTACCGGCTGTTTCATGATTATGAATACAGGCGATACTTTTATTCAGTCGCATAACGGCCTTCTGACAACGTTGGCCATCAATGCGGCAGGCAGGCCCTGTTATGCTCTTGAGGGATCGGTTTTTATCGGTGGAGCCGTGATTCAGTGGTTGAGGGATGAGCTCAAGCTGATTCAGCGTGCAGGGGAATCCGAAGTGATGGCGCGTGAAGTCTCGACTAATGCCGGAGTTTACATCGTTCCTGCATTTACAGGTCTTGGTGCACCCCATTGGCAGATGGAAGTAAGGGGATCTATTGTCGGACTGACGAGAGGGGCGAACAGAAACCATATTGTCCGTGCAGCCCTTGAATCGATAGCCTATCAATCTTATGATGTTTTTCGAGCTATGGTTGCTGACACTGGAATTTTTCCGAAGGCACTCATGGTGGATGGCGGGGCAGTGAGCAACGAATTTCTTATGCAGTTTCAGGCAGATATCCTGGACGTTCCGATCTTGAAACCGGCGAATATCGAATCGACATCGCTTGGGGTTGCATATCTGGCCGGATTGCAGACAGGAATATGGCACTCAAGCGAGGAGCTCCTTGCTTTGCATAAGGTACAAAGCACCTACACGCCAGCCATGGAGCCAAAAACGAGAGAGAAGCTTTTAACTGGATGGCAGAAAGCGCTACGCCAGACAATGACAGTATAGTGGTCAACACTTCAATTATAAACCAATGTGGCACTTATGACACATTCCATCGATCAAACTGCCAGCAGCGGAAATACAGTAACCTGTCCAAAATGCGGGACATCGTTTACCTGCAGCCTTTCGCCAACATGCTGGTGCACCACGAAAGTCGTTCCTGTTAAAGTGAAAGAGCATCTTGCCGAACGCTATAAAACTTGCGTCTGCAGTACCTGTCTCGACGAGTTGATTGTAAAAGCTGACTCTGGTGAAAGTGCCTGAGCAATTATTCTGGATTTAGGAGCTTAACACTCAATGTGAATTCAGTTGAAATGCAGTCGCGGATCCTGTACATTAGGGCATTGAATCAGAGTAACCTCAAAACAGTCTCATGCAAAAAGAAACTATTACTATTCTCGGATGCGGCTGGCTTGGGCTGCCACTTGCAAAAGCTCTCATAAAAGAGGGATATTCTGTCAAGGGGTCGACCACGACAGAGGAACACCTTGAAACGCTGCACGATGCTGGTCTCGAACCTTTTCTTGTGCGATTGGATCCCGAGATAAATGGTGAAGATATTACCGATTTTCTACACAGCGATATTCTTATTGTCAACATCCCTCCTGAGCGGCGCGATGACATTATAGAGTACCATATCGAGCAGTTTTCTTCACTCATTGATGCACTTGGCCAATCTCCGGTACGTTCTGTGCTTTTTGTCAGTTCTACTTCGGTATATCCAACTCTTAACAGAGAAGTTACAGAAGAGGATGCTCTTGAACCTGAAACACTTTCAGGTCAGGCACTGCTGCTTGTCGAGGACATGCTCATGCAGGAGAGCGGGTTTCAGACCACGGTGTTACGCTTTGGCGGCTTGATCGGTTATGATCGTAATCCCGAAAAATATCTCGCAAGCATGAAAGAGATAGCAAATGCCGATCAGCCGATGAATCTTATTCACCGTGATGATTGCGTCAAAGTCATATTGGAAATCATACGTCTGCAGCAATGGGGTGAAGTGTTCAATGCCTGTAGTCCGGTTCATCCCCTGAGACGCGAATACTACACTAAAGCTGCAAAGGTTACAGGAATGTCATTACCTCCTTTTGCTTCCTCCGCAGAGCTTTCTTCTTATAAAGTAGTCAACAGTGCCAAGCTTACGAAAGCATTGAACTATCAGTTTCTGTATCCCGATCCGTTAGCCCAATGGAGTTAGAATAGCTGAACGATGGCAGTAAAGAAAAGCGCCTTCCTGCTGGCAGCACCCTCAAGCGGTTGCTAAAAAACCACTTTGACGCTTGCACTCCTGAGGTTTTCGGAGAGTACGGCAGGATTGTGTTTTTCAGCTCCATGGATGATGATAGGCTTCCGAAAGCTGATATACTCTACCTATCGGATAGATACCCTGAACTCTATGCCGAAAAACTTTCTGTAAATGTTGCTATGCGTAATCAGATCACCTCATACTTTCGCTATGGCGGTTTTACCTATGCTGAATGTGGAGGAATGATGTATTTGTGTACAACAATCACCCTCAAGGCTGGATAGGTTTCCCCAATGTGCGGTGTACTCGATCTTGATATCAACATACAGGATTCGAAGCTGACACTTGGCTTTAGACAGGTTTTTCCAGATAACGCTCCTGATGTGGAGCTGCCTGGCCATGAATTTCATTATTTTCAGATCAGCAGACAGGGGTGCAGGATATTGCAAAAGGAAAGAACGCACGCGGAGAGGATGTTGCAATACCGGTATACGAAACCGGAAATACTATAGCCTCATTCCCCCATCTCTATTGGGGCTAAAACCGCCATTTTCCTCAATATCTGTTCAGTCAAGTGAGCCCAGGCTTTTTCTAAAGCTCCTTTTTCTCTCTCCGTTAAAGTATAAATTCAAGATCGCATCGCTGAACCTCTGATTCCGAAACGAACAGCTTGAGAATTTTTATAAAGTCAAGAAACCTTGCTGGGTCAATTTCACGAAGATATGCTACACCTACTGGTTCATCCTGCCAGCCGAGCAGGATGATTTCTTTTTTTTCCGGATTGATTAAAGTTATGCGTTCATCAATAATTCTGTTCATCGATGAAAGGCTGCTGTTATGCAGAAATGCCTCATCCCAGCTGTCGAGACCATTGTTGCTTTCTGAAAGGAATGGTAGTTTGTTTAATGCTTCTGCAATTCCATAATGGAAAAATGCAGCATAGTTATGTGCTTCGATCTCAAGTGAACAGTATGTTTTGTATGTTTTATCCAGGAGTCTTACCCTGTTTATCTTTCCAGTACGGTAAATCGATAATTCATAATGTTCTGGATTACTGTCATCGATAAGGATATGCTGAATATTCATATCTGATTCAAGATTGGGAGAACCTTTAATCGGTCTAAAGAGTTTTCTGTTTTTATGGAATTGCTTTTAATAGTAACTATCTTTATTAATTATTTTTTTATACACATTTTTTTAACGTGTGCATAAATGTGGATATTTTGAAACTGGGTATTCATAACAATTATACCGATACATAAAGAATGGAAGGAAATTTTTCAAATAGAGTACAGGATGTCATTCGACTCAGCCGCGAAGAAGCCCTTCGGTTAGGTCATGACTATATTGGTACTGAGCATCTTCTTCTTGGTCTCATAAAGGAAGGCGAAGGTATTGGGGCCAAGATACTGAAAAACCTCAAGATAGATTTATTCAGTCTTAAACAGAAAATTGAAGAAAGTACGCATCCAAAGGTACCCGCAACCCAGATGGGTAATGTACCTCTTACAAAGCAGGCAGAAAAGGTACTGAAAATTACCTATCTCGAAGCAAAAATCTGTAAGTCGAATATTATAGGAACCGAGCATCTTTTACTATCGATTATGAAAGGTGATGATAATATTGCTTCTCAGATTCTTGAACAGTTTGGGGTTACCTACGATCTGGTGAGAGATGAACTCACGAATATTACCAGCAGCAAAGGTGAATCGGACGAGCCACCTTTAGAGGGTTCCTATTCTTCGGGAGGTGCTGAACGGCCAGCAAAAAAAGCTGATCCGAGAAAAGGCGAGAGAACAAAGACTCCAGTGCTTGACAACTTTGGCCGTGATCTTACTCGGCTTGCCCTTGATGACAAGCTTGATCCTATTATCGGGCGTGAAAAAGAAATCGAGCGTGTGGCCCAGGTTTTGAGTCGCAGAAAAAAGAACAATCCAGTACTGATTGGCGAGCCTGGCGTTGGTAAAACCGCGATTGCCGAAGGCCTTGCCCTCAAAATTGTGCAGCGTAAAGTATCGAGGGTTTTGTACGACAAGAGAGTTGTTGCCCTTGATCTTGCAGCACTTGTTGCCGGCACCAAATACAGGGGTCAGTTCGAAGAGAGGATGAAAGCCCTCATGAATGAGCTTGAACGGTCACGTGATGTGATTTTGTTTATCGATGAACTTCATACCATTGTGGGTGCTGGTGGTGCTTCGGGTTCGCTTGATGCAAGCAATATCTTTAAACCTGCTCTTGCCCGTGGTGAGCTTCAGTGTATCGGAGCAACCACGCTTGATGAATACCGTCAGTTTATTGAAAAAGACGGTGCTCTCGACCGGAGGTTCCAGAAAATCATGGTTGAGCCGACTTCTGTTGATGAAACCATCCAGATTCTCAACAATATCAAGTCGAAGTATGAGACGCATCATCATGTGAACTATTCGGGAGACTCAATTGAGAAAGCTGTAAAGCTTTCCGAACGTTATATCACCGACCGCTTTCTTCCCGATAAGGCCATCGATGTTATGGATGAGGCTGGCGCAAGAGTTCATTTAAGTAATATTCATGTACCAAAGGAAATTCTTGAGCTTGAGAATTCAATAGAAGAGGTCAAGACCGAAAAGAATCAGGTCGTGAAAATGCAGAATTTTGAGGAGGCAGCAAGGCTTCGCGACAAAGAGAAAAACCTGCTTGATGCCCTTGATCATGCAAAACAGGATTGGGAAGACAGGGCATCCGAAAGCGTTTATGATGTCACTGAGGCAGATATTACCTCTGTGATTGCCATGATGACTGGTATTCCGGTAGCAAGGGTTGCGCAGTCGGAATCGAAAAGATTGCTTACCATGGAGGCTGACCTTACAAAAGAGGTTATCGGTCAGGATGAGGCTATCAAAAAGATTACCAAGGCCATACAAAGAACCCGTGCAGGGTTGAAAGATCCTTCACGCCCGATTGGATCTTTTATTTTTCTTGGCCCTACAGGTGTAGGTAAAACTGAGCTTGCCAAGGCTCTCACCCGTTATATATTTGTCAGCGAGGATGCCTTGATCAGAGCAGATATGAGCGAGTATATGGAGAAGTTCTCTGTCAGCCGTCTTGTTGGAGCCCCTCCGGGATATGTTGGCTATGAAGAGGGTGGCCAGTTAACAGAAAAAGTGCGTCGCAAGCCCTATTCAGTCGTGCTTATCGATGAAATTGAAAAAGCGCATCCGGATGTGTTCAATATTCTCCTTCAGGTGCTTGATGAAGGGGTTTGACTGATGGAATGGGTAGAAAGGTTGATTTTCGCAATACCATTATCATCATGACTTTGAACATTGGAGCTAAAGACATCAAGAGTTTCGGGGCAGGTTCAGGCATGGGCTTTACGGCTCCTGATGATTCGACCGGTAACTACAAGGCGATGAAGTCAACAATTGAAGATGCCCTTAAGCGTGTATTCAATCCTGAGTTCCTGAATCGTATAGACGATATTATCGTTTTTCATCCCCTCGAGAAACAGCATATTTTCAAAATTATTGATATTACTGCTGGCAAGCTTTTCAAAAGGCTTCATGAAATGGGTATTGAGGTCGAAATAGATGAACAAGCCAAGGAGTTTCTTGTCGATAAGGGCTATGACCAGAAATATGGTGCACGTCCTCTAAAAAGGGCTCTGCAGAAATATGTTGAAGATCCTCTTGCCGAAGAGATGCTCAAAGGCCGATTTTCCGAAGGCAGCACGATCCGGATCGTATTTGATGAAAAAGAAAATGAACTCCGTTTCCTTGATGGGGCAGCGCCTGCAAAAAAAGGTAAGCGAGAGGAAAAGCTTGGCCCTGAATAATGAGTTGCTAGTTATGCTTGTTAGTAGAGTCATCATTAAAAAACCCCCAGTACTGGGGGATTTTTAATGATCATGGCTACTGTTGTTGCGGCAGAGGATTATCTTTTACCGCGGCAAGCGATTGTTGCAGGAGCTCTTCAGGGAGAGGGTAATCACTCAGCTTCCCTGAAAGGAAGGCATCATAACCCTGAAGATCCATAAGACCATGGCCTGACCAGTTCATGAGAATAACCTTCTCTTTCCCTTCCTCTTTTGCTTTTTTTGCTTCACGAATAGTCTGTGCAATAGCATGAGAGGTTTCTGGTGCAGGAATGAATCCCTCGGTATGAGCGAAAAGCAAGGCAGCCTCATAACATTCCGTTTGGGGAATGGCAGTTGCATCAATCAGGCCGAGCTGTTTTACATGGCTTACCAATGGGGCCATACCATGATATCTTAGCCCTCCGGCATGAATGGCAGGAGGAATAAATCCGTGACCAAGGCTGTGCATTGGAAGCAGAGGTGTCATTTTTGCAACATCTCCATTGTCATAGATATAAGGGCCTCTCGTAAGGGTAGGGCATGCCTCCGGTTCTGTTGCAATTACCTGAACCTCACGTCCGTGAATTTTATCACACAGAAAAGGAAAGCTGATGCCTGCAAAGTTTGAACCTCCTCCAGCACAACCGATTACGATATCTGGATAAAGTCCTACCTTATCGAGTTGTTTGCGGGCCTCAAGACCGATAATGGTCTGGTGAAGCATAACATGGTTCAATACGCTGCCGAGTGCATAGCGTGTATCCTCCCGCTCTACAGCTTGTTCAATAGCTTCGCTGATTGCAATCGCCAGGCTTCCTGGTGTATCAGGTAATTCACTTAGTATCTTGCGTCCGATTGCGGTTTGATCGCTGGGACTTGCGATACAGTCGGCTCCCCATGTTTTCATCATGATTTTGCGGAACGGCTTCTGATCGAAGCTGATACGCACCATGAATACCTTACAGTCGATGCCGATTAGCTTGCAGCTCATCGCAAGTGCGCTTCCCCACTGTCCAGCTCCGGTTTCAGTAATAAGATGTTTTATGCCGAACTGCTTGTTATACCATGCCTGAGCCACAGCCGTATTGGGCTTGTGGCTTCCTGCCGGAGATACTCCTTCGTTTTTATAAAAGATCTTTGCCGGGGTTTGCAAAGCAGCTTCCAGTCGCCTTGCCCGGTAAAGCGGTGATGGCCTCCAGAGTTTCAGAATAGCTTGCACTTCTTGGGGAATATCAATCCACCTCTCAGTGCTCATTTCCTGCTCTATAAGGTTCATTGGAAAGACTTTTGCAAGAGCATCCGGTCCAACCGGGTTCCCGTCGGGTCCTAAAGGAGGAGGGAGCGGGGAAGGTAAATCAGCTTGGATATTGTACCATTGACGGGGCATTTCGTCCTCAGATAGCAGGATCTTCGTGAATTCCGAACTCATGTTTTCTGTGAATTTAGGGTGAAGGAGTACTGCAATGGAGATTGTGCCTGAAGGATAAGGTCATAACATAAAACCGTGAAACGGTTTCCTTAACAGCATTACATCAAAGATGTATCATATTAATAGTGCCGAAGGCGGGAATCGAACCCGCACGTCCATTGCTGAACACAGGATTTTAAGTCCTGGGCGTCTACCATTCCGCAACCTCGGCATAAAGTCGCTCGGCAACAGATTCATTTTATCAAATTATGGCTGAAGATGGTAGGCTCTTAATTATCTTTG